>CAYLJO010000301.1:0-6271 GCA_964383905.1 uncultured Blastocatellaceae bacterium
ATCTTTCGCCGCACGGCAGCAGGCTGGCGGATCGTTCACGATCACACTTCATCTGTTTGATAACCGATTTGAATTTTGGAGGCGCGACAATGCGAAAACTACAAAGCTCGCTGACAGCGATCGCTCTTGTGCTTCTCACCCTTCCGTGTGCCGCCACTCGCGCGCAGGTTACCGGCGCAAACGGAGCACGCGCGCATTACGGCATCGACCGTTATCTGAACATACGCAGTGCTTCGTCGCCTGCGCTCTCGCCGAACGGTGACCGCGTTGCATTCCTGACAAACATCACTGGCACGCCGCAGGTGTGGATGGTTGGCGCCAACGGCGGATGGCCCGAGCAGATGACTTTTTACAATGATCGCGTCGACTTCGTCTCCTGGTCGCCGGACGGCACCGGCCTGATCTTCGCGAAATCCAGGGGCGGAGATGAGAACGCGCAGCTTTTCTGGCTCGCCCCCGACGGCTCGGAGATTAAAGCGCTCACAAATGCGCCGAAAGTCCGGTACAACTTTGGCGATTGGTCACACGACGGCAAGAAGATCGCTTACGGATCAAATAAGCGCAACGCGAATTTCTTCGACGTTTACGTCATGGATGTTCCGACTGGGCGCGAAGATCTGGTCTATCAACAGGACGGCTCAAACGAGCCCGTCGCATGGTCCTTTGACGATCGCCAACTCGTCGTCTCTCATGGCGGCGAGCAACTGAGCCTTGATAACGACCTTTACCTGGTTGACGTTCAGTCGAAGCAGGTGACTCACCTGACGCCGCACCAGGATGCCGCGCAGTTCGGTAATGTCAACTTCACGCGCGACGGGCGTGCGCTCCTGCTGGGTACAAATGAAGGGCGCGAATTCTATTCACTGGCGCGCATGGACCTCCAGGGCAAGCGCATCGAGATCATCGACGACACGCCCTGGGACGTAGAGTCAACCGCCATGTCGGACGACGGCCGGATGCTGGCTTATACGATCAACCATGACGGCATTGAGGAGCTCTACGTACGCGAAGTCGGCGCTGACGGTAATCTCGGCCCCAAACCCGGCGCGTTCGTCCATGACAGCATCGGCGGTCTGCGGTTCTCGAAGGATAAGCGCAAGCTCGCGCTCGTCCTCAACGATGCGCAGCATCCTTCGGACGTATTTCTGCGCGATCTAAAGAGCGGCAAGCTTTCGCAGGTGACGCATAGCTCACCCGCAGGAATCCCGCCCGCCTCGTTTGTCAAACCCCAGTTAATTCACTACAAAACTTTTGACGGGCGCGAGATTCCCGCATGGTACTACCGCCCACAAAATGCTACGGGAATCGTCTTTCGAAGCGGCCCGAACACGATCGGCGACCTCAGGCCTGTCATCGTCAGCGTGCACGGCGGGCCGGAGGGCCAGGAACGCTCGACATTCAGTCCGATCTACCAGTACTTTCTCTCGCGGGGCTACGCCATCCTCGCGCCGAACGTGCGCGGGAGCACCGGCTACGGCAAGACCTACACGCATCTCGACGACGTGCGCAAGCGCGAGGATTCGGTGAAGGATCTGGCGGCGGCGGTCGACTGGTTGAAGACCGAAGGCGGGGCCGACCCGCGACGCATCGCCATCATGGGCGGCTCTTACGGCGGCTACATGACGCTTGCCGCGATCACGCTCTACCCGGATTTGTGGGCGGCGGCCGTCGATACGGTCGGCATCGCCAACTTCGAAAGCTTTATGAAGAACACTTCGGGCTACCGCCGCAAGCTGCGCGAGCGGGAGTACGGGTCGCTCGAACACGACCTGGATTTCCTGCGCTCCATCTCGCCCCTCCATAGAGTTAACCGCATCAAGGCGCCGCTGATGATTATTGCGGGCAAGAACGATCCGCGCGTGCCTTACACAGAAGCCGAGCAGATGGTTAAAGCCCTGCGCGAACGGAACGCGCCCGTCGAGTACAAACTCTTTGAGGATGAGGGTCATGGCGTCGTCAAGCTGCAAAATCGCCTCATAGTTTATCCGCTGGTCGCTGATTTTCTTGACCAACATATGAAGCAAACACCATGACGACATGACGAAAGGATGAAGGATGGAAGAAGAAACGCGTATAGAGGGGTTGATACGGAGGTGCGGCGATGTGTTCTCTTATCTCCGCGTCTCCGTGTCCCCGTGTCCCCGCGTCCTCGTTCTCTATGCCTGAGACGCTGGCCACCATCGGCTGCTCACAGCTTGTGACGCTGCAGAATTCTACCCCCGGCCCGCGCGCCGGAGACCGGATGCGTGATCTCGCCATCATCGAAGACGGCGCAATGCTTGTGCGCGGTGAGCGCATCGAAAAGGTCGGCACCCGTCGCGAGATTGAACCGCTCATCAACGCCGATTGCGAAGTAGTCGATGCGGGCAGCCGCGTCGTCATGCCCGGCTTCGTTGATGCGCACACGCATCCGGTCTTTGCCGGAACACGGGTGGATGAATACGAGCAGCGCGCGGCCGGGGCCACTTACCAGGAGATCGCCGCGAGAGGCGGCGGCATCCGCTTCACCGTCAGGCTGACGCGCGGCGCAACGTTAGAACAGTTGGTCGAGACGGGCAGGCATTACGCCGAGTGGTTCCTGCGCACGGGCACGACGACAATCGAAGCTAAATCGGGTTACGGGCTGTCAGTTGAAGACGAATTGAAAATACTGCGCGCGATCAAGCGACTGGGATGGGAGACGCCCCTGCGCTACGTGCCCACGTTTCTTGGCGCGCATGACGTGCCCGACGAGTATCGCGCACGCCGCTCGGAGTACGTCGCGCTTATTATCGAAGAGATGTTGCCGCGCGTCGCCGGCGAACGCCTGGCGGAATACTGCGACGTATTCTGTGAAGACCGTGTCTTCACCCCTGATGAAGCCTGGCGCATTCTCGCGGCGGCGCGCTGCCATGGCATGGGCCTGCGTCTTCACGCCGATCAGTTATCACTTTCCGGCGGCGCTCAATTAGCGGCGGAGTTGGGTGCGGCGACCGCGGATCACCTGGAACATACGGACGCCGCCGGCATCGCCGCACTCTCCTCAGCAGGGGTCCAGCCCGTGCTACTGCCCGCCTCTGTTTACGCGCTCGGCTCCGAGCATTATCCGGCCGCGCGCGAGATGATCGGGGCGGGGCTGGCGGTCGTGTTGGCGACCGACTTCAACCCCGGATCGTCGCCGACCCCTTCGATGCCAATGGTCCTGTCGCTCGCCACAACACGCATGAAGATGGCGCCCGCCGAAGCGCTCACGGCGGCGACCGTCAACGCCGCCTACAGCCTGGGCCGGGGTGATGAGATCGGATCGCTTGAAGCAGGCAAGCGGGCGGATTTCGTGATTCACGATTGCGACGATTACCGCGAAGTGGCCTACTTCTTCGGCGTCGAACACGCCCATTCCGTCTATATTAATGGCCGCCCCGCATTCCGCCGCTCCGGCCCGGACGGCCCTACAAGATAGCGCATAAAAAGAGTACTTGACGCACTACCGCTTGTCATTTATTATCGTGTTAACACTGGAAAGGAGGTGATCCAATAAAAAGTATGAGTTCTAATCACAGTGAGGTGGCTGAGGCCTGACCTCTGGACTGATAATCAACAATTGTTAGGATTCTCGTCCGGTAGTCACTCTGTTCAGTGTCCTTAACCATCAGCGACACACAGGCGGCACACAGGCCAATCCCAACAGTTCACCGGAAGCCGTTCATGAGCTATCATGGACGGCTTTCTCTCATTAAGGTATCCGTTTGTCGTATCATGCCCGGAGCTTTAGTGACGAAGCAATGGGCGAGAGAAACATAGATGAGCGATAAACGTTTCAACTTACCCTTCGACTGAACGCCGGTGGCGATGTCCGGCGGCACCGTCCGCGCCGGCTTTGCCCCGGACCGGCGCGAAGTATGGTGAGCGCGCTCTTTCATCGGATGGCCGTATCGAACAAACGAGTCATTCATCAGATGCGCTGCCGGCTTTCTCTTCAGCACTCTAGTTGACGCGACTATTGTTTTCTCTGGAAAGGGGATGAAGATGTCCACCGTAGAAAATGTCGAGAGAAGAATACGGCGCGTTGAAGGTTTCGGGGTTCGTATCCTTCATCTGGCCGGGGCAGATGTGCGCGGCGACCGCATGGGCCTGCCTCAGTACTCGTATCACCGGGCGGTGGAAAATGACATCACAGTTAAAATGTGGAAAGAGACGAGGTTTCGACCGTCGTACCCTGGGTTTGAAGTGGACGTCGTGGATGGCCGCGGAAATTCGGTGCAGGGCAACACCAAACTGGGAACGGTTAGAGACACGTATTAAGTGGAAGGCGCCTCGCGAAAAAATCATCGCTCCTCAAAAGTAGATCACGTGTGTGCTCGCACCTTCTGTATCATTCATCCTGGCCCCCGCGAATCTAAAGATGGCCCTTGAGACAGATTTTATCGTGATCGGCAGCGGCATCGCCGGCTTGCGAGCAGCAATTGAGCTGGCGCGTGCCGGGGCGCATGTCACCGTACTCACCAAAGACCGCCCGGACGAATCCAACACGGAATACGCGCAGGGGGGTATCGCCGTCGCCCTTTCAGAGGAAGACGAGGTGGCGCTGCACGAAGAGGACACGCTCAACGCCGGGGCCGGATTGTGCGACGAGCGCGCCGTGCGTGTCATGGTTGAAGACGGCCCACGCTGCATCGGGGAACTGATCGAGTGGGGCACGGAGTTCGACCGCGAAGGCGGGCGGCTCGTCTTCACACGAGAAGCCGCGCACTCGCGTCGCCGCATCCTGCACGCGCACGGCGATTCGACCGGCAAAGAGATCGTGCGCGCATTAATCGCCAGGGCGCACGCCGAACCCGAGATCGCTTTTGTCCCACACGCGGCGACCGAGTCCCTGCTGGTGGCAGCAGGTGGGTATTGTTGCGGCGTGCGTTACCTTGACCCGCGTGTGCGCGCGCCGCGCGAGTTACGGGCGCGGGCCCTCATCCTTGCTTCCGGCGGCGCCGGCCAGGTGTTTCTCCACACGACGAATCCTGCGGTGGCCACCGGCGATGGGATGGCGATGGCTTACGCGGCGGGGGCAGAACTGGCCGACATGGAGTTTGTGCAATTTCATCCGACGGCGCTCAACCTCGCAGACGCCCCGCGCTTCCTCCTCTCCGAAGCGATGCGCGGCGAGGGCGGCGTCCTGCGCAACGAAAACGGCGAGCGTTTCATGGCGCGCTATCATGAGCGCGCAGAGCTTGCGCCGCGCGACGTTGTGAGCCGCTCAATTGTTGCCGAGATGGAGCGCACTGCCACCAGAACAGTCTTCCTCGACATGACGGCACTCGATGCGCGCTTTCTGATCCGCCGCTTCCCGAAAATTTACGACACGTGCCTGCGTTACGGCCTTGATATAACCAGGGATCTGCTGCCGGTGTCGCCCGCCGCGCACTACTCGATGGGCGGCGTGAGGACCGATCTTAACGGCCGCACCAGCCTGCGTGGACTGTACGCGGCGGGTGAAGTAGCCTGTACCGGCGTGCACGGCGCCAATCGCCTGGCATCAAACTCGCTGCTCGAAGGTCTGGTCTTCGGCGCGCGCGCGGGCCGCGCGGCGCTCGCCGACCACTCCGGTGAAAGTTCCGGCGCGCCTGATGCGGATGAGCCGCGCGAAATCGATACTGAGCAAAACATGTACGGCTCTGGAGAGGTCGCGCTCGCCGTCCGCAAGCGCGTCAGGCGGTTGATGTGGGAGCGCGTCGGAATTCTTCGCAGCCGCAAATCTATGCAGCGCGCGTTGTGGGAATTTGACCAGATATCGCGTGCGTCGCTCGGCCGGGCGTCGCACAACTTTCTCACCGTCGCGACTCTGATCGCCCGCGCCGCGCTGTGGCGTGAGGAAGCACGCGGCGCGCATTACCGTGTGGACTACCCGTCGCGCGACGACGAGCACTGGCGCGTGCACTCAATCATTCGCGCCGGGGCCGACATCACGTCCAGTACGGAGATTGACTTTTTGCCATCCGCTCAAGCTCATTCACGATGAGTCAATTGCCGAAGTTTTTCGTGCCCTTCGGCCCGGCGGTCGGTCTTCACATCGCCGATCGGGGAAAGGCGCAGAATCGCATCATGCGCGCCGGTCTCTTTTCATCCGATTGCTGGACGGATTCGAGACCACGACGGATAATGCCGGAGGACTACTCGCGAAAATGATTAAAGATTCCGGTTTCGTAGAGGTCCGGGAGACCAGCCATTACATGACTCTGTTCGGTACAATGTCTCTCTACAAAGCACACAAGCCCGGTACGTCATCTCAGCAGAAATACTA
>CAYLJO010000302.1:0-6179 GCA_964383905.1 uncultured Blastocatellaceae bacterium
AATGAATAGTCACGCTGGGGGATAAAGTTAATGCTGTTCCTGCCGCTGAGCACGATGAAGATAAAGAACAGGGAGAGTATAACTGATTGAATCAGGATGATCAGGAAGATACCCACCACATAAGACGTCCAACCCGGGATCGCCAGCGAGGTGGTGAACCTGATCAAGGTGGCCGTAAGGATGGCCAGGACGGAAACGGCAATGAGAAAACAAGAGGCAATCAAAAGCCTGGCCCCCACAACGTCACCATGCACGGAGATGGCGCCCAACCCGTGAGTGATGAGCGAGACGAAGTTCATGGTCGAATTCCCGGACAGGCGCCGCCCACGCCCGCTAGCTATTACTACTGTGTTAGAAACTGACGATAGTCTATCCTGCTCTGATTGACGCATCGTTGCTTGCTCTTTGACAACACGGACACCGCTCCAGTCGCTTGGTTAACGCCACGATCAGCCGCATTCGCATCGTCGCAATCGATACTGGATTGTGCCTTGCTGGACGGATCAGGAGAGCCTCGTGGTCGGTAACCTCTGGGTAGGCGAGCCGCTTTGAGCTGTGGTCTGCCTTCAACTCCTGAGGGGGAACAACGCCCACGCTCCGATACCAGAAAAGCGTAGGCCGCGATTGAGAGTGTCGCATGATGATGGAATCCTCGCCATCCTCGTCCCTCGTAATGGCCGAGTCCGATCTCGCCCTTGAGTTCCTGATAATCGCGCTCAATTCTCCATCGCAGCTTGATGGTGTAAACCAACTTCTTGAGCGACGTCGCCTTGGGCAAGGTGCAGAGGAAGTAGTTGGTCGGTTCGGCCTCACCCTCCGGCCACTCCATGATGAGCCACTCCTGAGGGCGTGGTTCTTCACGCCAGTAATCGCGGTGCGCGGCTCGCACCCGCACGGCGCAAAAGCGTGATTCGATCCGTCCTGTGCTCGCTTCTCGCCACGCCACGGTGCGAAACTTCGCCTGTGGTAAGGCGAAGGCCAGCTCTTTGACTGAAAGTGGTTGATGCTTCGCGTCACGCCGCACCAGTTTGGGTGGGCGGCCCATCCCAGCATCAGGTGGTGGTGGCCATGGCAAAGTACCTTCCGGCCACACCGTGGTCGTTGAAGTAATGCCCACCGCATACTGCAACTTAAGCTCCGTCAGGGCGTCACGAAACTTCGGATCATGGCCAAATCCCGCATCCGCGACGACCACCCCGCGCCCTACACCGTCTGCCAGGGCCTGCTTGATCTGGGCGAGTGCAATCTCAGGTTTGGTGCGAAACTTTAGTTCTGCGGGCACGCCAACCGCGGTTCGCCGCTCCTGGTCTCTGGCCCACTCTTCCGGCAGGTAGAGCTCATAAGCGATGGGCAGGCTCGCACTCTCATTGGCGACAGAGAGCGAGACGGCCACTTGGCAGTTCTCTTGTTTTCCGAGTTGGCCGCAGTACTGGCGGGCGACACCGACCGAGTGTTTCCCCTTTTTAGGATGGCCCGTCTCATTGACGAAGCAGACATACTATCCCACACCGGCCGCGGCATGCCATAAGGATATACCACTTGGTTCCTAAAATTGTTGGGCGGCTGTCATTATCGCCGCGCCTGTATACCCGATTAAATATTTAAGTTTAGAGAGTTCCGTCTCCAATCCACCCTCCTGAGCGCTTCACAGTAAACCTCACGGACCGAGCGCGCCGTCCGTTCCCACGAGAATTCGGCCGCACGCCTCACGGCCTCAGTTGAAAGGCACAGCCTCCGGTTCTTGTCCTCGAGCACCGACATGATGCTTTGAGCCAGGGCGCCCCCCTCTTCGGGCGCGACCAGGTGTGCGGCCTTTCCAACCACCTCCACGATAGAGGGAATACGGCTCGCAATGACGGGCGCCCCACAGGCCATCGCTTCCAGCGGCGGTAATCCGAACCCTTCGTACGTAGAAGGGTAGACGAATGCGCTGCACGATGAGTAGAGGGCGCAGAGATCATCGTCAGAAACGTAACCCGTCAAGCACAGGCGGTCCCCGACGCCGGACTTATTGATATAATCAAACAGGTCGTCCGTGAGCCATCCCTTTCTTCCGGTGATCACGAGTTGTAAGCGGGTGCGCCAAACGCGGAGCACTTCGGCAAACGCGCGAACCAACGTGAGGAGATTTTTGCGCGGCTCGATGGTCCCGACAAAGAGCAAAAACTTCTCCTCAACGCCGAGACGCCCTCTTGCGTCCACGGTCTGTTCCGGCGGCATCCGCCTGAAGATACGGCGCGGCGCTTCCGGCACGGCAACCACTTTATCCGGCGACGTGTTGAGAAGATGGCAGACCTCGCGCCGCATACATTCCGTCGGTGTGACGATCATTGTCGCGACGCGCGCCATCAGTGGCAAACGGCGGCGCCCGCGGCGCACGTTCTGTGTTTCATGTGTCTCCGGGTGCCGGAACAACGAGAGATCGTGGATTGTCAGTACTGTCGGACATCCCCTCCATAGCGGCACCTCGTAGTTTGTTCCATGAAAGAGCGTGAGCGAGTTCTGCCTGATATAGCGAGGCAGGCCGACGGCCCACCAGTAGCGGTTCAACGAGTTTAACCTCGCGCGCACGGTGCTCAGATTCGGCGGCAGACCCTGATCACCTTCACCGCCTACCGGAGGCAGGAAAGGAAACGGCGAGACGAGCTCGAACTCATCCGATGGCGCGGCCAGCGCGAGGGCGTGCGCCAACTCAAAAGTATAATGGCCGACGCCCGTCTTGAGCTCGCCGAGCGGAATACCATCAAGGCCAACGCGCATAATTTAAAAGGATGAATGACGAAAGAAGAAACGCGTAAGCGCGGAGACATGGAGAGTGGGAGACCGGGGTGACGCGGCGGTGTCTTGGATCTCTTGTCTCCGCGTCCCCCTGGTCGCCCCTTCTCCGCGTCTCCGCTTCATTCTCCCCCGATCAACCCATATATCTCTGCTGCCACCCTGTTCATCGCCTCATTTGCCGGCCTGGAGCCCATCCAGAGGCCCATCAGCGCCCCCGCCCGCTCCGCCAATTTAAAGGAGGCCGCGCGCGTGCGGAAGCGTTGTGCGACGGCCGCAAAGTCGACGACGGAACGCGCATACCTCTCCGGCGCGTGCTGCTTTTCAAGAATCCGTCGCCCCTCCCCGCCCAGCCTTGCGAAGCGGGTCGGGTCTGCCAGGAAGGCGCTCAGGTGCGCTTTGATGTCCGCCGTCTCATGGTCGGGGCGCACGAAAGCAACGGCGCTGGCCGGAAGGGTTGCGTACCAACCCACTTGGCTCACGAGGCTGGGCAGCGCATGAGCCCAGACCCGTAGCTGGCTGCCGGAAGCCTCACCCATGGTCGGGTAACGCAGGTTAATCGCCAGGTCCGCTCCGGCGAGCGCCTCGTCCAACTCTGTTTCCGGCACAAAGCCGTGCAACCTTACCAATTTCTGAAGACCCAGAGAGCGGACTTGATCGCGCACTCGTTCGTTCTCCAGAACCTGCCCGTAGACGTCCAAACGGAACCGGCTTTTGTCCGTCAGCCCGGCCAGGGCCTCGAGCAGTGAATCGAGCCGGCGATTGCGACCGATATAGCCGAAGACAATGAGACGATAAGGCGGACTCTCAGCACGGCGCTTTGAGTCACGTGCCCGCCCGCCGCGTAAACGCGGCGGGGCGGCAAAGGGCAAAGGCGCATACGCCACCGGCCAGGAGTTCATTTGTTTAAGATCGTCAAAGGCCATCCGCGTATGGACGATCACCCCGAGGGCATTTTCCAGCGCCAGCCGTGTCAGCGGGTAGTGTTCCGCCATGTAATCAATATTACGCGCATTAGTCCTGAAGCACTCGGCGGCATCCCGGCGGCCCTTTTCACCATAGTAAAACTCCATCTCCGCCAGGTAGGCCTCCATGTCGCACCACTGCTCACGGTATAAGCCGTCGAAGAGATGATGCAGGCGCACATCGTGCAGGACAACGACGCCGGAATGCTGGCGGCTGATCTGCCATATCGAACCGTGAAAAAGCGGGTTGTTGCCGATGTGGTAGACGCTCACATCGCCGCGATTGAGTTCCGCCCAGGGCATCTGATGAAGGTGGTAACGGCGCACCTCGGTATAATTAATCAGGTCGGCATCCCACTCGGGTTGATCGGTCCACAGCGTGACCTCCGCGCAGCTTACCAGCGGGCGGAGCACCCTCGTCGTGTAGTGTGCAATATCGGTGCCGGCCGGCGGTAACGGAGAAAACCAGTTCAGCTTCATGACAGCAGCCTTTTGACGACGTTCACCCACGTGATACCAAGTTGCTCGTAGAGCGCGTGTCCCGCTTGACCCCACCGCTTGGCCCGTTCAGGTTGCTCCCAGAGGCCGGCCATCGCCGCGGCCAGGCTCTCAGGCGTCGGATCGGCGACGAGGCCGGTCTCACGGTCGCGTACGAACTCCAGCGGCCCGCCGGAATCAGCGCAGGTGATCACGGGCTTCGAGGCCAGCATCGCCTCCAATGTCACGTAGCCGTAATCCTCATCAACGGGCGGATAAAGAACGCCTAACGCATGCGCGTAGAGGCGGCGCTTCTCTTCTTCGGTCACCTCCCCAAGCCATTCCACGCGGTCGCACACCTTGAGCCTACGGGCCGAGTCTTTGAGTTCTTCCGCGTAGGCGGGCCGGTCGGGAGTGCCCGCAAAGCGCACGCGAATGTTCCGGGCGGTGTGGGCCAGCGCTTCCAAAACTAACGCCTGGCGCTTCGGGTGGCACAGCCGGCTGGGGAAGAATAGATACTCCTCGGCCGGCGCGTAGTAGAATTGCTCGGCGGACGGGGGGGGGTGATAGAGTGGGTTTGATTCAATGCCGCAAAATTCCTTGAGCCGCCTGGCGACATTACCAGAATTAGCGAAAACCCTTTTCGCCTCCGGGATGATCTGCCGGTCGGCGAGCCGGATAATGTCGCGCACCTCCGCGCCGTTGGGCCAGTAGATCAGGTCGCCGAGGGGGTGATCCCAGAGCTCATAGGCCGTGCGGTGCTGGTGCAGGATCCAGAGGACTTTGTTGGGATGTGAAATGAGGTAAGCGGGAAACTTCAGGCCGATGAGCAGATCAACGCGGGTCCCGGCAACCTCCTGGAGGTCGAGCAACAGGCAGGCCAGCATGTGATCAAGAACCTTCTCCGGCGGATACCATTTAAAAGGCACACTGATGATCTCCGCCTCGTGGCCTTCGGCGCGGAGCGCATCGCGCAACCCTTCCGCGTGGGCCTCCGCGCCGCCGCGAATGAACGGCACCTGCGTCGTTGCAATCAGAACTCGCATAAAGTGATCAGCAGTCAGTAGTCAGTAAGAGATCTAGAAGTTATCCCAAAACTGGTTGACAAGTAGTGTGGTTGCTGCATCTAACCAAGTCAAATAGAACACTTATGACTTGGCGAGCAGTAACCGATAAACAATGGAAGCTCATCGAACGAGTACTGCCCAAACGGAAACGCAACCCGAAGGGCGGTAGGCCACCTGTCAGTGACCGCCAGTGCTTCGAGGGCATACTCTGGATTCTTTGGACGGGTGCTCCGTGGAGCGAATTACCTGAGCGATATGGCTCGAAGAGTGCGGTACATCGCCGCTTGAGCCAATGGGCCGAAAGCGGGATGCTCCTGAATTTGTGGCGCGCTTTGTTAGACCAACTGAGCGACCGACAAAAAGTGCGGTGGAACGAGTGCTTCATGGATGGCATGTTCGTCTCCGCAAAAAAGGGGGCGCGAAAGTTGGGAAAACCAAGCGCGGCAAGGGAACAAAGCTCATGGTATTGGCCGATGGCGCGGGTACTCCGAGAGGACTTCACGTGGAGGCGGCTTCCCCCGCGGAAGTGAAGTTGGTCGAAGAGACGCTTAATAACGCACGCCGCCCGAAGCGCAAGGGCGGGCGCAAGGGACGCCGCCCGAAGCGCCTGATCGCAGACCGGGCCTCTGACAGCAATGGGGCGCGGACCTTGTTGCTCAAGCGTGACATCGAGCCGATTATCCCCAAGCGGCGTAACAACCAGGTGGCGACGCATCAGGACGGGCGGAAACTGCGCCGCTACAAAAGGCGGTGGATTATCGAGCGGACGAACTCGTGGTTGCAGAACTTCCGCCGACTGGTCGTGCGCTATGAGCGGAAGGTCAAGAACTTTGAAGCACTTGTTCATCTGGCTTGTGCCTTAATCACACTCAAAAGGGTTTTGGGATGACTTCTA
>CAYLJO010000303.1:0-6166 GCA_964383905.1 uncultured Blastocatellaceae bacterium
GGTGCCCGCGCAGTATCTCCTCGGCCACCTTCTCAGGCGCGAGGCTTGAGGCGCACAGCGTCCCACTCTGATCGAGAAATTTGATCGCCGAGGTCATTTCGCTCGTGTCCGCCTTCCAGCTTCCTTCTGAGTCCCTCTCTAACTCGTTAAGGCGGGCGATGAGCGTTGTGAAATCGCGGCGCCGGATGCGCGGGCGGACGATTGTTTCGGCCCACGAGTAGTACGGATAGTCAACGCGATAGCTCCACCCGCCGCGCATTTCCATGGCGATCAGGAAAAGCTGCCCGCGCGCGTGGCGGGAAATGGCCGTATACGGGGCAGAATGTCGCGTCGGGTTAAACCCGTTCGGGCCGAACACCTCCGGGGCTATGGTAATAACGGAGAGATTCGCGTCCCCTTGCTCTTCCACTCTTGACGAGCCGCGCGCGAAGCTCTCCAGTGCCGCCGCGATACGCCCCCACGCGTCGCGCCATAATGGTTCGTAATCATTCGTGCGCGTCAGTACGCGTGATACTTCCGGTAGGACTAGTGAGTAGGCGCGCCCTTCGTCCGTCACATTTTCGCCCGCGAGATAACGGGCCAGCGGCGACCCGGCCTCCTCAGCCGGAACTGGCTGATCCGATCCCTGTATCACGATGCTGGCGCGCACCGCATTCTCATTCGAGAGCTCTGAGAAATCCCCGGCCTCCGCCGCGGCAATTAATTGCTCTCGCATCTGGAGGGCGCGCTCGCCCGTGAGCACGGTCCACACAGAGAGCACGCCGTCAGTATCGAAATGGTTGTTGGTGACCAGTTCGATACCTCGGGTCAACTCGCGCCGGTTCGCCGAGCCGACAAGGTTCAAAGCGATCTCGGTCGAAGTATCAGCCTTGACGCTCGCCGGGGTGTTGTTCCCCTGCCAGTGTGAAAAGTGAACGCTGTTCGGCACCGTCCCGTCGACGGAAAGCTTAGGCTCGGCGTCAATCTCCGTGCTGTAGTATTCGAATCTCATCCCGCACATCCTCCAACCAGAGGAAAGTCTTTTCGCCCCCCAGGTCCTTACGAACGTGCAAAGTGTAACCCACTTCTGCACGGAATAGAAAATCACACGCCCTTTCGTTTTAGAGCCTGGGTCTGCCGTCTGTGATTCAATCTTCCCCAAAAATTTTTCGGCCGACCGCACCCCGTACGCGTCTAACTATTCAGCAAGGGGGTCGCCAGGGAAAGTGAACCAGATTCCGCACGCCGCCTATGCGCGCCGGCGGAAAAGTCTTGCCCCTTCTCCTCCTCTACGCCTTCGGCGGCAACAATGAAACGGCTCAGACGCATTGGGTGCCTGGGCCAAAGAGAAATTCTTAACTTGATGGAGGAACGTGGAAGGATGAAAAGAATACTTTTTCGCAGCGCAATACTCTCAGCCACTTTGCTGGCGAGTCTGGCGGCAACAGCGATGGCGCAGCAACCCGTCGCCGGGAGCAGCGGCAGTCTGCAGGAGGGCAAAGACCTATTCAAAGACCGCAGGGATATCAAGCACGACACGAGAGATATTCGCAGTGATCGTCGAGACGTGCGGAAAGACCGGCGCGAGTTGAAAGCGGACATGCGCGACCTCCGGGATGATCGTCAAGAAGGCAAATCAAAAGCAGAGCTGCGCAGTGACTGGCGCTCCGTCAAATCAGACCGCCGCGACTTGCGCAAAGACAAACGCGATTTGAGAGTTGATCGTCGTGACCGTCGCGCGGACCGTCACGACCTTCGGCGCGACCGGCGCAGCGCCCGGAGGGGCTAAACGGGATAACTTGGCCGGTTCGCGTGAAGGGGACGAGCGGTGTGAGGCCCGCTCGTCCCCCTCTTTTTTGCCATCTATACCGGTCTTCCGGCCACCCGTCCCGGCGCGTAAGTCAGTTGACCGTGTAGATGATCTTTTCTTTGCCGAGAAAATCTCTGCTCGTACTCTTCTTCACCAACCCATATTGCTCCAGCTCATGATACGCGCGCTGAATCTCTCCTTTGTCCACAGAGAGCTTTTGTGCGAGCACCGCCGGCGAAGGCAGATTTTCACCGGCCGTGATCTGTTTATTTCGTATCTGCGTTTGAATCTGTTCGCGCACTTGCGCGTAGACGGGTCCCTTTGTCCGATCACCTAGCTGAATATCAATCATCGTTTTATGCGGTACGCATGAGCCGTGCCGCGCCTGGCTATTTGTTGATTCCTTCGAGCTCGACAAAGCGGCTTAGTTTGGTAATCACCATGCCTTCACGGACATTCAGGCGACATGCCAATGCCGTTCTGTCGTTCGCCCCCTTTTCTCCGGCGCTGTGATACCAGACCTGACAATTCGTACACTCGCCGTTCCAACAAAAATCACCGTATGAGATTGTTTTCATCGATAGATACTGAAAGCAGCGAAGCAGGCGGTTGTTCTCCGGCACTTCGACCTGATGGCCCAGGATTTCTATTTGAATCAGCTTGTCGTAGGGTTCGAAGAGATCGCTATCTATCATCCGAGACTGCTGTTTCTGCCTCGCGGCTTTCGATAATCTTACAAAGTATAACCGCTAACTCGAGAATAATACCAGACGAAAGATGAGGATAGAAGAATTTGGCTGATCCACACATCGTCCCGTTAAATTGATCAACCACAGGGGTTACGCCGTAGGGGCGCGGGGCGTAACTCCGGACTTGTGCTTGTGATCGTTAACTCAAACCCTAACGAACAGGGCCGCCGCGGGTTTCTATAGATTTAGGGTCGTGCCTGAAAGCTGTTAGAAGAGGTCTTGGGATGCGTTGGGGTAATGAGTGAGGGTTATCAGAGGGCGTTATCTCAGTACTTATGACAACTGATCGGGAGATGTCCCCTGAGGGAGTGACCACCCAACTGACTTATGACAGCAACTTGCGATTCAGTGTAGCTCTTCTTCGCGTTGCTTGGCGCCTTTGCGCCTTGGCCTGATATTTCCTCGCCGCCGGCACGAGCAGGATATAGCCTACTGCCTACGTCTATAGAAGTTACCGCTTGTAAGCGCAACCATTTACCTTATCGTTCTGCAAGCAAAGCTTAATCCCGTATTGATCCTGCTCGACGCGCCAGCGATAGGTCTCCTGGTCGAAGCTCGCAGGTTTCTCATAGTTGTACCGGCGGTTGCCGTTATCCTCACTCGAAAACTTGCCGGTCTTTGGAGTGAAGGTAAGCGTCGAACCTTGGATGATGACGACCCCGGTCTTATATGTAAGTAACCGCGTGGTGCAGCTGTACATCGACTGCTGCGTGAGGGCGGCATACTCGTAGCGCCCGTCCGGGAAGATCGTGTACATGACTTGGGTACCGCTGGGCGCAGAATAAGAGCCGGTCGTCCGGTTAACAAATGTGGTGGACGAAACAGTGCCCGCCTGCCACCTTCCCAGCAGTTCAGACGGCGCTCCGGTCGCTTGCGCCTCCGGGCTGTTGGTCGCTTCCTCGCCGCCGGCCGGGCGCCCGCCATCTGCATTCTGCCTCTGCCCGTTCTCGTAGACCGCGAGCAGTAACCGCGAGGTCTCATCATCCGGCTGTTTGCGCAAAGTATTCAGCAGTACGGTCTGCAGTTTAGCCCGCGCCTGGTTGCGCTGGTCATCAGCCAAGCCGTCCACCTGTGAACGAACTTGCAAAAGATTTAGGACATTATCGATGCTGCTGCGGTCATTCCTCCTCCATTCCTCTATCCGCTGATTCTGGAACTGTGTGCGCTGCGCGGCAGTAAACCTCCCGTCAAGGATCCATTCAAAAAGCTCCGCGAGCCGGTCCACCATCCCCTGCGTGAGCGGGGGCTGACCCTGGGCTAATACGGCGTCGTTAGAACCGGCTTGAAAATCTTGCCCATAGACGGCCGGGACGGCGAGCAGTAAAAAACTGACCATCAGGCTGTGAATGAGTTTCATCGGATCCTCATAGAAAGTTCTATTAACGCCCTTCACCTAACTAACGCGTAACTTTAATGAGAACCCAATCACCCCCCGAAACTTTTTTTGCTTCGATTCAGTTTGACCCACCGGCCATTCTGGAATTACGGTCGCGCCCGGTACACAAGCGAAAAACGGACCGGGCGGCGATCCTTTAAACCGGCATTAATTAATGACATGTCACAAGACCTCCGGCATATTTCTCACGAAAGATTGGCGAAGACAACCATTTCGCCCGGTGCGAATACCAACTAACCACGTACTCTAAAATTGAATTTGACGAATTGGCTGACACCCTTAATTTCGCGCGAAAGCGCCTGGAGAGGACAAGGATTTGAAAGAGACAAGATCGGCTATGGCTAATGCTCTACATAAATATATTGTCGTGATTGCGACAACGGCGCTATTCATTTCGGTCACCGCCGCTACGTTACACGCGCAAACTATTGATCAAAGCCAGAAGAAGTACGAGTCTGCGCGGTCAGATAGGCTTACGGGCGGGAGAATAGAAAAAACCACCCTCGAGCCGGGTCAGCCGGACATTAAGATCACGGTCAATGTTCCGGCTTTCCAGTTGACGCTCTGGCAGAATAATAAAGAGGTGAAGACTTATCCGGTCGGCGTCGGTCGAAAGGAGTTTCCGATAGTTATCGGTAAGCGAGAGGCGACCGAGATTATCTGGAATCCTGCGTGGATTCCGCCTGACAGCGACTGGGTGGATGAGTTCAAAGGGGTGAGGCCGGGCGAGGTCATCAAGGCCGGCGACAAGCGCAACCCGCTCGGCAAACTGAAAATACCTCTCGGCGGCGGCTACCTGATTCACCAGGCGGAAAAGCCGACCGATCTCGGCCATCTCGTTTCGCACGGGTGCATCCGGATGCTCAGGACGGACCTCTACGATCTGGCCGAAAAGATCATCGCGGCGCGTAGCTTACCCGTGACGCAAAAGCAGATTGAGCGTGCCAGGAAAACAACTAAGCCCTTGGTGGTGAAGCTCGATTCGCCACTCGTAGTTGATATCAACTACGACACACAGGTCGTCGAAGAAGGGGTCTTGCATCTGTATCCGGACGTTTATGACCGTGGCACCAACACTACCGATGACCTCCGGACCGAGCTTCAGGACAACGGCATTAACACTTCGAATCTCAGCGATAAGACGCTCGTCAGAATGATTGATCGTGCCCGCAACGGTCAGGAATATGTAGTCAGCATGGCGAGCATCGCGGCGGGCAGCGCTCTCACCGACGGGCAGATTCAGCCTCTCGTCTTGAGATCAACCGAGAAGAGGCCACCTATCAAAAAGCGTCCCAACTCGCTGCATTAGGCGAGAGGCCATCGGATGATGTTTACCATCGGGGTGTGAGCGGCATACTGTATGCCGCTCACACCCCGAATTACCGTGTACCTGGATACAGGTCAGATGAAAAATATATGCATAGCAAATTTTTGAAGGTACTCGCTAATATCCTGCTTCGTTTTTCAGTTCTTTTATACTTATCGTCCGTTGAGAACTCCTCTTGCCGGTAGTCTGTCGACTTATCCGGGGTGACGACATCCAAGCGTTGTTGCCACATCCAACTGAGGGCGGCATTGAACAAGACAGCCTTCTTAAGCAGCAGGCGATATGACCATGCTTCCGGTTCGAGACACCGCGCGAACTCCCACCCAAGCTGTGTCAATCACAGGCGGTCACGCTTTCGGCCGACAATGCCCCACGACTCGTAAGCTGTCACCTTCGGTGGATAGAAAACGCGCTTCTTGATCGGCTGTGGCACCTCAGAAATGTCCACCCCGTCCGGCCTCTTCTTCAAATACTGCACGACCTCTCGCACATCATTGGCGGTGGCGAGGATTGGGGGCAGTATCAACTGCGGCTCTTTAATGATATCGGAGGTGGGTTTGATAAGAGAGGAACCGGCGAGCCTTGCCTGGCTCATCGCGGCGGGATTGGGCGATGCCGGTTGCAGCACTCTGGCTTGATTGGCAACGGAAGGAAACCTTCTGTTATCCGGTAAGCTGGACATAGATTCCTTTCAGACAGTGTTGTTCACTCCTATCAATTTTTTTCAAAGCCGGAACTGATGCTTTTTGAAAAACCCGCGCTGTTCGTAGAATCAGAAGCGGATGCCTGGAATTAACCTCATCGGTTGAAGAGATAAGCGCACTATTTTGAGAAATTTTGAGAAAGATTGAACTACTAATTGAGGATTTGTCGCCGCCACCTGCCTCACAATCCCATTTGGCTAG
>CAYLJO010000304.1:0-6133 GCA_964383905.1 uncultured Blastocatellaceae bacterium
GCAGCCGTACCAGATCCTGTCGTTGAGCGTAGAGGTCGTCAGCCTGCGCCACCGCTGGTGTTGTCTTTTTTCTCTTGACAACCATGCCTGCTTCATAGATGCAACACTACCGCTACAATCGCCCCCTTGCACGAAAGTGGATTGACTTGCCCGGAAAAACAGAACCGCCGTGAGAGTAGCGAGACTAACAGCCTAACCTGTCATCACTTCTCACGGCGGCTCCGCTTTCAGGAGGCGGGGAGCGTAGCACAGACTGCTTATCCAGAGATGTACGCTTGCGGACATACGGAGGGCTTTGCCTGTTGCCCTCCCACAGTATTGACCTCACCTAAAAAAAGCAGAACCGCCGTAAGCTTTGCGGTTGCGTCAGCGCCTCGCCGACGCTGACAACTCCACTCACGGCGGCTCTCCTAATCCCCCACGTAATTATGGCGGACGATTGGCTTATACAGCCTTCCAGGTTTACGGTCTGTACGTTTGCGGACACAGGCGGCTTGTGGCATCAGGCATCACACTTTTCGCCCTACAGACTATGCAATTTGCGCGCATTTAAGCTCTGGCCGAAGATTCGACACCAACCCGACTCTCGTAGGCCGATCGCTTACAGGTCAATTCTGACGCATGTTTTGTGGGAAAGCGGGCGATGTTTGTGTGAGACGGGAGAGCGGGCGGGGGCTTCCCACAAACCCCCACCCTCGGGTCGCGTGTCCTCACCCCACGTGACCACTTCACTCACCGGTGAGGTGAATGCGCCACGCATTATCTACCTACCGCCGTCGGGATTCAATGCTTAAGCAAACGAAAGGCAATCGCAAAAGGTGCTCGCGCACCTGAATAAGCGAGACACGTCACTCCTTATAGCAGCACTACACCACAATTACCGCAAGATAATAACGCTCCTTTCACCTGCTGTTCACCGCGATGCACAAGCACCTCTTTATCTGCGATAGACTCATCTCGGATCGAAGAATTATGTGGTTGAGCCTTAACTCTGTTCATTGCATAACCGTAAGGGCAAAACTCGCGAAACTGAATGCTTAAGCCCGTTGCGTTGAGAGGCGGGATTGTAACTACGATCCCGCCTCCTGCACATCCAAGTTCGCGTAAATGGAATCCTTTCATTGACTATCGTCATCGATCCTCTCACCGTCAGCACTGATTTCGCCGCTCGGATGCGTGTGGCGAATGTGGCCCGTACGCCTTCCATGAGCAGGCTGCGCGATGTTTGCCATGACGTAGTTTGCAACCGAGACGCCCATCGCCTGACCATCGCGACAGGCTGAGCGGAAGTGAATGCCGCCGTAGACGCGCGCGTCGTTCACCTCGTCGGAGGCCGTCGAAAAGCTGGCGTAGGTGCGCAGCACGCCGGGCACAGTGTCGGATGCGAGCGTGAATGTAGTGTCATCGCCGAAGAAAGCGGCGAGAACCGTAGTCGCCGCGCCGCTCGCGGCACTGTGGTTTGAGGGATATTCCGGGTGCGCTGGCGTGGCTAGGAGCGGCGTCCATGCCGAGTCAGGCGCGGTCGCGTCGTTACCGTCACTCGCCGCTAGCCGGATGGCGGTGACCGGCCGCCAGAAAACGTATGTGAACTTGGCATCCCAAGAGGCGAGGCTCGCGTCGGCCATACTGATGTTCAGCAAAGCGAGCAGGCGTGCGTTCTCCGACAGCGTCGTGTGGCGCTGGGCGGCCACGAACAAGGCGGCCTGATTCCAGAGGATCGCACCGTTGGCCGCCCAGAATTTGGCGATCAGCGTCTGCTCATCTGTGCGGGTCGAGGCGGATACCCTGCCGCGAGCCTTGACCTCGTTGAAGTCAGCCGCGTACTGGTCACTGGTTAAGGGCGGCGGGCCCGCCGGGCGAAACTGCGAAGGGGAAATAATTGCGAACGGCGTCATCGTCGCCATCTGCGGGATGACGGCTGGCCTAAAGGCTGGAGGAGTTGGCCGCCATTGGCCTACTGCGCTCCCACCCGTAAAAGGAGGAAGCACGATGTTGAAGCCATCACCGCTGCGCCACGCGAGGATGTCATCGGCAACCGTTTGCCCCCACTCTAGCCCGCGCGCGATCGACTCGCTATCCTCAAACTCCCCGTCTCTATCCTCAGCCCCCCCGTCTTCAGAGATTGAAGCGAGCGATGACATGCGTTGGGCATCGAGGCTCGCTTTCTGCGACGGGAACAGCTTGACGAGCGTGGCGTAGGCGGCCTGGATAGCTGCGGCGCGAGGCGATGCCCCGCGGGGCGCGTCGAAGTCAACGTGGTATGGCGTGTAGCGGCGCTCGATCCCGTTGACCGCATCGAAGACCGCTGCCTGCACAATCGCCGTGACGCGCGGCGTGGCTGCTGGCAGGGTGCCGGCTGTCCTGATGGCATTCTGCGTGATCTGGTTCCAATCCGTAACCACGTTGGCAAACGCTGTCTGGCGCGGAAGTAAGCACAGCGCGGCGAGCGTGACAACGACAAAAACGCGCCTTAGCGAGTTAGGTCCTGTGATCTTTACTTTTTTGGTAAACATGACATCTAATCTCCTTTCGGTTTAAGGGGAGCGGCTGACGCTTCCATTCTCAGTGTGCTGAAAATCCTTTCCGAACGCCCGCCGCAACTCGGTGTCAGGCTTTTCATTCCTGACCTCACCCCTTAACGCGGCGTTTGAGTCCTAAAACCACCATTCTCAGTAAAAGTTTCTTTCCGTGAGTACTTGTCGAAGGGAAGGCTCAGGAGGTGCTATAATCTGCCAAGCCTGCAGTTAAGCTTTTCGAAGACGATTCTCTTAGGATGATGATGCCTTCATCCCCGCCCCAAGAAGTCACCCAAATGCTCCTGGCGTGGAGCAACGGCGAGCGGGCTGCGCTTGACAAACTGCTACCCATAGTCGAAGCGGAGTTGCACCGTCTCGCTCACCGCTACATGAGCCGCGAGCGCCCAGACCATACGCTGCAAACCACCGCCCTCGTCAACGAGGCTTACCTCCGGCTCATTGATCAAAAAAGGGTGAACTGGCAGAGCCGCGCGCACTTCTTCGGCGTCGCGGCGCAAGTGATGCGCCGCATCCTCGTAGATCACGCACGCAGTCACGCCCGGGCTAAACGAGGCGGCGGCGTGACTCCAATCTCTTTGAATGAGACGGCGGTAGTGTCCGGGGAGCGGTCGGCGGAGTTGATCGCACTCGACGACGCGCTCACGGACCTGGCGGTCACCGACCCACGGAGGGGCCGCGTCGTCGAACTGCGATTCTTTGGTGGGTTGAGTAACGAAGAGACGGCGGAAGTCTTAGGTATTTCACCTAACACGGTGATGAGAGATTGGAAGATGGCTAAAGCCTGGCTCTACCGTGAGATCAGAAAAGGTTAAAGCGATGAAGCAGGAACGCTGGCAGCACATCAGCATCCTCTTCAAGTCTGCGCTGGAGCGCGAGCCTGCGAAGCGCACCGCTTACCTGGACGAAGCCTGCGCCGATGATGGCGCGCTGCGCAAGGAAGTTGAATCCCTCCTCTCCTCTTACGAGCGAGCAGAGGGCTTCATTGAGAACCCCGCTGTTGAGATGGCCGCTCCGCTTTTCATGGACGCTCAAGGTGAATCGGTGGTGGGTCAGGTAATCGGTCGCTACAAGATCGTCTCTGTGCTCGGCGCGGGCGGGATGGGCGAAGTCTATCTGGCGCAGGATACCAGCTTGGGCCGTCGCGTCGCGCTCAAGCTATTGCCGGCTTACTACACCAGAGACTCAGATCGCTTGCGCCGCTTTCGGCAAGAGGCACGTTCGGCATCGGCGCTCAACCACCCGAACATTATTACTATCCACGAGATCGGAGAGGCCGAAGGGGTACACTTCATCGCCACCGAGTTCATTGAGGGTGAGACGTTGCGCCGGCGCATGAAGAGGGTCGGGATGAAGCTCGGCGAGGCGCTCGACCTGGCCGTGCAAGTCGCCTCCGCCCTCTCGGCTTCACACGCCGCGGGGGTTGTGCACCGGGATGTTAAGCCTGAGAACATCATGATCCGTCCCGATGGCTTCGTGAAGGTGCTCGACTTTGGGATCGTCAAGCTCACCGAAGTGCAGAGCGAAGGCGCAGCGGTTGACTCCGAGGCGGCGACGAAACCGCTGGCCGGCACAGACACCGGCATCATTATGGGAACCATCAACTATATGTCGCCGGAGCAGGCGCGCGGCCTTCGAGTGGACGCGCGCACAGATATCTTTAGCCTCGGCTGTGTGCTCTACGAGATGATCGCTGGGCGCACGCCATTTGAAGGGGCGACAAAGAGCGACGTGCTCGTCTCTCTGCTGGAGAGAGAACCGGCGCCGCTCGCTCAGCAGTCAGTCGAAGTGCCCGTCGAATTACAGCAGATCATTAGCAAGTCGCTGCGCAAAGACCCCGCGGAGCGTTATCAACAAATCAAGGACTTGGTGCTCGATCTGAAGAGCTTAAAGCAAGAGTTAGAGATCAAGGGGCGACCCGACCGCTCCGCACAACCAGTACCGAGCGGCACCGTAACCACCGTCGGAAGCGAGTTGGCGGGCAGCAGGGCGGTACCGCGCATGCTTGCCACACCCCGGCGCGTGTTGATCCTTACGGCAATTGCCGGGTTGCTAGTCATAGCGGTAGCTTACGCCCTACGCTTTCGGGGCTCCTCCCCCTCATCCGAAATCAAGTCGCTCGCCGTGCTGCCTTTCAAAATGGTCGGCGGCGACACCCAGGATGAGTATTTATCCGATGGAATTACGGATGAACTGACCACGAGACTAACGAAACTGAAGGACGTGCGCGTCGTCTCACACTCGATAGCGATGCGATTCAAAGGCTCGACCAAAGATGCGGCGGAGGTCGGGCGCGAACTTGGTGTCGAAGTCGCGCTTGAAGGGACTGTTAGAAAAGCCGGCCATCGCTTCCGCGTCAGCGTCCATCTGGTCAACGCGGCAAACGGCTTCGAATTATGGGCGGACGATGGCTTTGAGAACGACCTACACGATCTGCTCGACGCGCAGCGTCAACTAGCTGAGTCAGTTGCAAGCAAACTCCGCGCTCAACTGACAACCCAGGAGCGCAGTCTCGTCGCCAAGAGTAGCACGACGAACGTTGATGCTTACGAACTATTGCTGCGTGGCAAACAGCGTTATCGCGACAAAGAGTTACAACTCGCCCGCGAAATGTTCGAGCGCGCCACACGAATTGATCCGAACTTCGCAGATGCCTACGCATGGCTATCGCTCGTCCTCACGGAGCAATATAATGCGGGTTTGGTTGATCGTAAGACTCTCGATGATGCAATCGCTAAAGCGAATAAAGCTTTGGAGATTGATCCCAACCTCATTGTCGCGCGCCGCGCTTTGATCACGCTTTATCGTTACGTTAGTCAAACAGGCGAAGGGCTCAAACAGGCCAAACTTGCGCGCATGACCGACCCGAATGATTTCGACGCGATCACCGCCGCCGCATACGCTTACTTTGAAGCTGGAATGACCGAGAAGTCTATCCCGCTGTATGAAAAAGCCCTCACCGCCGATCCTTCCAATAACGACGTGCGCTTCAGGCTGGCTCGTAGTTATCAGTTCGCTGGCAAATATCAAAAGGGCATCGATGTACTGGCTCCGCTGTTGGCGTCTAACCAAGGCGCAGAGTGGACGGCAATGATGTGTTACGGGGGGTTAAAAAGGTATGACAAAGCAGTTGAGATGGGTGAGCAGATGTTAAAGACTGAGCAGATTTACCCGACCCTCCCCGGGAGATTGGATTACGGAAGTCTCCTCAACGATATTGGTCAGACTGAGCGGGCAAAGAGAATTTGGAGTGAAGGCGTATCCTTAGGGGAGGCACAGGTGGCAATGATTGAGAACGTGCGGACGCGCGTCTGGATCAGTCACCTGTACGCGGCACTGGGCGAACGGGATAAAGCGGTTGCACAGATGAAAATAGTTCTTCGGCTTGAACCGGATGATGCTTGGGTGCTTTATGAAATGGGAGAGATAAACGCTTTCCTCCGCAACAAGCATGAGGCGGTGGAGCATTTCAAACAGGCCATCGCGCATGGGTGGCTCGAAGTCCAGTACTTTTATGGTTATCCTGATAAATTTTTGGGAGATGACGCAGAGTACCGTGTGGTGCGCGATGGACTACAGAGAAAAGTTGATGAATTAGA
>CAYLJO010000305.1:0-6081 GCA_964383905.1 uncultured Blastocatellaceae bacterium
CTTGAAAATCGGGATCACCTCTTATTCGCTGCGTAAGATGAGCCTCGACGATGCGATCAGGGCGACGAAACGGCTGGGCGTCCGCTACATCTCGCTCAAGGATTTTCACCTTCCCATGAACAGCAGTCCCGGCGAGCGCCGCGAAGTAGCGGGACGAATTAGAGAGGCGGGGCTCGTACTGCTCGGCTGCGGTGTGGTATACATGAAAAATGATGAGGCGGCAGTCCGCAATGCTTTCGAGTATGCCAGAGATGCCGGTATCAGTACCATCGTCGCCAGTCCAGACCCGGCGGCCATGGGAATCCTCGACCGCATGGTCAGGGAATATAATATTCGCATTGCGATTCACAACCACGGCCCGGAGGACAAGCTCTATCCGACTCCCGACTCGGTCCGAAGAGTGATCGAGGCTCACGATCCACGAATAGGTCTCTGCATTGACATCGGCCATACGGCGCGCGCCGGGTTGGATGTCGCAGGCACTATCCGCAAGCACTTTACGCGCCTCTACGAGATGCACTTCAAGGATGTGGATCGGGCTGCCGCCGAAGGAAAGACTGTCGAGGCCGGTCGCGGGGTGATTGACATCCCGGCGGTGCTGAGGACGCTCCGCGAATTGAGGTACCAGTACCACGTCGCTTTAGAATACGAAAAGGATCCCGATGATCCTCTACCCGGGATGGCCGAGTCGCTCGGATACACTGCGGGCGTACTCGTGACCCTTTATAGCGGTTCTCACGTGAGTGCGAGCGAGCCGCAAACAAAACATTGAACCGCCGCAGGACCCGAGAGGCCACAGAGGAAAAACAGAGGAGACAAAGCACAAACAACAGAGGTCCAGCGGAAGCCAAATCTGGTGAGAAAAAGAAGGAGGCCGTGCCTGTGCCGGACAGAGGGGGCACAGAGGAATACCGTCGCAGGCAAATGCCAACCGCTATAATAGCGAACCAGTGGTCGCGGATGAGTTTTACGGCGAAGGTGGTGCGACCAGATAGAGGTCTCGCCCGGCGCGCTCCACCACCAGGGTGTCAGGATCGGACTCGTAATCCGCGCGGCGAAACTGGTGATAGTCCATGAAGCCCAGATTGACCCGCCGGCAGGTGGCCTCGTCAACGGCAGAGGCCAGCGTAATCCGGTAGCGGGGGAGGATGTGGCCCGTCTCGTCGCGGCGGCCGGCGAATGAGACATGCGCGAGATGGGCGGCGACGCACAGGTTGGCTTCCAACTCCGCCGATTGGGCCACCAGCTCGCGCACCGTCTCAAGCGGCGCGTAGCCGTAGCGTTCGATCAGTCGCCCGTGGGTCTCGGAGATGCAGCGCAGGTGCGGCGCGTAGATGATCAGCTCGCCGCCCTCCTCGATAACGGGGCCGAGCCGATAGCTGGCCTTGCCGCCGACCCAGAGCTCGTCGTAATGCTCGTCGAGGAGGGCGACGACCCGCTTGTATTTTCGACCCGTATACCTGATGTGAACGTGGCGGCTGACCTCGACGGCCCGCCGTAAGGCATCGCGAAAGTCACCGGCGAAAAGCGCGTGCGTGCGTAAACGATCATCTTCGTCGCGTGTGACGACCGTGTTGAAAGAGATGACGCGCGCGGGTACAAAATCTGCCGCCGCTTCGATCAGGTGTCGCGTGGGCGTTTCGACGCGGCCGATGGTATTCTCCACGGTCGCCAGCGCGCCCAGCCAGTGCGTCGCGTGGGTCAGTTCCGGTCCGGCCACGCCGGGAAAGAAGTATTTAGCGCCGCCGGCAAAGCCCGCCACTTCGTGCGGGACGGTCGCGCCGAAGGTCAGCACGGTGTCGTAGAGGCCCGGGGCGAGCAGCCGGTTGATGGTCAGCGGGATCGACTTATTGATGAGTCCACCGGTCACCTCGCGCACCCGCTCGGCGCTCAATTCGCCGATGGTCACGAGCTCGTCGGGGCGGTCCCACCGGTGATCAAAGATTTGACCAAGACCCGGCAGTGCCGCGCCGCTACGCGCGCCGATCTTGGAAAGTTTTTCGTTCTCGGTCATCGGCACGTGGGTGCCCTGTGCGACCAGCGCATCGAGCTTGGCGATGTTGTGCTCGGCCAGCGCTTGCGCGGCGAAGGGGAGGAGCAGATCCGTATTGTCATCGCGTGTTTTGTCGGGAATGATGGCCAGCACGCGCGCCCCGGGGCCGATGCTTAGAAGAGCCTGGTCGACAATGGAGCGCAGCTCAGACGGTGATAGATCCAGTTCGGGCGCTCCGCTTCCGATTACGGAAGGTGCGGGATGGCTGCTCATTATTACAACCTCATAAAGTTTAGCGCACGGTGGTACCGCAAGCCTGTAGGTTTAAAGTTACGGGTGTCCATATTAAGGTATAAGATCACGCTCAGATCATAGCATGAAAGCAATTGGGTGCAGTGCACAGTACCGCGGGCAGAAGCTATCGGGCCTGTCGTTTTATAGCCGTCGGAAGTTGGCTGTATCCTGTGGCGATGACGGCCAAGAAATATCAGGCAAAGGCGCCAAGGCGCCAAGCAAGGCGAAGGAGAGCGACACGCAATCGCCAACTTCTATGATGTCAAGATCACGCTCAGATTGATTATCACAACTCCTTGAATCGGAACATGGCCCTCGCTTTATTCAGATTACTGACGGCCGGCGCGCTGGTGGCAATGATCTGCCTGCGTCTTCCTGCGCCTCCCGTTGCGGTTGGCGATCAGCTTTTCTACGAGTCGCGCCCGGCGATGGGAACATCTTTTGAGATCTACCTTTACGCCGCCGACCGCGACCGCGCGTCTGCGCTCTTTGAGCTGGCCTTTGACGAGATCGAAAGAATTGAGGAGGCGCTGAGCAACTACCGCGCGTCGAGCGAGTTGTCGCGCATTAACACGGGGGCAGCATCAGCTCCCGTCGTCACTGATCCGGAGGTTTTCACCCTCCTTGAGCGATCATTCGACTACAGTCGCCGCAGCCGTGGCGCATTCGATATCACGGTCGGCAAGTTGATGAAAGCCTGGGGCTTCTTTCGCGGCGCGGGACATTACCCGACCGTTGCAGAGCTGGCGCGTGCGCGCGAGCAGACAGGCTGGCAGCGCGTCAGGCTAGACCCGCCGGCGCGCACCGTGCGTTTCCTTGTGCCGGGGATCGAGCTTGATCTGGGCGGGATCGGCAAGGGCTATGCGGTTGATCGCGTGATCACGCTGCTGCGAGAAAGCGGGGTGACGGCGGCACTGGTCGGGTCTGGATCAAGCAGCCTCTACGCGCTCGGTGCGCCGCCGGGCAAAAGCGGGTGGACTGTCCGCGTCACTGACCCGCAGGACCGCTCGCGCACGCTCTCGACGGTTGTGCTGCGCGACCAGTCGCTTTCCACATCGGGCAATTACGAAAAGTTCTTCCGGCTGAACGGTCGCATCTATTGCCATATCATGGACCCGCGGACGGGCTCTCCGGTCCAGGGGATGCTGCAGACCACTGTGATTGCGCCGCTGGCGACAGACACCGATGCGCTCTCGACGACCGTTTTCGTGATGGGGGTAGAAGAGAGCGCGCGATTGCTCGATGAGATGCCGGGCACAGCCGCGATGTTCGTCACGGACAGACCTGGGGCCGGACACATCGTCAAGCTTCGCTGGTCAGATTTTGAGCGCAGCCACCTTACCGGAGCAACAGAGGGGGGAAGAATGCTTTAGATGAACAGAAGAAAATTTGTCCAGGTAGTGTCAGCAGGAATTGCTGGTACGGCGATTTTCAAGCATCACGCCCAAGGGCAGCAACGGGTTGATCGCCCGCTTCCGCCGTCGGATCAGATCAGATTGGGCATTATCGGGGCCGGCAGTCGCGGGCAGGAATTAATCCGCTATTTCTTACGCGTTCCCGGTGTGCGCATGGCCGGGCTGTGCGACGTATACGAGCCGCGCTTCGCCGCCGCCCGAAAGCTCACCGGAGAGGAGACGCCCGTTTACAGGGATTATCGTCGCCTGCTCGACGCCCGCGACCTCGATGCGATTATTGTCGCCACCCCGCTCAGCATGCACGTCGAGCACGTCGTTGCCGCGCTCGAGAGCGGCAGGCACGTCTACGGCGAGAAATCCATGGGCTTTACCGTCGATCATTGCAGCAGGATCGTCGAGGCGGTACACCGCAGCGGGAAGCATTTCCAGGTGGGCCACCAATACCGCTATGCGCCCTGGTTTCACGAAGTGGTCCGGCGCGTCAACGCCGGCGAGATCGGGCGCGTCACGCATATCTTCGGCTACTGGCACCGGAACGGTAATTGGCGGCGGCCCGTGCCTGATCCAAAGTTCGAGCGGCTCATCAACTGGAGAATGTACAAGGAGTATTCCGGTGGTTTAATGGCCGAGCTCGGCTCGCACCAGATAGATTTAGCCAACTGGGTGCTTGGCGCCACGCCGGAATCGGTGACCGGCAGTGGGGGTGTTGATATTTACCAGGACGGCCGTGAGACTAACGATAATGTCCAGGCGATCTTTCGCTACCCCGGCGGGCGCACATTCGTTTTCAGCGCGCTGACCGACAACGCCAAAGTCGGTTTCCAAGAGTGGATCTACGGCACTAAAGGCAGCGTCGAGCTGACCATCGAAGACGCGAACTTTTACTACGAGCCTCAAGGGGCTAAATCGGCCGTGCCTGAGGTCACCGAGCGGGGCGTGCCCACCGGGGCATCCTACAGAACCAAAGGTGAAATGCCGTATCGCGGCCCCGGAAGTCCGGTCAAAGTTCCCCAGGGAACAGCCGGTAATCCCAACTATATAGCCTGCAAATCATTCATCGAGAGCCTCCGCGGCAACACCCGGCCGTTCGCCGACGAGCGCGTCGGGTGGGGCTCGGCCGTCAGCGTTTATCTGGCTAATAAGGCGATCCAGGAGGGTCGTCGGATAATGTTTAGCGATCACGCGCGGGTGCCCGCCGGATCGACCACTTAAAGGAGCCAATTGATGTCATCCTCAATATCTCGCCGTCGTTTTATTGTTAGCCTTGGAGTAGCCGCCGCCGCACGGGCGGTTCCCGTCGAAGCAATCGCCGGTCTGCTCGAACCGCCTCTCTATCCGGCGGTCGATCTTTCTTACTTTGACAGGCCGGTAACGCCTGCGCCATCCCGGATCAGTTTCGGCTACGCCTCCATTACGTGGGGTGGGGACGATCTAAAGGCGATTGAAGATATTTCGGCGGTCGGCTTCCGTGGGATACAACTCCGCGCAAACGTCCTTAAAGAATATGGTGATCGCCCGCAGGCCTTACGCGAACTGCTGGCCCGGCACCATCTTGAGATGGTGGCGCTGTCGAGCGGGGGCGTCTCCTTAGCATCCGCCGCGAAGGCCGATGAGATCGCCAGGCATATGCGGAACGCCGCTTTCGTGCGTGATGCCGGCGGGCGCTATTTGCAGTTGACGGACTCCGCGCGCCCCAAAGATCGAAAGCCGGTGGCCCCAGATTATCAGCAGCTCGGACAGATGTTGAGTGAGATCGGAAAGCGTGCCATGGATATCGGGGTCCCGGTCGGCTATCACAACCACATGAACAGTCTCGGCGAAGCGCCCGCCGAAGTGGATCGGATCATGGAGGCGGCTGACCACCGCTACGTCAAGCTTGAGCTCGACGTCGCGCATTACCATCAGGGCGGCGGAGATCCGGCCAGGGCCATTAAGAAATACCGTGACAGGCTGCTCTTCCTGCACATCAAGGACGTGGAGAGTCCCGTGACGGGGGGCGCTGCCGCGGGCAATCACGCCCGGTCTTATCGCTTTGTCGAGCTCGGGCGGGGCAAGGTAGACCTGCCGGCCGTCTTTGCCGCCCTCAAGGCGATTAATTTTCGGGGCTGGGCCGTAGTCGAGCTCGACAGTGTGCCGGACAAAGGGCGGACGCCCAAAGAATCGGCCGTGATCAGCAAAAGATACCTGGAAGAGAAGCTCGGGATGAGAATATGAACTGATTTCATAAGTGATGGAGGCAAAATGATGAGTGATGAATTATAGCGGTTCTCACGTGAGTGCGAGCGAGCCGCAAACAAAACATTGAACCGCCGCAGGACCCGAGAGGCCACAGAGGAAAAACAGAGGAGACAAAGCACAAACAACAGAGGTCCAGCGGAA
>CAYLJO010000306.1:0-5993 GCA_964383905.1 uncultured Blastocatellaceae bacterium
CTTGACCCGACAGGCGATGCGCAAGCATATCCCGCCTTCGCTGATGTTGTGAAGATGTACCCTGAACGGGTCGCCGACGTGAGTTTCTGACGGTTTCCTTATGAATTTCGGTGGACTCACTGCAAGTTCATTGATAGGCTGTGCGCATGAGTTCGGCTCCGCCCGGCAGTGACATACCTGATGCAAACGCCCAAGTCATCGCGAAGGTAGCGAAGGCCGTCGGCGCTCACCTCGAACTGTCGGATGTGCTCGAAGCTTTAATTGCGACGCTGAACCCTATCGTCCATTTCGACTTCATTGCCATCGGAATACTGGAAGGCGAGACAGTAAGACTTCATTCTGTCCATTTTGAAGGTTTTCCTCAAAAGGTCGGAGAGCCAATGGCTAGCCTCGTGGCGCGTTACGCCCCTGGGATTGAAAATCCGTTAAAGTATTCGGTGAGCGAACTCCCGATCGGCGAGATCATGAAGACCGGCCAGCCCTATATCTGTACGGACCTGGAGACCCAGAGGCGCTTTGCCCACGACGAGAGATGCTTGGGCGCCGGATTTCGCAGCTACATCCACCTTCCGCTTGTCAAGCATGGCGAACTGATCGGCCATGTCGCCTTTATGTCGAAAGAGAAGGACATCTATACGGACGAGCAAGTTCGTCTGTTGCAAGACGTCGCCGACACGGTAGCGCTGGCGGTTGCGAACGCTTTGTCCTACGAAGAGATCAAGAGGCTGAAGGAGCAACTGCAAGTAGAGAACCGGCTGCTGCAAGATGAGATCGTGCAGCGGTCGAATTATGAGGAGATCATCGGCTCGTCCGCCGCGCTGCAAAAAGTTCTCGCCTCGATAGAGAAGGTCGCGCGGACGGATTCCACCGTGCTTATCACGGGCGAGACCGGGACGGGCAAAGAGCTAATCGCGCACGCGATTCATCGACGCTCGCCACGTTCTGCTCGTTCCCTGATCAAAGTTAACCTCGCAGTAGTGCCGAAAGAGTTGATCGCCAGTGAGTTGTTCGGGCACGAGAAGGGCGCGTTTACGGGTGCGCTGCAACAACGCGTAGGCCGCTTCGAGGCGGCCAACGGCGGGACCATCTTTCTCGACGAGATCGGCGAGTTGAGTCCCGAGATGCAGGTCGCGCTGCTCAGAGTGCTTCAGGAGAGGGAGTTCGAGCGAGTAGGCGGAAGCAAGACTATCAAAACGGACGTGCGTGTAATTGCCGCGACGAACCGTGACCTACAACAAGAGGTCACCGAAGGTCGGTTCCGCATGGACCTTTATTACCGTCTGAACGTCTTCCCGATTCATTCCCCGCCTTTGCGCGATAGAACGGAAGACATACCCCTCCTCGTGGATTATTTCGCGGCGCTGCTGGCGGCCCGCATGGGGAAGCGGATTAGCCAAGTCGAGCGGCGTTCACTAGACGAGATGCAGGCATACTCCTGGCCCGGAAACATCCGCGAGGTGCAGAACGTCATCGAGCGTTGCGTGATCCTCGCCGAGAATGAGGTCTTGCGGCTCGAGCCGGGCACTCTCGTTTCGGAAACCCACCGGTCGGAGACGCAACCTACTACTGCGCCCGACAACTCTTCCGGGCTGAAGGCGAAGATCGAAGCGGCGCTGCGCGAGACGCGCGGTCGTGTTTCCGGCCCCGACGGCGCTGCCGCCCGTCTGGGCGTGCCCGCCTCGACACTCGAATCCAGAATCCGCACGCTGAAGATCGATAAGCACAAGTTTAAATAAGCATTGAGATGTGCTGGCACGCGATGTGCCCGGAACGAGCATGGGGAGTAAATGGACGTGTTGAAGATCACAACGGTTACAGACAATGCGGAATCATTCAGGGTACATCTTTACGGGCGGTTCACCGGCGAGTACGTGTCTGAGGTGGAGAAGGCGTTATCAGGACAACGCGCTGACACACAGAAAGTAGTGCTGGATTTGGCGAACGTGACCTTTGTTGATCGCGAGGCGATGAGGTTTCTATGCACTGCTAAGTCCGGGAACGTCGCCGTCGAAAATCTTCCCTCATACGTTCAGCGCTGGATGGAGCAGGAAGGGCGCGGCGGCGCGACTGCTCATCCCTATTCTTCGGAAAAGTAGCCCGCGCGTTCGTGATATTCACGAACCCGCTCGTGAATATCACGAGAATATCACGAGCTCCCACATCCTCTCCGCACAAAGCGCCCAATCATAATTAACGTCCGCGCCCGCATTCCTCTCACTACGGCGAGCATTAAGTGATTGACCAGCATGCCAAGCGGTGTGGCAGGACAGTTGCTTCGTGCCTGGTCAAGGGCACTGAGTAATAGGTGAGAAGGCGTGACGAATTCCGGTGGCTAGGTCAATGAGAAGAAGAATTCTCATCACGAAGCGACTACTCATCCAGCGAAGGCTGAGACGGGAACTTGATGTAGCACGAGAACGGTGAGGAGTGAGGGTGTCATGAATTCCAGAGTGAGAATCATAAAGCGCGGAAGCGATGACGACACAAATACCCTGATGCTCGGTCGAGATGAAAAGACTGCGCGGCAAAGCGAGCGCGAAATCGTTAGCACAGTCAAGGGCTGGGTCACGGAGTGGGGAGAGCGTAGGCGGCTCGACGGACTGCGCGCCTTTGCTCTCATTAAATGACGGTCGGTAAAGCGCGGCACCAGGCTTCCTACCGAAATGATATTCCGAGCCTTCAACAAGCACGTGCCGAAATGAGGTGGCTATGACTGAGAGACTCAAAAACATCTTGGCGAACCGTAAGGTGCTGATCTCGGCAGCGATTGCCGCCGTCGTCGTGATCCCTGGCGTCCTGATCTTCGCAGGTCGGCCAAACAAACCGGCGCAGGCCGCACAGCGCCCGCTCGACGTTGAAGTGATGCAGGTCGCGCAACAGGGCGTGCCCGTGTACAGCGAGTGGATCGGGACCACAGACGGCATGGTCAACGCCGACATCAAGGCGCAGGTCACGGGCTACCTGCTGCGGCAGGATTACAAAGAAGGCTCGTTCGTCAGGAAGGGGCAGTTGTTATTCCAGATCGACCCCAGGCCGTTCCAGGCCGCGGTGGATCAGGCCCAGGGGCAGGTCGCGCAGTTTCAGGGGCAGCTCGAACAAGCGAACGCGCAAGTCAAACAGCAAGAAGCGCAGGCGGCGCAAGCGAACAGCCAACTAGTTCAGGCGGAGGCGCAGTTGGCGCAACAGCAGGCGAATCAGGTGAAGACGCAGCTCGACGTGAACAAGTACGCGCCGCTGCTCGCACAGAAGGCGGTCACGCAACAGGACTATGACAACGCCGCGCAGACTAACGTGGTGGCGAAAGCGCAGGTGAAGGCGGCGGAAGCCGCGGTCGAAACCGCGCGTGCCCAATTGAACGCCGCCAACGCGCAGGTCGCGGCGGCGCGGGCTAGCGTGAAAGCAGTGGAAGGCCAGATCGAGAACGCAAAGGCCGGGGTGCGGACGGCGGAGCTTAACCTGAGCTTTACTAAGATCGTCTCGCCGATTGACGGCATCGCCGGCGTTGCCCAGTTGCAGGTCGGGGCTTTGGTCGGGCCGAACACCAGCAATCTGACGACGGTTTCGACCGTGGATCCAATCAGGGTCTATTTTACGCCGAGCGAGCAGGAGTATCTCAACCACGTCAGACGTAACCCGTCGCCGAGCGAACGAGAAGCAGCCGATCGAGGAGTAGAACTTGAATTGGTCTTAGCCGATGGAACGGCCTTTCCGCAGAAGGGCCGCTTTTACGTGGCCGACCGCCAGGTCGATCAGAAGACCGGCTCGATCCGGGTTGCCGGTCTCTTCCCCAATCCGGGGAACGTGCTGCGCCCCGGACAGTACGGGCGCGTGCGCGCCGTGACGGCGACCAAAGCGGGCGCACTGCTCGTCCCGCAGCGCGCCGTCACGGAGCTTCAGGGCAGCTATCAGGTCGCGGTCGTAGGCCCCGGCAACAAGGTCGAGATACGCAACCTTAAGGTCGGCGACCGCACCGGCTCGATGTGGATTATCGAGGACGGCTTGAAAGCCGGCGAGACGGTCATCGCGGAAGGGACGCAGAAGGTCAGGCCGGGCGCGGTCGTCAACCCGAAGCCCTACGGGGCGACGAACTGAATCTTTGTGTGGCGTGAGAGTGATCTCCGACGTGAAAGGGAGCCTAAGCGATGATCTCCAAGTTCTTCATCAACCGGCCAATCGTGGCGATGGTCATCGCCATCCTGACCGTCATGCTCGGTCTGATAGCCATGCGGAGCCTGCCCCTGGCCCAGTTGCCGGAGATCGTCCCGCCGCAGGTCAGCGTCTCGACGACCTACACGGGCGCGGACGCGGTCACCATCGAGCAGTCGGTTTCGACGCCCTTGGAACAGCAGATGAACGGCGTGGACAACATGCTCTACATGCAGTCCACCAACGCCAACGACGGCACGGAGCAGTTGACCGTGACCTTCGACGTGGACACAGACCCCAACATCGATGAGGTCAACGTGCAGAACCGCATGGCACAGGCGCAGTCCAACCTGCCGGCGGACGTGACGCAGTTCGGCTTGACCCTCCGCAAGTCCACGGGCATCCCGATGATGGTCGTCGCACTCTACTCGCCGAAGAAGACTTATGATGCGCTCTTCCTCGCCAACTACGCCAACATCAACACCAACGACGCGCTCTACCGCGTGCCGGGCGTGGGCCAGGTGACTCTGTTCGGCGCGAGTGACTACGCGATGCGCATCTGGGTCAAGCCGGACATGCTCTCCAAGCTCGGCCTGTCGGTTCCAGACCTCGCGGGCGCCGTCAAAGCGCAGAGTGCAGTCAACCCGTCGGGCCAGGTCGGCGCTGCGCCGATGCCGGAGGCGATGGAGAAGACCTACACCGTCCGCGCGCAGGGAAGGCTTCAGACGCCGGAGGAGTTCGGCCAGATCGTCGTTCGCGAGAACCCGGACGGCTCGCTCGTGCGGCTGAAGGATGTCGCGCGGATCGAACTCGGCGCGCTCAACTATCAACAGACGTCACGCATGAACGGCCAGCCCGCGGCCATCATCGCGGTCTATCAATCGCCGGGGTCGAACGCGCTATCGGTGGCCGACGGCGTCAAGAAGACGATGGAAGAGCTGAAGGGACGCTTCCCCGCCGACCTCGATTACGCGGTCGTGCTCGACACCACGCTCCCCGTGACAGAAGGCATCCGCGAGATCGTCACCACCTTGATCGAGGCGATGATCCTCGTCGTGATCGTAGTCTTCCTCTTCCTGCAGAACTGGCGCGCGACGCTGATCCCGATGATCGCCGTCCCCGTCTCGCTCGTCGGCACATTCGCCGTCTTCCCGCTGCTCGGCTTTTCCATCAACACGCTCTCGCTCTTCGCCCTCGTCCTCGCCATAGGTCTTGTGGTGGATGATGCGATTGTCGTTGTCGAGGCGGTCGAGCACCACATCGAGGAAGGTTTGTCTCCACGCGATGCGGCGCTACAAGCAATGAAGGAAGTCTCGTCACCAGTCGTCGCCATCGCGGTCATCCTCGCCTCGATCTTCCTGCCGATTGCGTTCATCGGCGGCGTGCAGGGGCGATTGAACAATCAGTTCGCCGTGACGATTGCGATCTCGATGCTCATCTCGGCCTTCAACGCGCTGACCCTCTCGCCGGCCCTCGCGGCGTTGCTTTTGAAGCCGCGAAAGGAGTCACACGGGCTACTCGCACGCTTCTTCGGAGGCTTCAACCGCGGGTTCGAGAAGGTCATGCAGTATTACCTCGGTTGGAGCCGCGCGCTGATTCGCAAGGCTGTGATCGCTATGGTTGTGCTCGGCTCCTTCGTGCTGGTTGATGGACTCATCGGGAAAAGTCTGCCGTCGGGCTTTCTGCCGGAAGAGGACAACGGCTACGCCTTCCTTAACGTTCAGCTCCCCACCGCGGCTTCGCTGTCGAGGACGGATGAAGTGCTGAGAAAGATTGAGGGCATCATCAGAAAGAACGAAGGGGTGCAGTACACCACAACGATCGGCGGCTTCAGTCTGCTGACCCGC
>CAYLJO010000307.1:0-5908 GCA_964383905.1 uncultured Blastocatellaceae bacterium
CGACCGAGGCGACGCCGATAATAATTCCGATCAACGTCAAAAAGGCGCGGAGCTTATGCGCTAAGATCGACTGCAAGGCGATCCTGGCCGCGTCCGCGTAGAAAGAGTAAACGCGTTTCATGCAGATACCTGGCCGGTTAACCGGACGAAATTCCGATCAACTGGCTGTACGACGAACCGAGCGGGAAAGTTTAATAAACATTAATGTGTATTCCAGAACTCACCGCAGAGGAAAAACAAGAGGGGGCAACGGTAGAGACCGGTCCGATTCTATGTCGGGAAATGAGCCGCGCCCGAAGAAGACGTGCCACGCGATGGAGTCGAAGACGGGTAAGCGCAGGGCCGCGCAGGCGAGTTCGAGCATGGCCGGCCGGCGGATGGAGGTTACCAGGCGACGCATCCATAGCCGTGAGATAAAACGGGACCGAAATAGCTCGCCGGAGTATCGGGCAAGCGACGAAGCGTCTCCCGTCGACAGGTAGTCCGTAATCACGTGCGCCGCCAGGCTCGACAGCCGCATACAGGGGTCGAGGCCGCCCGCCGTCAGGGGTGATACGGCGCCCGCCGCATCGCCGACCAGCACCCCGTATTCATTAGCGATGCGCCGGAGGACACCACCCACGGGGATGCGCCCGCCACGCCGCTCGACGCTTTCCGCCCGGCTGAGGTCGAAGATGCCGGCGACGCTCGCGCGAAATTGCTCCAGAGCCCGCAGCGGGTCAAAGCGCGAGGCGTAGCCGCCGACGCCAAGATGGGCCTCTTCGCCGTCATGCACGATCCATGCGAGATAGCCGGGCGCCACGGTCGGATCGAGGAAACAATGGAATCTCGGCGGGCCGTCGAGCGGGACATTCGCCAGCACGTCTTCCACCCCGACGATCCACTCGCGATTAACGTCCAACCGCAGGTCGCGCGCCACACGCGACATCGCGCCGTCAGCGCCCACCAGGCAACCGGCCTTAACGAGCCGTATGGATCCTTCCGTCTCAAGCCGCACCACCAGCTTTTCACGCGCCGGCTCGCTCCCGGCGTAACGCGTACCGGGCCACCATTCAACCCCGGCGCGCAAACACTCGTGCAGATAGTGCAGGTAGAGCCGGCCCATCCGGCCGACACGGAATTCGTCGTGCGGGCTCTCGAGCGCCATCGCGCGGCGACGTGGCGAGTATAATGTGACGTGTCGCACGGGCGGCCCAAGACAATTCTCCGGCAGGTCGAAATCTTCGAGCGTCCGCCGCACAAAGATGCCCGTCGTGTGGATCGACGCGTCGGGCGAAGCCTTGCGGTCAACGAGCAGGACGGCTAACCCCTGCCGGCCCAGGAGCCTGGCGCATTGCAGACCGGCGAGGCCCGCTCCGACAACGATGACATCATAGTCTTCCATACGGCTCTCAGTACCGAGTCGAAGGCGTGGCCGAATCGGCGACCGCTTGGTCCGTTGAATTGTTTGCCCCGCGCGCATTCTGAGGGCAGGCCATCCCTCGTAACTTCTCGGCGTTTTCTTGTCTAACGCTTCGGGCTTCTGCGCGCGACCAGTTCCACGTCCGCCAGTCCGGGCGCTCGGTCGAATGTCGTTCGATGATGCGTGCGGCGACCTTACAGCGATCATAGCGGTTCATAGCAGCCAGCGACTCGACCAGCGCGGGCACCGCGTCGGCGCTGAGTGAAGCGGCGTAGCCGGCGTCGAAGCCTCGTCCGGCCCTGGCGTGGGCCATATTGGCGCGCACGATGAAGGCGTCCGGGTTGATCTGGTGGAGCGCGGCAATGATCAGGAACCCGGCGACGAGCGCTCCGCAGGTGAAGCGTTCCCGCCGGCCGCGCAGCACAGTCGCGGCGAACCAGATGAAGACGAGAGCTAACCAGCACATGAAGGCCGTTGTGTAAAGCCGCAACTCCGTCAGCCCGTACTCACTCTGGTACAGCCGCATGCGCGCAATCGCCGACGTCATGATGACGAAAAGTAAAAGAATCTGCCCCCCGGCCAGCGCACGGAAGACGCGCTCGTGGACGTGATTCTCTTTGCGCAGCAACCAGTGCGCGGCAAGGAGCAGGGGGAGCGAGAGCGTCGCGACCGTGACCAGCTCAAAGAAGCCACGCCGCGCGTACTCGGCATAGGTCAGCCCTGTTGCCGTCTGGACCAGCGCCGCGCCACCGAAGAAATAGCGGATCTGTATCACCACAAAACAGAGGAAGAGGGCGTCGAGCAGACCGAGGGCGACGCCGATTTCCGTGACGCCTAACGAGACCGGGGCCGGAGGGCGCGGTGTATCGCCACTCTTATTTTCTGAGGCATCAGGCTTGGCCACGGCGTCTGTTGCTTGTCCACTCAGGCTTGGGGAAGGAGGATACCCCTGACCCGCAAGTATTATCTTATTTCCGACCAACGTGCCGCGCAGGAACCCGCCGACGACCCAGGCGATAAAGAGGACGAGCAGGACATGCGTCAACAGTTGGCCGAAGTCCAGGTGGAGGGTGCTATTGATGATCCCTTCAAAGACGGCATCCGCGGCCATGAAAAGCGCTCCGAAAACAAGCAGCAGCGGAATCGCGATGAGGAGGCCGCGCGCGACGCCCATCGCGTGACGTGACCAGCCCCGATGAGGGATATCTTTCCAGCGGATATCACGCAGCAGCAGGGCGAACGATCCGAACAGCGCGTCAAAGCTTGCGAGGATAGTCCCCAGCCCGTATTCCACGAGTCCGGCCAGGCGGATCCGGCCGGTCCGTGCGCGCAGCGCGATTAGCGAGAGGGTGACGAGCAGCGCCAGGGCGTCTAAAAATTCCAGCACCGGCGAATCGCGCCACGCGAACGCGAGGGCAAAAAAGATGGTGGGCAGAACCAGCCAGCGCCCTTCGCCGGTCAATGCCACGCACCGCCAGCGCGCCAGCAGCATTATGGAAGCCGTGGCCAGCGCACCCGTCCACAGGAAAACATTCAATCCCCAGGGCGTCGCACGCAGCAACGCATCACCAAGTAAGCCGAGCAGCAGCGCGGCTTCCAACACCTCAAGTCCCAGTTTTGTCCGCTCGTTCATCTCGGCGTCCTCTGAAAAAAAATTTCTGGTGAGATTGATCAGCCCTCTTTCCGTGGATGGGCCGTCGTCCCGGCTTGTTCCGCTAAAGGTTCGAGTCTGAACTTCGTCTGCTTGTGCCAGAAGCTGTTCTCATGACCGATGATGAAGAGCGTAGGGAATAGGTCCTCCCTGATCGAGAGGACCGGATTCCTCGCCTCCGGAGGCAGGTCAAAAACAAGCTCCGTCGTGTAGGATTCGCCCGGTCGCAGGGGCGTAGTTAACGGCGTACCGCGCTCCCGCGAAAGGCCGTACCTTCTTCCCCGGTCGTCAGAGATCATGACGACCCGGTTGTTCGGCCTGAGCAGACCGTTCCCGCGCCAGGGCGCGATCGTCGTCTCGTCGAAGCGCGTCCTGACCGTCACCACGTAGTAATCTCCCTTTGCCGACGTCTGGTCGGGCGGCCCTCCGAGCGCCTTCGCCCTCCTGACGTTGACCACCGAGTACGCCAGATGACAGTCTATTTCGCAAAAATGCTTTTCCTCGCCGCGGGCCAGCACTTTTTCGGTACTCGAGAGCGAAAACAGGAGCATGAGACCCAGATAAAGCCCCAGCGCGACGGACACTCCGACTAGGGTGACCAGCACCCGGCCGAACTTTCGGACGATCAGCCCGTAAAGGACAAACAAGGCGGCGACCAGCATCACGAGGCAGGTGCCGAGGAAAAGCAGGACTCCGACCGCGGCGTTGAAATTCACATTCGTGTTCATAAATGCTCCCGGGTATGCAAAGTCCTTTATGCCGCAAAGCGTACGGCCAAAAAAAAGCAGGCGGCGATCAACGGTCACGCATTTTTTGGATGAGAGAGTCCATATGGTCCAGATAACGCTCGAGCGCGCGGCGGCCCGCGGCGGTGAGCCTGTATTCCGTTTTCGGAAGGCGGCCGTCGAAGAACTTCTTGCACGTGATGTACTGCGCCTCTTCGAGCTTTCGCGCGTGCACGCTCAGGTTGCCGTCCGTGGTCTTCAGCAAGCTCTTGAGGTCGTTGAAGGTGAGGGACTCGTTGACGGCAAGCGCGCTGACGATGCCGAGCCGCAGCCTCTCGTGAATAAGGCGATCAAGGTCGGGGGGGCCGGCCTCAACCGCGCGGCCACGCACACTGCGTAGCTCGCGCGCCTCCACCGAGTTTTTCCGTTGATCGTCTTGCTTGAGCGCGCCCTGTTTAGCCACCGTGCCTCCTCGCAATAATGGTGCCGAAAATAATATGCAGCCCGCCGAATCCGGCGGCCATAAAATAGTCTCCCCAGGCGGCCGGGCAAAAGAGGGCGATGGCGCCGACGAGCATAAAGCATAGGCCCATCACCGGCACGATGCGGACGGAGAATGCTCCGCCTGCGACGACGCCCGTCCCGTACAGCAGGAGCCACATCCCGGGGATAATACTGACCGGCCCCGCGCGGTAGAGCACTACGGTGAGCAGCGCGCCGACCAGGATCGGCGGGGATAAACTGAGCGCGACTTTCCGGCCCGGCCCGGATAGCAGTGGCATCTCCGCCGCCCGCGCTTTCCAGCTCATTGCCCAGCCGGAGATTAAGAGCGAAGTTATCGCTTCAGCGATCCACGTGACCAGCCACCCTTCGGTGGAGCTCTGCCGCGCGGCGACGGGCGCGGCGCAGAGGGCCGTCAACCCGATGGCCACCTGTCCCCAGCCTGAAACGGCCGTGAAGGAAGAAGCCCGCTCCATCGTTTCGCGGATGAACCGTAGATTGTCCATCGCCCGGGCGTGCAACGCCGGCGGCTCTTCTACGGGGCGCGGTTCGACCAATTGGAAGGGAGCCATGAGACAAATGATACGCCAAAATCCTGCCATGTCAAGTACTTTGTAGCGCAAAGTAGCAATCGGAGTCTCTTAGAGCACATCGTATCGCTCATCGAGCAGGTAACCTCGCCGCCGACCAGTATTTTCATCCTTGGTGGTGAAGCGTAGCTTCATGAGGGCTCAGATAGAACAATGGTCAGCACTTCCAGGTGGAGTAAGACCAGGGTCGCTCTCAGAAGCATCTCGGTTGGACTGCCTTGGGGAGGGGACAAGTAATAAACTGCATGTGCCTGCGCGAGTTGAAGAGTTTCCGGGTAAGTTGCAGCGGGGCCGGCTGTCAAAGAGATGGCCGGCATAGTGAGGATGTTTTTTCTCTTGACAACCCTTTCATAGAACAACTCATTCAACCGGAGCGGAAATAGCTCGGATGTCATCGAGAACTTGGATGCTTGGTCAGATGCTTCCCGCCCGGTTAATTCGAGCGTTGGGCGGCTAAGTCGCCGTGGCAAGCGGCACATGTGAACCAGCTTTGGTTGCCGCAGCGTAAGGTTAAGCTGCTAACGAAAGGGGGTGTCCGGTGTCCGAGGTATCGACATTCAGGCTCTACTTGTTGAGGGCCGGCTACCTGGTTATTGCCGTGGGCTTGGCGCTCATGATCTGGCCGGGCATTATTCGTCCCCCGGAAAATCTGTCGCACATGGGCGCAGTCGTCCGCAGCGTGCTCGGCGCCGTGTCGCTTCTGGCAGTCCTGGGGATCCGTTACCCGCTCAAGATGCTCCCCCTGCTTTTGTTCGAACTGCTGTGGAAGTCCATTTGGGTCCTCGCTTTCGGGCTTCGGCTGTGGTCTGCCAACAGGCTGAATGCGGACACGGAAGAGACGCTGAGTGATTGTATCTTTGGCATCATCTTGGTTCTCATCGTGACGCCTTGGGGCTACGTACTCAAACATTATCTGAGGGCGCCGGGGGATCAGTGGCGTAAGCGGGTGGCCTCGAGCACCGGCAGGTAGTTCTTGCCAACGTGCGCTGCTACTGGCTGTCGCCTACCGACGCCGCACATCAGCTATATGAAAGGGTGC
>CAYLJO010000308.1:0-5896 GCA_964383905.1 uncultured Blastocatellaceae bacterium
CTATTCAAGTATCTTCAGACGATAGAAACCGAGAAAATTTCGATTCGAGAGAAGGGGTCGCCAGCGCGGGTTGGGGTGCTCGTCGAGGGTCGAGAGGCGGACCTTCTTGACCTTGCCTTCGCCGCCGGGCGACGAGCCGGTGTGGTAGACCACCCAGTCCGCCCCCTGCTCGTCTCCGCCCTCCTCGGCCTGACTCGGTTTCCCCAGAAAGACCATGACGTGATACGGGAACTTCTGTACCCAGGGTTGGTAAAAGAAGAGCAGGTCGCCGGGCTGCGCCTGCCGGGGGTCACGGCTGATGAAATCCGAGTTGAACTCTTTGAGCGTGCGGCCGTCGGCGAATTCCGAAAAGCCGCCGTCGGTCAGGTCAGTCTCCTTGAACCTTCCGCCGCGGGTGCGGAAGAGCTTTTCGCCGAGCGGGCCGCGCTCCAGGTTGTAGGCGCGTACGTCAGGCGCGACCGGCTGGTAGACGGCGCCCATCTTGCGGAACCACGCGCGGTCGTGCTGGCGCAAGGCCTCCCGCCAGGCGAAGCGGATGAGCCCGGCACAGTCGCGCTGTTCCGGCTTCCAGGCGTCGCTCTCGTGATAAAACTGTAGCTCGGCGATTGCTGTGAACCAGCGACGAAAGCTCTCGCGGTCATTATAAGAGCGCAGCTTGACGCGGTCGGGTATGCCGTCGTGGTCGGAATCCTCCCAGGTAAGCTTGGGCAGCGGCGTGCGCTCGGCGCGGGCCGTCAACGACGAGCGACCACAGGCAGTGGTCAAAGAGATCGAGGCGAGTAATAACCAGAGCGTCAGAGGGGCAGAAGGTCGCATAAGGCTTGAACGGGCGAGGGCGGGAAATTTGCGCGCGATAGGAAGAGAGCGGCCGAAAGCGTGCCCGATAAACATATCATGCCAGTCAATAGTTACTCCGGTTTTTGAAGGGGGAGCCGGGAAGTAGGGGTGTGGCGGCGCCTGTGAGGTACCTGCCCGGGCTCTGTTCGTGGTCTCTACGGCTAAAAAATCGTGACTGGGGTGAGATCTTCTCGCCAGAAGCTTAAATTCATTCGCACCTAAAACCACGAGCTTAGTATTCATTGCTTATGATCAGAAGTGTATGTGTAAGGTTACAGGTCTGATCTCGGACGCTGCTGCCGGCCGACTGTGGCTATCCACAGCCCTCTTGATATAGCCTGTATATCGTTTTTCTGTCTCTGTCTTTCCTCTCGGGTCCTGCGGCGTCCTCTGCGGTTCATTTCCTCGGTCTTGAAATCTGAACCCTCCCGTTGTATTTTGCAGTTCTCAGGGAAAGAAACACCGCACGCAGAGAGCTCTCATTCGAATTAAGTGCCAAGCCTTTTTCTTCGGAGGTGAAATGTGATCGCAGTACGCCGTACTTTGCTGGCTGTTTTGGTCCTTTCGGTCACGGCCGGGCTGACGCCGGTATTGATGGCGCATGCCGTCAGCCCCAGCCTCTACCAGGACATGCGATGGCGCATGATCGGCCCATTCCGCGGTGGCCGGACGGTAGGAGCAACCGGCGTGCCGGGTCAGCCGAACGTCTTTTATGTCGGCGTGAACAACGGCGGCGTGTGGAAGACGACCGACTACGGTCGCACGTGGGCGCCGATCTTCGACGACCAGCCGACCGGATCAATCGGCGCGCTCGCCGTCGCCCCATCCAACCCGGACATTATCTACGTCGGCAGCGGCGAGGGCCTGCAGCGCCCTGACCTCTCGACAGGCGACGGCATCTATAAGTCGACGGATGCTGGAAGGACGTGGCAGCACCTCGGACTGCGTGACGGCCAGCAGATCAGCGCGATCATCGTCGATCCACGTGATGCGAACCGAGTTTTTGTGGCGGTGCTCGGACACCCCTACGGTCCGAATGAGGAGCGAGGGGTCTTCCGCTCGACCGACGGCGGGCAGACATGGCAGAGGGTGCTTTACAGGGACGAGAATACGGGCGCCGTCGCGCTGGCCTTCGATCCCTCCAATTCGCAAACGGTCTACGCATCTCTGTGGGCCTCGCGGCAGGGCCCCTGGGAGAACGGCGCATGGCAGGGGCCGGGGAGCGGGCTCTTCAAGTCGACGGACGGGGGAACCACCTGGCGGCAGCTCACAAAGGGGCTCCCCACTATCGAGCAGGGGTTAGGGCGCATCGGCATCGGCGTTGCGCCGAGCGACCCGAACCGGATTTACGCCACCGTTGATTCGCCGCAGCTCGGCGGCATCTACCGCTCCGACGACGCGGGCGAGAGCTGGCAGCGCGTTGATTCCGAGAGGCGAGTCTGGGGGCGAGGCAGCGACTTCGCCGAAGTGAAGGCCGACCCGAAGAACCGTGACATCGTCTACTCGGCGAATACCTCGACGTACCGCTCGACCGACGGCGGGCAGACTTTTACGGCCTTCAAGGGAGCGCCCGGCGGTGACGATTACCACACCGTCTGGATCAATCCGGATAACCCGCAGATCATCCTGCTGGCGGGCGACCAGGGGGCAGTCGTCAGCGTGAACGGCGGGCAGACCTGGAGCTCCTGGTATAACCAGCCGACCGCCCAGTTCTTCCACGTGATTACCGACAACCAGTTCCCGTACTGGGTGTACGGCGCGCAGCAGGAGAGCGGCTCCATAGGCACGTCCAGCCGCGGCGACAACGGGGCGATCACCTTCCGCGACTGGCGCACCATCGGAGTCGAGGAGTACGGCTACGTCGCCCCGGACCCGCTCGACCCCAATATCATATACGGCGGGAAAGTGACGTGCTTCGATAAGGTCACGGGCCAGGTGCAGACGGTCGCGCCCGAAGCGGTGCGGACGGGCAAGTACCGGTTCCTCCGCACGGCGCCGCTCATCTTCTCGCCCGTTGATCCGCACACCCTTTATCTCGGGTCCAACGTGCTGTTCAAAACGACTAACGGCGGGCAGAGCTGGGAGGTCATCAGCCCGGACCTCTCGCGTGAAGCGCCGGAAGTCCCGGAGAGCATCGGCATCTTCAGAAAGCCGGAGATGGCGCGCCAGCCGCGTCGCGGCGTGATCTACTCCGTTGCGCCCTCGCACAAGGATGTGAATGTGATCTGGGCTGGGACGGATGACGGGCTGATCCACGTCACGCGTGACGGGGGCAAGACGTGGCATAACGTGACGCCCCCCGGTGTGACCTCGTGGAGCAAGGTATCGATGATCGACGCCGGGCACTTTGACGCGGGGACGGCTTACGCCGCGATCAACCAGATCCGGCTCGACGACCAGCGCCCGCACATCTACCGCACTCACGACGGCGGACGTACGTGGCAGAAGATCGTCAACGGCCTCCCCGACAATGCCCCGGTCAACACGGTACGCGAAGACCCCGTTCGCCAGGGGCTGCTGTTTGCCGGGACGGAGCGCGCCGTGTACGTCTCCTTTAACGACGGCGATGATTGGCAGCCGCTGCGGCTGAACATGCCGGCCACCTCGATCCGCGACCTGGTGATCCACAATGACGACGTGGTGGTGGGCACGCACGGGCGCTCCTTCTGGATACTCGACGACATCACGCCGCTCAGGCAGATCAACGAGAAGGTGGCAGCGTCGGAGGCGTTTCTCTTCGAGCCGCAGGTCGCCTACCGCGTCAGGCGGAACGTGAACACGGACACGCCGCTCCCGCCCGAGGAGCCGGCCGGAAAGAACCCGCCGGACGGGGCGATTATTAACTACTACTTAAGGTCGGATGCGCCCGGGCCGGTGATGCTGGAGGTGTTCGATCAATCGAACGGGCTGGTGCGGCGCTTTTCGAGCGCGGACAGGCCCGAACCGGTTGTCGAGAAGGACTACGACGTGCCGTCCTACTGGTTCCGCCCGCCGCGGGTACTTTCGGGAAAGGCCGGCATGCAGCGGTTCGTGTGGGATCTGCGGTACGCCCCGCCCAGGGCGTTGCGCCACAACTACCCCATCTCGGCGAATTACGGCGACACGCCCCGCTACCCGCTGGGCCCTTTAGTGATGCCGGGAGAATATACGTTGAGGCTGACCGTTAACGGGCAAAGCTACACTCCTCAAAGGCTGGTGGTGAGAATGGACCCGCGCGTCAAGACGCCGCCCGCCGGGCTCCAGCAGCAGTTTGCGTTATCGATGCGGGCGTACGATGGCGCGCAGCAGAGTTTTGAGGCCCTGAATCAAACCCTCAAGCTCAGAAAGCAGATCAAGGAGATTCGTGATCGCGCCGGTCAGGGCGCGTTATCCGAAGCGCTCTCGTCGCTGGACAGGAAAGCGGCGTCGGTCGGGGGAGACGGCGTGGGCGAACAACGCACGCCCGGTGTGCCCGGTGATCTGGATAGCATTGCCGGAGAGGTGAATCTCACAAAACTGCATGGTGTGATGGTATCACTGCTGGAGCTGCTGCAGGAGGCCGATGCTACGCCGACGACGCAGGCTGTGGCCGCCTCGAGCGAGCTGCAGCGGGTGCTAGTGGGGCTGCTGGAGCGTTGGAGTGAGATCAAGAGCAAGGATCTCAAGGCGCTCAACGAGCAGCTCCGCCAGGCCAACCTGCAGCCGCTCGACGCCGACTTATAGAGGAAGAATCATCTACCAAATCTAAACCGGCAAGATTCGTCCACTGCGGTTTTAGCCCCGAAGGGGCGAAAGAATGTAGCCCAGGACGCAAGTCCTGGGAGTATTATGCCATTGTGTTAAAGCCCCGGAACGGGGCGGAAGAATGATTCCTTCAACGATAGATAGACCATTCCTGATCCTCGATGAATTCATGCTGAAACTAAGGCACTCAAATGTCAGTTCGGTTGAGCGGCTCAATCATCCGCCCCGTTCCGGGGCTGGAAATCAAACGTTGCATGTAGCCCAGGACTTGCGTCCTGGGCTACATTCTTTCGCCCCTTCGGGGCTGGGAATAACTGAAGATCTGATTCTGCAGGCTTTCAGACATGCAAAATGCCATTAAGGTGATTAAGGCGCGCTCGCCCACTCACGCACGGCACGAACCCACACGGAACGCTTCTGGGTTCTGGCCTCGGCGATAAAGCGGGTGAGGTTGGTGGCAGTCACGCGTGGTAAAGCGATGCTCTCCTCGCAGGCTACGTAATTCCCCTCCTGCAGCAAATAGATAGTGATCCTGCTGCCGTCATAAATCCAGACTTCAGGGATACCGACCTTCGCATAGATGGGGAGCTTGTCGAGTGAAGGGTGGGTGATATCGATCTCGACAACTAAATCCGGCGGCGGTTGGATTGATAAATCAGGGTCGCTGATGCCACTGATGCGATTCAGACTCTGAATGTAGAAGCACGAGTCAGGCTCGAAGCTTTTCTGAAGGTCGGCGCGTTTGAAGGTCTTCGAGCCAAAGCTTCTGAATTCCAGGCCCGATTCCTCGGCGAGAACAAAAACCAACTGTTTGATTAGATCGTTGATCTCCTCATGTTCGCCGGACGGGCTCGCAATCTCAAGCGCTCCTCTATCATATGTCTGCCGCGGCGTGCTCTTGTCCTGCTGGCCGACCAGCAGGCGCTCGTAAGTCTCCCAACTGACGTCATGCAGAAGGACCCTCTCTTCGGGCGGGCTCAAGACTGTCGCCATATCCATCAATTCTCCTAACCGCCTATCTTAGCATTGAGTTTGCCCTCGCAGAATAGAGGCAAAAAAAGAAAGCGCGCCAGCTCTTGGGGAGCGGCGCAGCTTTCTCATAGCGTGGTCACTGTCCTCACCCCAGCAACCACTTGAGCGAAGGATTCACCAATCGCTCTAATTGGGGTGATTATACATAAGATGTGGCAAAGAGGCAATAGTAATCGGCGGGGTTTTTCGGGCGCATTATAACCCTCGATCAGAGGGCCAGTTGCGACTCCGGGGGGCACTTCAGGATTCAACTGATAGGTCATCGACTTTCCGTCTCTTCATTAGAGAACCAACTGAAACTATT
>CAYLJO010000309.1:0-5890 GCA_964383905.1 uncultured Blastocatellaceae bacterium
GCAGTCAGTGTCCCGCCTGTGGATTCGGCACGCGCCGGCACGACCGATTCTGCCGGCGCTGCGGAATCGACCTTGACCGGTGGCGGAGCGCGATCACCGTTCCGCCAACTGTGAACGCCCCGGCTGAATGGGAGACCGCCGCGCGTCCGGTCACGGGACAAATGCTGACCACAACGCGCCTTGTTACGGGGCAAAACATGGCCACAAGTTCAAATCGTTTTGATCTGGTCGTCATCGGCAGCGGCCCTGCCGGTCAGAAGGGCGCGATCGCCGCGGCCAAACTCGGCAAACGCGTGGCGATTGTTGACCGCCGCGAGATGACGGGCGGCGTGTCACTGCACACCGGAACCATCCCCAGCAAGACGCTCCGCGAAGCCGTGCTCTATCTAACCGGCTACCGGCAGCGCGCCTTCTACGGACGCGACTACACGCTCAAAGAGGAGATCAGCACCGCCGATCTGATGGAGCGTGTGCAGACGGTCGTCAACAGAGAGATGGCCGTCATCAGAGAGCAGCTCAGACGAAACGGCGTAGTCATGATCGACGGCACGGCCCGCTTTACCGGCCCGCATACCTTGGTGGTTGAAGGGGGACAGGGTGGGAAGCTCGTGGAGGCAGAACACGTCCTGGTCGCCTGCGGCACGCGCGCGGCCCGCCCGCCCGAGATCCCGTTCGGCGACGGGGTGATAGACGCGGACCAGATCGGGCAGGGCGGCCAAATCCCGCGCGACCTGATCGTGGTCGGGGCCGGCGTGATCGGGCTTGAGTACGCCTCGATGGCGACGGCGCTCGGCCTCAAAGTGACCGTCATCGACCAGCGGCCCGCCATACTCGACTTTGTGGATCACGAGATCGTGGAAGCCCTGAGCTATCACATGCGGCGACAGGAAGCCGTCTTTCGTCTGGGCGAAAAGGTCACAGAGATCAAGGTCGGTGAGCGAGGCCTGGTGCGGGTCGGGCTGGAGAGCGGCAAACGCCTGCACGCCGAGGGTCTGCTTTACGCCGCCGGGCGGCAGGCCAACACGGACCTGCTCAATCTGGCGGCGGCCGGTCTGGAGCCGGACGCGCGGGGTCGGATCGCGGTCAACGAGCATTTTCAGTCAGCCGTCGAGCACGTCTACGCGGCGGGCGATTGCATCGGCTTCCCGTCTCTGGCGGCCACCTCCCTGGAGCAAGGGCGGCTGGCGGTCCAGCACATGTTCGGTCGGCCCGTAGCCAGCCGCCCGTCGCTGTTCCCTTACGGCATCTATACCATCCCGGAAATCTCGATGGTCGGCCGGACTGAGCAGGAGCTGACACGCGACGGGATCCCATACGAGACCGGGGTGGCGAGATACGAGGAGGTGGCCAGAGGGCAGATCGTCGGGGACGAGACGGGGATGTTGAAGATTCTCTTCCACCCCGACACGTTGAAGGTACTGGGCGTCCACGCCATCGGGGAGAACGCGACCGAGATCATTCACATCGGCCAGACGCTGCTGGCACTGGGCGGCACCGTCGAGTTCTTCCGCGACAGCGTCTTCAACTACCCGACTTTTGCCGAGGCCTACAAGGTGGCCGCACTCAACGGGCTGAATAAGCTCTGAACCGGCTTCAGGCGAAGAAGGTCGCCAGTACCGGCGAAGGAGGCTGACGGAAGTGATACGGAAGCGATTTGTAGCTACTGTGATTGTCATTAGCTTATTGGCCGGCGGCGCGTCCGGCCAGAAGAAGTACAAACGTCCGGCGGTCAAGACGCCCGACGCATTCCGCGGCGCCGACGCTACTGCCCCGGCTGATCAGACTTCTATCGGCGACCTCAAGTGGTTTGAGGTCTTCAAAGACCAAGAGCTGCAGAAGCTCGTCCGCACGGCGATGATTCAGAACTACGATCTGCGTGCGGCCCTCGCGCGCATCAACGCGGCGCGCGCCAACCTCGGCCTCGCACGCTCCGATCAGTTCCCGCAGTTCGAGGCCGGCGCTGACCTGACGACGACGCGCACGTCCAAAAACGGCCAGTTCGGCGCTTTCGGCCCGGGCGGTCGGACGCGCACTTTCGGCAGCGTCCTGTTGAATCTCCTTACCTTTGAGATAGACGTTTGGGGCCGGCTGCGCCAGCAAACCAAAGCCGCGCGGGCCGAGTTGCGAGCTTCTGAGGAAGACCGCAAGGCGGTCATGACGACCGTCGTGGGCGATGTCGCAACAGGGTATTTCAGCCTGCTCGAACTCGACAGCGAGCTCGACATTGACCGGCGCACGCTCGCGACCCGGCAGGATTCGCTGCGGCTGATCGGGTTACGGCAACAAGGCGGCGTGGCGACCGCGTTGGATGTGCGTCAGGCGGAGGAGTTGGTTTATCAGGCGTCGGAGACGATTCCCGATACCGAACGAGCCATCGAGCAGACCGAGAACCAGATCAGTTTAATCCTTGGCAATAACCCGGGGCCGATTCCACGCGGTCAATCTCTGACCCGGCAACAGGAACTGCCAGCGGTACCGGCCGGCTTACCCTCTTCATTGCTCGAGCGGCGGCCGGACATTCGCGCCGCAGAGCAGAACCTGGTGGCTCAGCACGCGCTCGTCTATGTGGCCAGGGCCGCCTACTTCCCCCGGATCAGTTTGACGGGTGGGTTGGGGTTTCAAAGCAGCCAGCTCTCGAGCCTGTTCACGGGTGCGAGCCGGAGTTGGAGTTTCGTGCCTGAGGTGACGCAGCCGATCTTCACCGCCGGGCGGCTGAAATCGAACGTGAAGTTTGCGCGGGCGCAGCAGGAACTGGCGCTGGCGTTTTATCAGCAAACGATTCAGACCGCGTTCCGCGAAGTGTCGGACGCACTGGTCCAGTACCGCAAGGTGAAAGAGATCCGCGCGCAGCAGGAATTGTTGGTGACGACGCTGCGAGACCGGTCGCGGCTGGCGCATCTGAGATACGAGGGGGGCGTGGATACGCTGCTTAACGCGCTTGATGCGGATCGCGAGCTGTTCAGCGCGGAGCTGAGTCTGGCGCAGACGAGGCGGAACGAGTTGTTGTCGCTCGTCCAACTCTACAAGGCGCTGGGCGGCGGTTGGCAGCAGTAAGAAGTGGAGAGCGATGAATGTCTTCAGAAGAAAACAGCCTTTCCGGTTTAGTGACCGGGCTAACACAGAAACGGACGCCGAAAGGAATGCCGGAATTCGACCGCCAAGTTTACCGCTACCTTTTAACCCTCACGGCAGCCGTGATCGCACTCGGCACGACCTTCTACCACTTCGTCGAAAAATTATCGTGGTTGGACGCCAACTATTTCAGCGTCGTCACCCTGTCAACGGTCGGCTACGGGGATATTACGCCCCACACCGACGCGGGCAAGATTTTCACCATCTTCTACATTTTTACAGGCGTCGGCATCATCACCAGTTTCATCCACTACGCCTTCCGGCGGCGGGCCTACAACCGATACAAAGGCGGCACAGACGCGTCCCCGCCGTCCGAGGTCGAGGGGGCCTCGGCCCGACCCGACTGGATCGAACTGCGCGTCCCTTGTGAATTGAAGTACGTTTCTACTTCGGAGGAGGCGCTCACACTGTTCGCAGCCGACATCCCGCCGGAGATGCGCGAAGCAATCGCGGTCGCCTTCTGCGAGACGCTCGGCAACGCGATTGAGCACGGCGGCCGACTCGACGCGGCGCAACACATCGAGGTCAGCTGCGTGCGGCTCAAGCACGCCGTGGTCTGCCAGATCAAAGACCCCGGCGCAGGGTTCGCCCCGGCGCGGCTCGATCATGCCGCGATCAACAACCCCGGCGGCGACCCCCTGCGACACGCGCGCGTGCGCGAGGAGAAAGGCATGAGGCCCGGCGGGTTCGGTCTACTGCTCACGGCCAAGATGGTGGATGAACTGGCCTACAACGAGCGGCACAACGAGGTGCTATTCGTCAAATACCTGCCTTAGGGCGGTGGAGCCCACGACTGGCGACGGAGATTGGCGAGAAAGGGGGGAGGGCGTGGAAAGATCATGGACATCCTGGACCGGATGATACTCATATTCCTCGAGCTGACGGTTGCAGGCTACGTGCTGCTCGCGCTGCTCCTGTTTACCCGCGCGCTATCCACCCTGGTTAATCACCGCCACAGTGTCAAAGGGCCGGCGCACGCGAACCGACCCGACCGGAAGGCGAAAGTGGTATCCGAATCTGGAGTGCAGGGCATGATCAGCGGAGGCACGAAGGTACGTTCGTGGGCACCCTCCCGCGTCTCTGCGCCACCGCCGCAAGAAGGCGCAGATGTGAAGGCGCAGGCCGCCAAAAGTGGTGAGGGTGAACAGCGGGCGGCGTAGCGCAGATTTTAGTCTGTGCCCGTTCCGAATAACGATGAAGACTATGCTACCAAATGGAGGCCGGTCAAGGCTGTTTAAGTCAATCTGCCGGCGTGTGCGCCGGTATGACAAGAAGAACTTAGAACCAACCTTGGAGTTAGCGGTCGAGATCGCGCGCGAAGGTCGCGAGGGTCGGCGGATCGGGACGCTCTTCACCTTCGGCGACGCCGATGCGGTGCTGGAACGTTCGCGCCCATTAATACTTGATCCCCTGGCAGGACATCCCGAGGAGGCGAGACGGATTGGGGATCCACATCTGCGCGGCACGATCAAAGAACTCGCCCAACTCGACGGCGCGTTCGTTGTGTCAGACGAAGGTGTCATCGTTTCGGCCTGCCGTTACCTGGACGCGACGGCGTCGGGCGTGGCTTTGCCCTACGGCATGGCCAGCCGTCACCTAGCCGGGGCCTCGATCTCGCAAGTGACCGACGCGGTGGCCATCGTCGTCTCGGAGAGCTCGATGGTGAGAATCTTCGACGACGGCAAGCTGGTCGCCGAAATCATTCCCGAGCTGTGGCTGATGGATCACTACAACGTGCAAGTGGATGTGCCCTACGAGGAGGAGCGCGTGGGTGATCTGGCCGTGCTCACCGCCACAGATTGAGCGTTTCAGCTAACTCGCTTGTCGGTAGTAGATCATTTTCACTGTTGAACAAAATCAGGTGAAGATTAGTTTCAGCCCGGCGATGATGAGCACGACAGCAGGATCGCAGGGTTGAGGGTAGTGTTGCGAGAATTATTTTAAGGCACGAAAGTTATTCGAGTGCGTTTCGCTATGCCGCTACCCCGAACAGTGAATTGACGAACTTCGCCTGACCCATCGCATCGCTTCCTGCTAACCTTTTGACCAGACCTGGCCGTGATTAAATATGAGGCGGAAAAGGCCGGCATGAAGAATGAATGTGAGGCGCAGATCAGGGGTTTGAAGAATAGGATCGCGGAGTTAGAGAAGAGGCGCGAATAGAATCAGTCGAAAGGGCGATAATAGAGCCGGAACCGATCTAAAAACTTGACGGTGAATTGAGCCCGGAAGCCGAAGAAGAATATGTAGCACAGGATGATCAGAGAGCATGAGACGACCATATACTGCTGAGTTTTCACCCACTCTGTCATTTGACCGGATATAAGGTGGAGATGCGGACGTGGATGAGTCGTCGGCGAAAATAATGATCGCCGGGTTGTGCCAACTTGGGTTGGTGAGGATCACGCCGACGCGCCGACCGGAAGCGAACGAAGCGGGAGAGGCATCTGGCAGAAACAGAAGCCCGCTTGAAGACATCAACCGAGATCTCGGTAAATCCCAGAGAATACATGGGAAGTCGGTGAATTCATCGTGGCAGAACAGCATTCCTCGCCGGGTTGTGCCAGCATTGGTCTACAAGAAATTTGGAGTGTAAACTATGGTCAGCGATAATGGCTATTCAGTTGTCAAATGACCCACTAGTGTCTGCGCTTGCTCTCCATAGGCCGCTTTACTTTGCACTGCTCTCTTCCCGGAATCGGTCGTTGGTTAAATAGTCAATCGTTATTTCACCTATGTCGGAAAAATTTTCTTGCAA
>CAYLJO010000310.1:0-5887 GCA_964383905.1 uncultured Blastocatellaceae bacterium
GCGTACAGTTAGAGAGGGCGTTGCGGCTGGAGCCGAACAACGAACTGGCCCGCGCTCAGCTTGATGACCTGAACCGCGGGAATTATATTGGAGCGAATCCGAAGAGTAATCGCTAATCAGCTCCTTTGTCTTTCCTCTGTGTCCTCTGCGTCCTCTGCGGTTCAAGTCTTTGGCTGCGGTTCTGCCGCGCCGCGTCTCTGTGGTGAGGCCCTGGCTTACATCCATTCGCCACTCGCTATAATGAACGTGATCAAAATCAAACGAGAGAGAAGAACCGCGTGTCCAGACACATCGCACAACTGCTATTAATCCTTACCATCGGCTTAACCGTCGTCAATCCCGGGACCGGCTTCGGCCAGCGCCGTAAGCAGTACGTTACTCCGGAGAAATGGAAGTCGCGCCTGGCTTTGATGCAGCTTGTTGAAGCTAACATCATCGCCACGCACGCCTACCAGGTACTGCTGGCAAAGAAGTCCGGCAAGGGCGATCCGGCGTGCTATTCGGCGGGCCGTCTTTCGGATCGTGAGCTTGAGTCTATCGTCTCCCACCAGCGCGGGCTGCTCGCATCAGATCCGGCGGCAATACGCGCCTGGGTGCACGGCCAAAAATCATCATTCGATTCGTCAAAGGACCTTGACCCCATCCTTGAGTCAAAATTAACCGTACCGGAGCGCGCGCCCGTCAATCTGTTCACCCGCTATCTCCGCCAGCACACGAAGGCGTCGCTCGAGCAGATCCGCCCCGTCGCGAACCTGTATCAGACCGTCATGGAGGTCGAGCGGGATGGCGACCTTCTGCAGGACGAATTCCGCTTCGATATAGCGTTGGGGCTGCCCGTTTATGTGGGACAACTGGGGCTTCCGGGAAGCGATGCTGCGTTTCTTGCCGCCGGCAGGGAGTTAGAAGGGCAGACGTGCGCCTCCCCTTTTGAGACGAATGCCGCCGCCTGGCAGATTGCGGGTCGCAAGATCTGGAACTGGGGTGAAAAGAATCTTCATATTCGGGATGAAGAGGTGCTGGCGAGCGAGCTTTTGCAGGAGCCGGACGTGAAGACTCTGGTGCCAATGATCCGCGCCATGCCGCCACAGAAAATCGCCGTGATCGGCCACTCTTTTACGATGGGGCTCCACTGGTCCTCCCCGTCGAGCTTCGTGCCCGTCGTGACCGCGATTTTTCAGAGGCTCAATCCTCAAGTGCAGTTCAGGCAGTTTTCCGCGGGCGGCCTCACCGCGTCGCGCGCATACCGCAACTTTTATCAGGATGCGCTCGGGTGGAAGCCTGATAAGGTGCTGCTCGTCGTCATGGAACGAAGGGATGAAGATTACGAGGCGCTCAAGCAACTCGGTCAAGGCTTCAGCAGAGCGGGGGCAAAGGTTTACACCTTTGATAATATTCACGACCCGGAAGGTTCCAATCCCGCCGCCATCAAACGAAGTATTGACGTCGCCCGAGACTCCGGCGTGACGGTTATTGAAGTGGATATGCTCATCTCCTCGGCGCCGAATCGCGACACGTTCGTTTGTCTCGACGGTATTCACATGACGGAGCCTTATCACCGCTTGATGGCGAAAGAATGGCTGAAGTTCCTCGCCGGAGCGCGTCAGGCGAAATTATGAGGGCAGGGGCCTGCTCGATCGACAGCCGAATCAGAGCTTCCCGGGCTAAGGACTTATGGTCAGGATTTACCGAAGATCAATTACCTACCTATCGATTAAGGAGCTGGCGGTCATCACATTTATCGCCGGGCTGAGCATCCTACTGCCGGCTCAGGCTTCAGCACAGCAACCAACCGGCATCGTTCGGCCACGATTATTGATCGGCGAGCACGACCCGTTCACAGGCTTCACGGTATTACGCGCCAGGTACGCTGCCGGCGCGCGACCGCCTGACGATATTGCCGGGTGGGCGCTCTCTTACCTGCTGACCAACGACGAATCGTTCGCACGCCGCGCCGTTGACGAGATGCGGCGGACCCATCCTCCCGAAAAGGTCGGTTCGCGAACATATATGGATTATGTCCGCTGGTCGCTCGCCTTCGATTGGCTTTACAACTACCCCGGCTTTGACGCCGCATTAAAGGATCGCATCGCCCTTGAATTCCTGGGCGCAGCCGAGCGGATGTTTGCCGACCCGGCGCTCGCCGGCCCGAAGCTGGTCGCCTACCACAACTACACGGTCCGCTACCTCACGCTCGCAACCTTTGCGCTGACGGCGGTCGAAGGTTGGCCTTCGGTGGAGGCGCGCGCCGCGCCGCTCAGAGAGCGCGCCCGCCTCTCGCTCGATAACGTTCTTGACATCGCCCAGTTCATCACGCCCGACGGTGGTTACCACGAGTCTATGGACTACCAGCGGATCACATTCCTGCCGATGGCTCTGCTGGCCGAGCTGCGCCGCACAACTACGGGTGATGATCCGGCACGCCGCTACACAACCTTTCGCCACTACATTGACACGTATCTCTACAAAGTCCTGCCCGACGGCACCACCGCCCGCGACGACGATCAGGAGTGGCCATATTTTATGGCGCAGGACAATGCGGTGCTCGGCTATATCATCAATCGCTTCAAAGACCCGTACGCCGCCTGGATGCTCCGGCAAAGCGGCTGGACGACCACGAAGGACTGGTACATCCCAATCTTAGAGTTCCTGTGGAATGACCCGGAGGTGCTCCCGCGCAACCCTGCTTCTACTACGGATGCGGAGCTCCCACGCCAGCACCTCTTTCGTGGCGTCGGAGATTTGGTGATGCGCGACGGCTGGGGTCCCGATTCAACCTGGATCGAGTTCAACTCGGGCCCCTATTTCGCCAAGCACCAACATCTCGACCAGAACCAGTTCACCATCTACCACAAGGGCTACCTCGCGATCGACGGCGGGGCGGATTACACAGACATCGAGAGCCCGCATTACCTGAACTATTACCGGCGCACAATCGCCCACAACACGATGCTTGTCTACAAGCCCGGCGAGCGATTCTTTTGGGCCGAGAACCTCTGGCCGGCGGCTAATGACGGCGGGCAGCGGATGGACTCATCGCGCTACTGGAACACGATCCGCAGCCGCGAAGACTGGCAGCAGACGCGTGACCTGTGGGACCTCGCGCGCATGGAAGCCACAGATTATGTTCCGGGCGAGTACCAGTACGCGCGGGGCAACGCGACACGCGCTTATCAGCCGTCGAAGATGGAATATTTCACGCGCGAACTGGTTTATACGCCACGCCAGAATGTACTCATTGTCTTTGATCGTGTGCGAAGTGTTGATCCAGGTTATAAGAAAGTTTGGTTGCTGCACGGCGTCAATAAGCCGCGCGTCACGGCCGGCGAGCAGAAGGATGGGGTCAGCGTCGGCCACGGCGGAACAGCCTATCCCAATCCGCAGAGCTTTACCTTCGAGGACGGGAAAGGGCGACTGCGTGTGCATACGCTGCTGCCGCGCGAGCGGGAAGTGATCAAGCGTGGCGGCCCCGGTTGGGAATTCTGGACGCCGGGCGACGAATTCGGCGGCGGCTGGGGCACGGGGCGAAACTGGCCGCTCGAAGAAGCCGCCGGCGGGCCCCTCCCCGCCGACCCATACCTTCGTAAGATGTGGCACACCTTTTACGGTGAGGATTTCAACCAGCTCCTGCGCTCGAACATGCGTGATGTCGTGCCCGGCGCGTGGCGGGTCGAAGTGTCACCGGCCAAGCCGGCCATGGAAGACCTGTTTCTCAACGTGTTGGAGATCGGCGATGTCGGAGACGCCCGCGCTCCGCGCGTCGCCTTGGTCGACGGTCAAAATCTGGTCGGCGCGCTGGTCGAAGGTGGAAACATCTCGCTCTTCGCCACGGTTGACGGGCCGGTCACTGAAGGCGAGGTGACCATCCCGGACCTCGACACAGAAGCGCTGCTCATCACGGGGCTGCGGCCCGGTTCCAAGTACGAATTGCAGTTGACCGGCGGGCGCACGAAGAGCTGGGGCGGGGGCATGTTTCAGGGCGTACACATGTGGAGCTTTACCGGCGACACCAATGATGCGGGCATCATGCGTGTGCCTTTCAAAGGGCAAAAGGACGGGCGCTTGCGGCTGCGGTTGATTAGCTGACGAGTGCGTCATATAGGCTGAGTGGCGGTAGGCCGGGGCGGCAGAGGACGGCATTTCTGGCCCGCGCTCAGCTTGCCGCATCGACGACTGCTCACGCGCTACGATAAAGGAGAAGGGTTATGAACCACCCGCCATCGCGCTTATCCCGCGCAGCGTTGGCATTTGCCTTCTTGCTCGCGATTGGAACGGTCATCTTATTCTCTTTAGTCAGCCCTCTGGATTGGGCTGCCTCTGCCGAAACGCCGTATCAGGTTATCGTCCAGACCGGCGTGCGCGCCCGTATGCGTGACGGCGTATCGCTGGTCTCAGACATCTACCATCCGAACGTCGCGGGCAAGTTTCCGGTTTTGCTGGAGCGGACCCCGTATAACCGTAAGGGTGAAGCCGGGATGGCCTACGACTTGGCCGCGCACGGTTATGCGGTGATCTTGCAGGACACCCGCGGGCGCTATGAATCAGAGGGTGAGTTCTACCCGTTCCGTTATGAAGGCCATGACGGGTATGACAGCGTCGAATGGGCGGCGAGACTGGAATATTCCAACGGGCAGGTCGGCATGTTCGGCGGCTCCTACGTCGGCGCCACACAGATGCTGGCGGCAATCGCGAAGCCGCCGCGCCTGGTGGCGATCTTCCCTTACGTGACCGCCTCCGAGTACTACGATGGCTGGACCTACCAGAACGGCGCCTTCATGCAATGGTTCGGCAGCTCGTGGGCCTCCGGCCTGGCAGTGGACACACTTCGCAGACAGGCGGAAGGACGCATCCAGGCCAAACGGTGGGTCGAACAGCTACCCCTCGAAGACTATCCGCTCCTGAGCCTGCCGCCTGCTGCCGGGCTTGCGCCTTATTATCGTGATTGGCTCAGGCACGAGCGGAGCGATGAGTACTGGCGCCCGTGGAAAATCTCGGATCATTATCGGGAATTGACGGTCAAGAGCCTGCACGCCGGCGGATGGCACGACCTCTTTCTCAAAGGCTCGATTAAGAACTACACGGGTATGCGTGAAGCCGCCGCCACCCGGGCCGCCCGCGATGGGCAGCGCTTGCTGGTCGGGCCGTGGGCGCACGCCCCGACCTCACCTGAAGGAAAAGTCGGCGATGTCGTGTTTGGAAAAAGCGCTGTTCTGGATATGAAGCAAACGGCACTGACCTGGTTCGACTACGCCTTAAAAGGTGTGCGGAACGAATACGCCGCCCGGCCGCCGGTGCACATCTTCGTGATGGGCGATAATATCTGGCGCGACGAAAATGAATTTCCACCGGCACGAACCCGCTACAACAAATACTTCCTGCATTCAGTGCGGGGTGCCAATAGCCTCGGAGGTGATGGTCTTTTAGATCTCAATGTCCCCGGAGATGAACGACCCGATAGCTATCATTATGATCCGCTTCACCCCGTGCCGACCATCGGCGGCCGTCTTTGCTGTGGCCAGGCGATTCCTCCCGGCCCTTTCGATCAACGTCCGAATGAGAACCGTCCTGATGTATTGATCTTTTCGACGCCTCCACTCGCAGAGGACACGGAGGTCACCGGCTTTGTGACGGTCGAGCTTTACGCGGCCAGCTCCGCCCGCGACACCGATTTTACGGCACTCTTGGTGGACGTCGATCCTTCAGGATACGCGCGCTTTTTAACCGACGGGATCGTCCGCGCCCGCTACCGTAACACGACAGAGCGGGCGGAAGAGATTGTTCCAGGCAAAATCTATCAATACTCGATCGACCTGTGGGCGACGAGCAACGTGTTCAAAGCGGGGCACCGGATCCGGCTCTACATCTCGAGCAGTAATTTCCCCAGGTTCAA
>CAYLJO010000311.1:0-5848 GCA_964383905.1 uncultured Blastocatellaceae bacterium
CATTGGCACTTAGCTTATGCCCTTGGTTACGATTCTCCCTAATTACCAAAATTTATCAAAAGTGGTTTCCGCCTTCTTTTACCTTTTTACTTTTGCCTTCTTGACTGATGCGTATCTGGATCGATCTGGCGAATTCGCCGCACGTGCCCTTCTTTCGCGCGCTGATTCCGGAGTTTGAGCGGCGCGGGCACAGGACGGAGACAACGGCGCGCGAATTTGCGCAAACAGTCGAGATGGCGATATCTGCGGGTCTCACGCCCGTCGTCATCGGCGGGCATGGCGGGCGCGCACTCACCGGCAAGGCGGGGAACCTGGTCGGGCGCACGGCAGCGCTCGCAAAGTGGGCGCGGGGACGCGGCTTCGATTTGGCGGTCAGTCATAACTCGTACGCGCAGGCGGCGGCGGCGCGCGCCCTTTCGATCAAGAGCGTGACGCTGATGGACTACGAACACCAACCGGCGAATCATGTGGCGTTCAGACTGGCGTCGCGCGTCGTCGTGCCGTGCGCTTTCCCCGAGGACGCGTTGCGCCGTTACGGGGCGCGTGACAGGAAAGTGCGGCGTTACGACGGGACGAAAGAGGACGTTTACCTGGCAGACTTTACGCCCGACCCGAGGTTCCGCGATATTTTACGCGGGCTTGGCGTCAGCCGCGAGGATATTCTTGTTGTGGTGCGGCCTCCGGCGCGCGATGCCCTTTATCATCGCTTCGAAAATGAGTTGTTCGATGAATTGCTCGAACGCCTGCACCGTCACCCTCGTGTTAAGATCATCTTGCTTGTGCGCACGGAGTCGCAGCGTGTGACGTATGAGTCGCGCGCCGGTGTTAATCTGATCCAGCCACGCGTTGTGCTCGACGGTGCCAATCTCATTGCCGCTGCTGACCTGGTCGTCAGCGCGGGCGGTACAATGAACCGCGAAGCGGCGGCACTCGGCGTGCCCGCGGCGACCATTTATGCGGGGAAATGGGCGGCTATTGATGAAGAGCTGGTGCGCGAGGGCAGGCTCATGCGTATCAGCACCCCGGATGATGTGCGTTCTTTGCCTGTAGAAAAGAGGAAGAACGCAGACGCCCGCCGCGCTCTGCATGTCCGCACGATGGTCGCGGACCTGATACTCGAGCCGTGAAGAGAGTGAATCTCCGTTCGAGGTGCGGGAAGACAATCGATTAATCAAAGATTCGGAAATCCATGTGCCGGTCCCGCGATGGTTAGCTGGCGAAACCCGGATCTTATCTCAAAACTGAGTAGATGATTGCCGAGCGATTTAAGGAGAGATTGAGCACCGCACGCGCCGTGCGCGTTCCCGGACGTGCGCCGCAATGGGCCATTCCGCTGGTCAAGGCGGGGCTTGTGGTGGCGGACGTGACGCTGTCGGGTCTCTCTTTTCTTGCGGCCTTTTATCTGCGCGAAAGCTTTCCTATCTTTCAGCGCTTTAGCAGCGGCGGCTTCAGTTGGAGCGAGAGATTCGCCCCGTATGGAGCGCTGCTTCCGCTCATTTTGCTGATCCGTCTACTGACGCTGAAGTATTACGACCTTTACAGGCTGCGCGGAGAGTTCTCTTTTGTGGACGATGAAGTACGCATCTTCAAGGGGACGGCCATCGGGTCGCTGCTGATCGTTGCGGCGGCGTTCCTGTATCGCGGCGGCTTTACGTACCGTGCCTTCTCTTATGCGCGCGGCGTCTTCGTACTCGACTTCTTCCTGGCCCTCGCCGGCTTCGTCGCGGTAAGGCTCATCGTGCGTGCCGCGCAAATATTCGCCCGCCGCCGCGACGTGAATCTGATCCCGACGCTGGTGGTGGGGCGCGGACCTGAAGCGGCGCTATGTATCAAGGAGATGCGTGAACGCCCGGCACTCGGCTACCGCGTCATCGGTGTCGTTGAGAACGGAGTGGTTGATGAGTCGGCACCGGGCGTGTTCGAGGGTGTGCCTGTGATCAGCGATGTTAAGGGGCTGCCCGAGGCGATCCTCGAATCGAGGGCCAACGAAGTCATTATTACCGACCCGCGCGTTTCCGGCGATGCGCTCTTTGAAGTGATGATGCGCTGCGGGCGGCGGCGCGGCGTCGAGTTTCGCATTGCGCCGAGCCTCTTCAACTGCCTGCCGAGTAAAACGGAGATCGATCAGATCGGCGCGCTGCCGATGATCCGCCTGTTCCGCGAGCCGTTGTCGGGCGCGGCACGTATCGTCAAGCGTGCCTTCGACATCTTTATTGCTTCGGTCACGCTGGCGATCTTTTCTCCGCTCTGGCTGATCATCGCCGCACTCATCAAGCTAGATTCAAAGGGGCCCGTCTTCTATAAGCAGGAGCGGGTCGGCATGGACGGGCGCATCTTTCTTTTCTACAAATTTCGCACGATGAAGGTCGGCGCCGACGACGCCAAGCATCGCGAGTTCCAGCGCCAATATATCGCCGGGCGCGCGGAAGCGAACCTCGGCGATGAAGGGCGGCCGGCGTACAAGCTGGTTTCGGATGCCCGCATCACGCGGGTGGGGCGCGTCCTCAGGCGTTTGAGTCTGGATGAATTGCCGCAGTTGCTGAATGTGCTGCGCGGCGACATGAGCGTCGTCGGCCCTCGCCCACCGATCCCGTACGAGGTCGAGGCTTACGAGCTATGGCATCGTAAACGGCTCGATATGAAGCCCGGCCTGACGGGGCTCTGGCAGGTGTCGGGCCGCAACCGCCTGCCTTTTGAAGAGATGGTCCGCCTCGACCTCTTCTACATCGAAAACTGGTCGCTCCTGCTCGATATTAAAATCATCCTCCGCACCCTGCCGGTGATGCTGCGCGGCGACGACGCTTATTAAAAAGTTCCGAGTAAAGCTACGAGAAAGTATTCGGTAGTCACATCCGATTGCCAGCCGCTGCGGTTCAGCCCGGTCTTGGGTTTGAAGATCAGATGATTTTTGGGCCCGCTTTTAATCACTTACCTGTGCCAGTGCCAGCTCAAGTAACAGAATCTTCTTGATCCCCCGATAGAAGGGTTCGATCTCGCAATACTCGTTCAAGGCGTGGGAGTTGCTGCACGGCCCGGCGCCCGTCGAGATGGAGGAGATGCCTGCGAGCAGCGCGGCGCTGGAATTATTCGAGCCCGTCTGGGTAATGGGCGGATTATCAAAACCCATGACGAGGTGAACGGCCTCGGCCGTGCGGACGAGCTGTGAATTTCGGTGATTGGGGATGACGGCCGCGGGCGATTTCGAAATCACCTCTGTCTTGACGTTCATTCCGGCGCGCCCTGCTTCTTCTTCGAGGATGGCCCCGATCTTCTTTTCCAGCCCGGCAATCACGTCGTTGCTTGTGGAGCGTAGGTCGACCGTGAACCATGCGTCGGCGGCCTTCGCGTTGACGACCTCAGAGCCGCCCAGCATACCGATGTTTAAATTCGAAGGAGGATCCTCAGGGACGTTCAGCTCGTAGATCCGCGAGACGGCGCGGGCCAGAGGCAGCGTGGCCGAATACGGCGGAGTGCGCGAGCGCGTGTGCCCGCCCGGGCCGATGAAGTGGTGACGATACCAATTGATGCCGATGCCCCCGTAGGTGAAGCCTTCGTAGCCGCCGTCGAGCGCCACGTAGTGATCAATCTGGCCCTTGTTTTCCTGGATGAACCCCTTGACGCCCCTAAACGTGGTCTCTTCTTCGACCGTAAAGACAAAGACAAGATTGCCCCTGGTCCTGATGTTTGCGGCGTCGAGCGCACGGATCGTGGAGAGTAGCGCTTCGATGTTGCGCGTATCATCTCCCACGCCCGGAGCATATATCTTCCCATCGCGGACCGTCGCTTTGATCTTCAAACCCGGTTGAAAGACCGTATCCATGTGTGCGTCAAACACAACCACCGGCCCGCCGCCCGTGCCTTTGCGCACGGCGATGAGATTTCCCGCCGAGTCGTAATGAATGTTTTGAAGCCTGTAGCCGCGCAGGAGCTTTTCGAGGTAACCAGCACGCTCTTTCTCCTGCCCTGAAGGGGCGTTGATTTCCGTAATGGCGCTCCATTCACGAAGAATCGCCGCGCGGTTTCGGTCAACGTCATCGAACGCCGCCCTGACTGATGGCCGATTGGCTAAAGCCCTGATCTGTTCTGTGTATTGCCCGGCTGTTTGAGATTGCGGCAGGACGCCGTTCGTGGCCAACACGACGCCCAGCGCGAGAACGGAGATTAATCTTGGCATGCCCTTTCCCTGTCTGTCGAATATAATTGAATGAGAGCTTTCGATCTATTGTAATCGCTTCCTGTACGAAGACGAAAAGCCGGTGATATGGATTCATCTTTAGTCAGTACCGCCGAAGTCGCACCCGGGGTGGATGGCGAGCGGCGCGTCCGGCCGGTCGTCATATGGCTCGACCGCGCGATCATTATGTGGGTATTTGCGCTGGCGTTGTTCGCGCCGCACTCGATCGCCGCGACGCAGATCGCATGGTCATGCGGCCTGCTCGTGTGGATCGCGAGGTTCGCCGTACGCCCGAGACCGCGCCTGCGGCGGACGCCAATTGATTATGCGCTGCTCGGCTTTTTTATCCTCACGTTCATCTCGGCCCTGGCCTCCTATGACGCGGACGTTTCAATCGGCAAGCTGCGCGGCGCCAGCCTCTTTACCATCGTTTATCTGGTCGCCGAAAGCGTCAGCTCCCGCCGCATTCTGCGCCTGCTGGCATTAACGCTCATCGCGTCCTGCATGATTAATGTCATCTATACGGTGGGCGAGCGCATTGCCGGGCGTGGCGTTAAGGTCGAGGGACTCGCGACGTCGAGCCCGTTATTCATCCGCGGGGTTCGGGATGGCGATACACTGCTCGAAGTTGACGGTCACAAGCTTCATCATCCCGAAGAACTGGTGAGGGCGCTCGACCCTTCCGCCTCGGCGAGTTCCGGGTCGGCGCGCGTGAAGATTTACCGCTTTGAGGCGACGCCCGTTGTTGACATGCCGCGCGGGCAATTGCTCGAAGGCAAGACCCCGCTCGAAAAACTTGGCGTGGGAAGCTGGTCGCCGGGGCGGGACTGGCGGGCCTCCGGTTTCTATTTCATGTATGTGACTTATGCGGAAGCCCTCCAACTGATTGCCTCGCTCGCCCTGGGCCTGTTGGTTGCCCTGCGGCGCAAATGGACACAAAGCGGTCTATTGTTAACGGTCGCGGTGATGGGCTTCGGTGTGGCGTTGCTGCTGACTGTGACCCGCGCTTCGTGGCTGGGGTTTCTGATCTCCGCGCTTGTGATCGTGCTGGCGGGCGCGAGTCGCCGCGCCGTGCTGATTGCGCTCGCCTGTGCGCTGCCACTCGTTTTCGTCGGACTGTTTGTGCTCCAGCAGAAGCGAAACGTCAGCTTCTTTGATCGGAAGGATGATTCGATACAGTGGCGTAAAACGGTCCAGCGCGAAGGCCTACATTTGCTGCTCAGCAAGCCGCGTCACATGCTGGTCGGCGTCGGGATGGATTCCATCAAGAGACACTGGCGCGAGTGGGGGCTGTTTGAAAATAACATTCCGATGGGCCATATGCATTCTAATCTACTCCAGCTGGCGGTCGAAAGGGGACTGCCTGCTCTCGCCGTATGGATCATTTTGATGATCGCTTATGCGCGTATGCTGTGGCGTTTGGTGCACAAGGTTGACGCTGACCAGTGGATTGAGCGCGGGATCGCGCTCGGCGCGCTGGGCGGGCTCGCCGGGTTTCTCGCGAGCGGGATAGTCCATTATAACTTCGGCGATTCAGTGGTCGTAATGATCTTCTATTTTATCATGGGCCTCAGCCTGGTAGTGGAAAGAGGGACAAGAAAAGAAGAGCAGGAAGCAACGGCTTATACGGTTTCAATTTGACAAATATGCAATAAGTTGAGATCGTCTCTGGCT
>CAYLJO010000312.1:0-5797 GCA_964383905.1 uncultured Blastocatellaceae bacterium
GTGATGCCATCGGAACAGAGCAGAAAGGTTGTCCCGTCTTCGACCTCGATAGTCTTCAAATCAACTTCGACGCTGTCCTCAGCGCCCAGCGCGCGGCTAATGACATTGCGGCTGGGATGGTTTGCGGCCTGATCCGCCGTCATTCGGCCGGCGCGCACTTCCTCCTCCACGACCGAATGGTCGGCGGTTTCACGATAAATCTTGCCGGCCGGCGAGATGCGATAAAGTCTGGAATCTCCTACGTGGCCGATGGTTGCGGTACGCCCGTCCAGATGGAGCGCGACGACGGTCGTCGCCATCATCGACAGCTTCGGGTGCTCACGTGCCATCCGGTGAATCGACGAGTTGGCGCGTTGAATGGCGATCTCCATCAAATCTTCTATATCGGCGCCGTTCACTTGGTGGCGAAACGCTTCATCCAGAACCTCCATCGCGGTTTGCGAGGCGACCTCGCCGGCCTGGGCGCCGCCGACGCCATCCGCCACCGCAAATATGCGTCGTTGCGTATCGGCGAGAAACGAGTCCTCGTTGAGCGGGCGCTTCTCGCTGAGACCACGGTCAGTAATAGCAGCTGATTGAATCGGAACGTTGTTGTCTGGCTCTCTCATTGGACTGCCTCCAGGATTGGGCGATCGCTAGCGGTTTGCCTGCTGCCGGCGGCGGCCTGCGCATCGCGCGCATTGCGATGGGAAAAGGCCATCAACATTCCCAGCATGGCAAAGCTCGTGATTAAACTAAAACCTCCATGACTGACGAAGGGCAGCGTAATTCCCGTCATCGGCCCGACGCGAGTCGTGCCGCCGATGTTGATTAGTGATTGAAAACCTATAAAAAACGTTAAGCCGACGGAGCAAAGCTTGGTAAACATATCGCGCGCCTCAATTGCAGTGCGAACACCTGCGGCGACAAAGATGATCACCGCAAGGACCACCAGCGCGCCTCCCACGAGTCCCAGTTCTTCACCGACGGCAGCATAAATGTAGTCGGAATCGGCAATCGGGACTACTTCCGGATAGCCAAGTCCGAGACCCCTCCCCGTGGTGTCTCCCGCCGCGATGCCGAAGAGGGCTTGGGCCGGTTGAAAGGCATATTTATCGAACCACACATCGACGTTGACTGTTTTCTGCATGGCCGGACTCTGCTCGGCCAACTCCTTCATCTTCGGGTTCTTGGCGACGGCATCATGGTAATCCTTTGACCACCACGGAACGTCCGGCGCGGGAGGATCGAAACCATCCAGCCACAAATGGAAGCGTTGCCGAATGCGCGGGTGGAGCGCGTCCGCGACCGGGCGCGCGATTGTCGGTAGGAAAGGCACCTTTTCCTGAATGTCCTGCGGAAGTGCGCCGACGACGAGGACGCCCGCGACGAGAATGACTGAGCCGACAAACAAGAGGATCTGTGGCCAGCGTGGCACGGCGATCATGTAGAGCAGAGCGTAGACGCCGAGAAAAAGTAGCGATTGGCCGAAGTCCTTGAGCGCCAGGAACGGGATGAACGGCACAATCGCCATCACTAGCAGCGGTACCACATCGCGCGCGCGCGGTACGCCCCAGTAGGTGCGCCCCAACTCCTTGTAGCGAGCCGTCAGGACGCCAGCAAACCCAACCAGGAAGGCGATCTTTGCCGGCTCCCACGGCGTCATGTTGCCGCCGGCTTTGCCCCCACGTGAGGTGGCGATCGCTGCGGCGAGTGGAACCAGCGTCACGAGCACAATCACAAAACTGTGTCGCTGGAGCCAGAGAAGCTTATCGTCACGGACACAGAACCAGAATGCGATGGCGAAAGCGAGGAAAGCGAGAATGGGAATCCACGTATAGCTGGCCGCAATCGCTCTGCCGACCGAGTAGCTTGCCTTCACAACCGTCTCCTGGTCCAAATTAGCGGGCTGCGGCGGTGTCGGCGGAAGACCCATAATCTGTTTCTTTCCGGCATCATAATTCTCATTGATGTAACGCATCCGCAGGACCTCGGTCTTTTTAGCGCGCGCCTCGGCCTTGTTTTTCGCGTTGTATTCAGGGTCGCTGTAGAGACGATACTGCATCAGCATGCCGATGGAGAAGAGAAGTATGGCCGTCGTAAACAGCGTCCAGTTGCCGGCAAATTTCATCACACGTGACAACCAGAGGACAAGGATGGCGATCGGCACATACATTAAAAGGTCACGTACACCGCCGACCCAGGATGTCTCATAGCCGCGAATCAAGGCGGCGCGATGGATGGCGTAATAGCCGACGACCTCAAAACCAACGATCAGTAACAGTACGAAAAGATGAGATGATGCGCGATTTTTCATAGTCGATTATCAAAAAAATTCGTCCCCAGGATTCCGAACCGGCACGTCACAGGACTTGATCATCATTTCAAATCAACCTCCTCTGACCTTCATTGTTGAGCAGTCTGTTTCGGCCGTGCCTTTTTCGGGCTGCTGACGGGTTGCGCCGGATTAGGATTTTGATCCCGCGGCACCGTGTCACCAAGCAGTCCGAGGTCTCTGGCTTTCAAGACCAGCGCGGCGGCGATCGGTGCTGCCGCTCTAGAGCCGTAACCGCCGCCTTCGATGATTACAGCCATCGCAACCTGCGGGTGCTCGAGCGGGGCGATGCAGAGAAACCAGCTATCAATGCGCTTCTGGGGGGAGATCACATCCACATAATACTCGCGGATAATATTACCTTTGCGATCACGCTCAACCTTCTTCTCTCTGATCGGCTCGCCTGTTTTGGGATCGTATTCCGGCACGTCCTTTTGTGCCGTTCCGGTTTTGCCGCCGGTATTGACGCCGGCCGCTTGAATCGGCGCGAAGACGCCGCGCGCCGTCCCGTGCGGCCCGCCGGTGACGAGTCCCATGATCTCCCGCAGTCTGGCAGCGATTTGTGGTGGCATCACCTGATTGAAAACTTCTGGCTGACGATCATATTCGATCTTCGGCTTCATCAGCTTGCCTTCCATGTTGGCAATGGCGGATGCCGCGAGCGCCATCTGAAATGGCGTCATCTGCCCGGCGTAGCCCTGGCCGTAGCCCTCGAGCGCTATGTCAAACCTGGTCAGCCTCGGGCCGGTCACGATGGTCGCTTCACGCGGGGCCAGCGCTTTTTTGATCGCATAGGTGCTCGCGTTCCATATTTCGGGTTCTTTACGCCCGCGAAGCGCTTCAGCCGGCGTGTCGTATGTGCCGATTCCCAGTAGCTTAGCGGCGTTTTTCAGCCTTTCAGGGCCGAGCTTGACCCCCATCTGCGCGAAATACTGGTTGATCGAAGCCTCATAAGCTTCATCGATTTTCAGTCGCCCGCAAAGTTCGCACGAGCCGTTGTCGTCGACAATCGGCTTGGCGCCGCTTTCGGCAACGTAACCCCCGGGGTAGTCTACAAACACCTCGTCTTGCAGGCCGGACAGAAATGCCGCGATCATCACCACCGTCTTGAACGTCGAGCCGGGGATGTAATAGGCGCTGAGCGCCCGATTAACGAGCGGGTTATCCCGTTTATCTGCTTCCAGCCTGATCCATTGCGCTTCGTCCTGGACCTCTCTCAAGCTATATGAGGGATTGCTGTACATTGCGAGGAGTTCACCCGTTTGCGGATTGAGTACGACCACGGCGCCATAGCGCCCTTTGAGCTGATCGACGGCGGCCTGTTGTAAATCCCGGTCGACGGTCAGGCGAACGTCCCGGTTGGCCCGCTGCGTCACGCTTGCGCCCTCGACGACCTGTAAAGCGTCCGGGACTGAGCCGCTCTCGATGCCGAACAATGCCCGTTCAAGCCCCGGGTCGCCAAGGTCCGATCCAAGCAGGTGGGCGAAGGCGGTATCCATCGGGTACTCACGTACGATGTTGCCGCTCGCATCGCGATGATAAAGTGCTATCGCCTTATCCAGTTTCCCGGATCGGTCAAGAATCCAGCCGCGGAGGGTTGATTCCGACAGGCGGCGGTTACGCAGATCCTTATAAGTCAACTCCTGGAAATGCTCGTTCCTTTCCGCCGCGAAATCGGCCCAGTAAACGTGGAAGCCGAAGACGCCGAGCGCCAGCACCACGAACAGTAAGCGCAAGAATTTTAGTCCCCTGTTAGTGGTCGTCGAGCCGAGACGCTGCCTCACCTCCTGCGGCAGGTCGGCGGGGGCGACAGTTGCCAGCCCTGAACGCTTGCGGCGGTTGCGCCACAGTGAAATGAGCAGGAGCAGAGCGATCAGTGCCAGCCCGCCCATATAAATAAGGCTCAGCAACGCCGGTTGCTTTTCAGGGGTGGCTGTGGTGGTTGCGTTATTTACCGCGTTAGCTGCTTGAATAAATATTAAATAGGCCATATTAGGAAGGATCTTTGCGAAAACGGACTTCCACATCACCAAAGCCGACGACATCGCCCTCTTCAATTTGGCGTGCTTCACCATAAGCGATGCGGCGGCCGTTGACGTATGTTCCGTTGGTTGAGCCGGTATCCGCGACAAGAAGCGTGCCCTCACGATTCAGCATCAGTGCCGCATGAATTTTAGAAACGCTTGCGTCATTCAAACATAGCTCATTGTCCGTCGCCCGCCCGACACTCAATCTCTTGCCACCTGGTTTGAAAATAAGTGGTATTTGGCGCGCGCCCTGCGGCAGTGTGACCCGCGCTGTAATTTTGACATCCGGCTCGCGCAACTTCCCCTTGGGAATAAGGGGCGTGCCGAGCTCGGCCGCACGGCGTTTGGCTTCGTCCTGTTCCTTGAGTTCTTGTTCGAACTCTCCATAAGTCGGGTCGACAGAGACCCCCGTCGTAAAAATATCGATCTCGGTTTCGATACGCACGGGCGCGAGTGTGCGGTAGCGATTGTCATTAATGTGATCTATTGCGGCGACGAGTACCTCGTTCTCAAGCTCTTTGATAATTTCAGGCGGGGCTTCGGAGTGCGTTCCCCATTCAATCCTGAGTTTTAAAAGGTGGGGCGCGATTCGGCCTTTCGGCCCCTCGTCACGCACGCGTTCGTCCATTAATCGCTTCATTCTTTCGACCAGACGTGTTGTCGTGAGAACGCTTTGGGTATCTGTCGCGCGGCCCAGTTTGCGATCAACCACATCGCCCACGTTCTCCAGCACACGACGCAGGAGTCGTTCGGGTAATGCTTCTTCGCGTTTCTTCTCAGGCTTCCGGTTCTGTTCTTTCGTCATGTGAAATATATACGCGCGCGGGTATCTCGATGTTCGCCGGCCAATGAATTGGACCTGCCAAATAACGAAAAGGAGATGCGCCGCGCGATTGCCGGGGGAGGGAACTGTTATATCGTAACTGTACGAAGTTATTCTAGCCGAAACACACTTGGCCTCACAATCTCATCCGGTTAAATCAGTGGTGTGATCAGGTTGCTCATTCATCAACCCACTTGCCTGAACTTCTCTGGAACGATTCTGGAAGAAGTGACTTAGGCGGCGGTTACGCTTGTCAACCCCTCCCGCTCTTCGCGATATCCCGGAGGGTAAAATAAACAGGCGCTTTTAGTCGGGTAAGGAGGTGGCATTGCTGACACCCCCCTCCCCTCAGAACTGCTCATGAAAGTTTCCCCTCAAGCAGCTCAAGCATCTGCTAACACCCCTCTTACAGGATGCGGTAACTCCTCGCTACCTTCACGATACTCGCCTGTGGCCGATTCGCTTTACAGCGGGAAGCTGCACCAGCGAGTGCTTCCACTGCCATCATCTGCTTTGCTCCCTCAGTCGGTTCCTCATTCTTTCTCGTGATCAGATACCTGATGGAAGTCTGCTCGCTTGCGCGCGGAGTGATCTTGCCTCGTGGCTCAACCCCTCTCCCCTCCATTACAGAAG
>CAYLJO010000313.1:0-5760 GCA_964383905.1 uncultured Blastocatellaceae bacterium
GACACTCTGAGAGCAGCGACGAGCGCAGGTCACTTCTCAGATACTATCGCGTGTTCAATGTCGAACAGACTGAAGGCTTAGAGAAGCACTTGCCGCCCCCGCCGGAGGAGCAGCCATTCACGCCGATAGAGACGGCAGCGCGGATCATCGAAGCGATGCCGCAGCGCCCGCCGATCCGCCACGACGCGCCCGAAGCCCGACTCGCGCCCCGGCGCGAGATTTCGTCAACTTGCCGCGCCCGGAGACGTTCGACCCTCAAAGGAGGAGCGGAACTGGCGCGCGCGTCGTGCGCTCGGAGTAATCGCAGTAGCGAGAGAGATTGCGAAAGTTGAGATGTCCGCGCAAGGCCAGGATGGTGGCAAACAAAGTATCGAGGAACTTCTGCTATGGTTGACTAAGCGCAGGCATTTGGTTCAGGATGAGGTTGACAATTGTCATCGGCCATTAACCAGGTTGAAGTGGAGTTGGACACTCACATTTAACCAGTTTATGGCCCTATCGTGCGCACGAATACCTCGCCCGGCGCTACGCGCGGATCACGGGTCAACCGCTTGAGCGCGTGACGATCATTACACTTCATTTGGAGAGCGGGTGCTCGGCCTGCGCCGTCCGGGGCAGCCGATCGGTGGACACTTCGATGGGGTTCACGCCGCTCGAAGGATTGATGATGGAGATGCGTTCCGGCGACATCGATCCGGCCATCGTCGGCCACCTGGCGCGGAAAGAGGGTGTGAAGGTCAACCGCGTCGAAGAATGGTTGAATAAGGAGTCGGGACTGTTGGGCGTGTCGGGCCGCTCACACGACACGCGCGAGTTGATGAAGCTGCTCGACACGGACGGGCGCGTGCGCCTGGCGGTGGAACTCTTCTGTTACCATTTGCGCAAGTACATCGGCGCGTATTTGGCGGCGCTGGGCGGCGCCCAAGCCGTCGTCTTCGGCGGCGGCATCGGCGAAGACACGCCCTACGTCCGGGCGCGCGCCCTGGAAGAGTTCGGCTGGTGCGGGCTCGCGCTCGACAGTGCGCGCAACGAGCAGACGATCAAAGGCGAGGGGCGGATCACGACGGACGACTCGCGCCTGCACGCTTACGTTATCCCCGTCGAAGAAGGGTTGCTGATGGCGCAACAAGTGGCCCAATGTTTGAGAGCGAACGGATCATGAACGACGCGCACTCTTTCCCCCGCCAGCGAATTGAAGGCGTTCGACATATACCGCCGAGGGGCCAGCTACTTGGGCGCGGCGCAGATTTATCTGCGGAATAATTGGCTCCTGGAAGAGCCGCTGCGCGCGGAACACATCAATCCGCGTCTGCCCGGCCACCGGGGCAACTGATTAGAGTACTTTATGCCCACCTTGTATAGTTTGAAAAACACGGTTTGAGAAAGCCTTCGATGATCGATGGCTGTTAACCCTCTTCTCAGAAAGGAGATAAAGAGAGCATGGCAAAGACTCTGGCTACTATTCTCGGCGTGGTGTTCATACTGGTCGGGATCGTCGGTTTTTTGGCCCCCGGTTTTCTCGGAACCCACCTGAGCGGAACTCATAATCTCGTCCACTTAATTTCCGGCGCAATCGCGCTCTATTTTGGCTTGGCCGGGACGCTCGGCGGGGCGCGCATGTTTGACATAATTTTTGGAGTTGTATACCTCCTCCTCGGCGTGGTTGGCTTCGTGGCGGGGGTACAGGGTACGACCACTTTGCCCGGTATGTCTCCCGACTCGCACCTGTTAAGACTTTTGCCGGGCGTGCTTGAATTGGGGACCATGGACCACACGGTACACATACTGCTTGGTATTGTGTTCCTGGTCGGTGGATTTGTTACCCAGGGGAGAGGTCACGCGGTCAACTGATTAGAGAATCAACTTACCTTGGCCACGAGGTAGCAGTAAGATCGTTTTCGGATCTCTGCCCCTCAAGTTGACGCGCGAGCTTTTCGTCATCTCAATCATTTTCCGAACCTGCTCTCTGACCACCTGCTGATGAGCTATCCGCTCATCATCTCTTATATAACACTCACCTATGCTTCAATGCCTATCAGCACAAGACCCATGATGACGAACGCGCCGCCCGATGCTGCCTCCCCGCGCGTCTCGCTGTGGCCTTGGGCCTACGCCATCGCGCTCGGCTATTTCGCGCTGCATCTCGCCACCTCGACGCGCTACGGCTACTTCCGCGACGCGCTCTACTACTTGGCCTGTTCGGAGCATCTGGACTTCGGCTACGTCGATCAGCCGCCGCTCATCGCCCTGCTCGCGTGGCTCGCCCGCCACACACTCGGCACTTCGCTCCCGGCGCTGCTCTTCTGGCCCGCGCTTGCCGGCACTGGACGCATAATCCTTATCGCGGCGTTCGCGCGTGAATTAGGAGCAAAGCGTTTTGGAACCGTGCTCGCCGCCGCGCTCGCGGCCACGCCCGGCGTCTGGTGGGTCATAGACCACCAGTTCGCCATGAACGCGCTCGAAGTCCTCTTCTGGATGGGCTGCGCCTACGCCACCTTGCGCCTCATCAAGACGCAGAACCCGAAATGGTGGCTCGCCTTCGGCCTGATCGCTGGTATCGGGCTTGAGAATAAATACTCGGTCGCCGTCTTCGCCTTCGCGCTCGTCGCCGGACTGCTCCTGACGCCGCAGCGCAGACTGCTATTTACCCCTTGGCTTCTGGCGGGAGGCGGCGTCGCGCTCCTGATCTTTCTGCCCAACCTGATCTGGAACTTCCAACATCACTGGCCCTTCTTCGAGCTGATGCGCAACATCAGCGCCACGGGGAAGAACGTCGTCCTGCCGCCCGGCGCGTACCTCGCGCAGCAGGCGCTGATGATGAACCCTGTAAGCTTACCCTTCTGGTTCGGCGGGCTGCTCTTCTACCTCTTCGCGCGCGAGGCGAGGGCCTACCGCGCCTTCGGCTGGGCTTTCCTCATCACGCTCGCGTTCTTCCTCTTCACGCACGGCAAGGACTACTACTCCGCCCCCGCCTACGCGATCCTGCTGGCGGCGGGCGGCGTCGCGGCGGAGCGTCTGCTCGCAAGTTCCGGTCTCAAAGCGCGTCCGAAACTTCGCGCCGTGCTGAAGCCTGTGTGCTTCGTGTGGCTGCTGGCCGGAGTCGTCCCGCTGCTGCCGCTCGTGCTGCCGGTTCTGCCCGTGGACAACTTCCTGCGCTACCAGTCGCACCTGCCGTTTGAAGTACCGCGCAGCGAGCGCAGCTTCGCCGGCGCGGCGCTGCCGCAATACTACGCGGACGAATTCCCCTGGCCGGGGATGGTCGAGGCGGTCGCGCGCGTCTATCAACGGCTTCCGCCTGACGAGCGGGCGAAGGCGGCGATCTTCTGCGACAACTACGGAGAGGCGGCGGCGGTTGACTTCTTCGGGCCGCACTACGGGCTGCCGAAGGCCATCAGCGGTCACCAGAACTATTTCCTGTGGGGGCCGCGCGGCTACACGGGCGAGATTGTGATCCTCGTCGGCGCGGGCGAGGCGGACGCGCGCAAACAGTTCGAGTCCGTCGAGGTCGCGGCCACGCTCGATAAACCTTACGCCCTCTGGTACGAGAACCAACCCGTCCTGCTCTGCCGCGGCCCGAAGTGGAATCTGCAAACGGGCTGGCCGCGCGTGAAGAATTGGCGCTGACGATCCGACAATTTTGTTCCAACGCGGCGTGAATACCGTTCACTCGCGCCGACCGAGCAAGAGCGCCGAATGGTTAAGACCGGAACGATGCGTGAGCGAATGAGTTCCTTTGTAGCGATGCGCAACCGTCCAGATGATCCGGCGACGGAATAGATTGAAGAAGGCATCGAGTGACCCAGAGCAGGAGCGCGAGCGGAGATACCAACGCGAGTACCGGCGCAGATACCGCGCGCTTAAGAAAAAGTCGGAGTCTAAGGGCACGCCCTCTAGTAGATCGAGTAAAAGCGCTCTTTCTAAGAGAAGATGAGTTCCCCTCTGGGAGTAATCGTTCACATGCGCGTCCGGCATTATCCTTGGCAGCCGTTGGGCTAAATCTTCGAGAATGAATAGACCCTGCCCCCTTTCCTTATTTTCCTTGAATGATGCCCCAGGCATGATAACTTTAGCTTTGGCTGTAACGCGCCACCAAAGAGCCAGCATATTCATCATTTAAGCCAAGATCGAATTAGCTTTCTAGTAGCTAGCTGTATGCAGAGGCGTACGAAAGACCGCAGGCTTATAATCCCCACTGCCCGTAATGGTTACGGCACCAGCGAAGGTGAAACCAATTACTTACCTAATGCATCAAATAAGCTAATCCCTGATTGAATAACTATTGAGGTATCGTCTTGTCACACGGCAAGAAGACTGGAATTCTACCCAACTTCACCAATCCCCCGGTTATTGAAACTGTTTTGGGGGTGGAGTTTACGGCACCAGCGGAGCAGCCGTCGCTGCTCCTCAATGATCTGAAACACGGGCAGAGCCGGGGCGTGATCGCCTGGTGGGTGGGGCCATGGACGGTGTCGCACTTCTCGAATCTGCGCGTATCAAAGTAGCCGCAGTGGGTTGGTCTCACTGGCGCTCTCTTTAGATTCGGGTGAACTCTTACACCCGCAGGATCCGTCCAATTTCCGACTGAGAGGAGAGATGGCTGTTGACGGCTGCCATGGACCAGAAATACCCTGAGCCTTGCCTCGCTCCATTTTCAACAGCTTCCTCAAGCCCGACCTCGGGGAGATTGCGGATGCCGACCTAGAGGCTCAGCTTAACCTGAATGCTCCATTCTGACGCTTTCCGCCAACATCCCGTCACCGACTGCGAGGTGTTGAGAGGATCGTCACAGTGACCGATAAGAATCTCTATGGGACAGGGAAAGATCAAGAAACCTTGGGGTAGTCTACCAATTGCGATGGGCGCCGCAATCATCATTCTGGCGGGCGCTTTCTCGGCCCCATCGCAGAATCTCAAACGGAACGCTGTCACCGACTTATCAGATCAGGGCGGGAAGGCTTCTTTCACCTTAAAGCGTGGCGACAATGAGTTCGGGGTGTTAGGAGGCACATCACTCAATACTCCGACGCTCTTCGGCAGAGTGGTAGACGCGAGACTCACAGTCGTCGCACTCAGATATGGGCGCATCTTCGGCACCAAGAGGGGAGTGGCTTTCGAGTATACGATAGATGCGCTTCCCGCCGTGGTCGTCTCCCAGCCGGAGTTTGTCGTTCAGCAGGTCGATTCGGCGGTCAGCGTGCAGCGGAAGCACCGGTCAGTGTATGGGGGAGGCATCTCTCCGGTCGGATTCAAGTTCATCTTCCGGAGGCGGAGTCGAGTGCAGCCTTTTGCCAATCTCAGCGGCGGGATCCTCTACTTCGCGAGGCAGGTGCCGGCTCCGAGCACCTCGCAGTTTAACTTCACGTTCAACTTGAGCGGTGGCGCGCAACTGTTGGCGGGCGCGCAAGGCGGCCGTGGTGGGTTATGAATTCCGGCACATCTCGAACGCCGGCCTACACATGTTTAGATGATCATGAAAAAGCATTGATATGGCTCTCCCAAGCGGTCGAGGAACGCAACCGATTCGCGTTTGAAATCAAGGTCAATCCAATCTACGACAAGCTCCGCGACGAGCCACGCTTTCAAGATTTGGTCCAGCGCGTTCGATAGCCGCATAGTCAGTGAGAGGCACTAGGACTGGCACATCAGGCCGTAGGAGCAATAAAGGAGAGGTCATACTCATTTGAGCAAAGGGCCTGTGGGCACGCATCGCTACTATATCGAGCTCTCGACCCGGATGTCGCCGGATTAAACCCGTAAGCT
>CAYLJO010000314.1:0-5750 GCA_964383905.1 uncultured Blastocatellaceae bacterium
CGGCATGGTATAGAAAGCGCATGCTGGGCCGTATTAGCGGAGGCAATATCTAGTGGCATTCCCGCCGCCAAGTGCAGCGGGGAGCGCGGGCCTTGGTGCCGCGCGTCCACCGATACAACCGCCACCCGGCGCGATGCCCCCGATTCCGCCTCCAGCGGCAGCAATGCCGCCTCCACCGCCCCCGGGCATGGGTGGACTCGGCCCAGCAGCTTCGCCGTTCGCGGGGATGCTTGCCGATCTTCCGGCGACGATGCCGCCTGGATGGCAGTCCGTTGATTTAGCCGTGCGTGCGCTCAAGACAGCGATGCGCGCGGCAGACATGCAGAAGGCCGAGAAAGTCGTTGCCGTTCTGCAGAGCGTGACGAACACGCTCGAAAAACTGGTTTCGGCGTACACGAAAGGCACGGCGGGCGCAAGCGCGTCGTCCATGACGAGTACGGCGGAAAGCGCAGTCGGTTCACCGCCGGCGGCCGATGCTGATGCTCAGCCTTCGGCCAGCGCAGACTCGGAAGAGTCGTAATCCGATGGTAATGAAAGGAGGGAAGTAAAATGGCTCGCGTCGCACGCCGCTCTAAAAAGGGCAAAAAGGGCATGGCCGGACACATCGCCGCTCACAAGAAAGCGAAGGCGGTGAAGAAGTCTGGTCGCAAGTCCAGCCGTAAACGCGCCAAGAAGGGTTAATCCCCTTCGCGGACACTCTTGCCCCCGGTGCCTGAACACCGGGGGCTATTTACTTGACAAGAAAGAAGATCATGGCGACTGAGAAGACCCTCCCGAGCGTGCAGGATCACGCTCGAACGCTGATCGACCAGGCCATCGCAGACGGTAAACTTCCCAAACCGGATTCGGCCGAGGTCCCCTCATTTACGCAAGGCAAGACCACCGAACCCCCCGCAGTCCCTGGCTTCGAAGCCGGGCAAGTCGCGATCCCTCAAGGTCAGCAGCCGCAAGACGGCTCCCTTCAAGCCCCGCAGGCTACGCAAGCGGCACAGGCCGCCGCGAGCGCGCCGCCGCAACCGGCCGCAGAGCCGGTGCAGGCGCAAGCCGGAACGCAAGCCGCCGAAGCCGCCGCCGCGCAAGTGGCCGACGCCTTCGCGGACTTTGACGAAATCGAGGTCGAAGAACCCGATTTCCCGGACATCAAGATTCCCGTTCGCGTGCCCAAGCAGTACGCGCAAATAATGAAGCGGGCATTCCCGCGGCGAGCGGACTACGATCGCACCCGCGCACGCTGGGGCGAAGCTGCTCCGGTTATCGAACCGCTCTTACAGGATGGCCGTATCCGGCAGATCCTTCCGCTCATTCAGCGGGCGCTCACGGACCAAGCCTACGGCGACTACGTTGCGAAGGGCTACGAGCGCGCACTGAGCGGCCGGCCGCTCATCGAGCAGGCGGCACGCGAGGCCGCTGCGCTGGGCGCTCCGCAAACGACCACGCCGACGCCGAGCATCGAAGACCTTGGGATCACGGACCCGTACATCGCGGAGCAAGTGCGTCCGCTCCTCACACAGTACGAGCAGCGTCTGCAGCAGTACGAGCAACGGTTCCAGACCGCAGAACAGCGCGAGGCGGCCGAGCGCGACCGGCAAGCGGCGGCCATGCGCGACAATATCGAGCGGGCCAATAAGATGCAGGGCGCGCACGAAGACCTCGCCCGCGCCTTCCCCGGCGTCTTCAAAACGGAGCTCGGTCCCAATGACCCCGCTTGGGTCCGGGCGTTGCAGACTACGAAGGACTACGGGTACGCCGACGTCTACGACCTGCGCGCCGCGATCGTCTTCGGCGGCCAGCAATGGCAGAATCTCGAAGCCGAGCGCCTAGCGGCGACCGCTTCGCCGGCCGCGCAAGCGATTCAGCAGATGGACCAACGGCAGATTGAGCTTGCCCGCCAGCAGGCTTCTCAACTGGCGCAACCCGCTGGTGGTGGAGCAACCGCGCAGACGGTGCCAACCCCGCCGCCGCCGCCACCTTCAACGCGCAACCCGGACGGTTCAATGAAGCCCCCGGACCAGTTCATGCGCGAGAACTACCAATGGCTCGTAGCGACGGGCCGCGTTCGCGCCTCTTGACGAGGAAGCGCACGCTTCGTATAGTGCGGGCAAACGTGGACTAGGACGGTTTCGGCCCACCCCAACGTCCACTTTTGCCTCGGACACTGACGACCCGCGTAGCGTGAGCACCCCGGCGACGGACCTCCAAGGCGAAGCGGCACTCCGGCAATCCACTGAGGCGCAGATCACTTTTGCGTTTCTTGCATTGGAGTATTGCTTTTATGCCTTCGGGACTAGGCGGATACGACGATCAATCTGCGGTTCTCGCAGAATCGTTTGCTCCGTACGTCAGCGATGCCACGTTCATCGGCAATCGCGTCGTCAACATCATGTGGGAGAAAGCGCAGCGGCACGATGAAGGCCGCTTCTTGTCGCTTCCGATTCTCACCAACAAGAACAACACCGCGCAGAGCTTCGGTCAGTACGACGTGCTCGCGTCCGGCCCGCAGTCGCTCTACAGCGTTGCGTCCTTCCCGTGGTCGTGGTATCAGACAGCCGTCTCGCTCGACTACATCTCCGTGAAACTCGTTCGCGGGCCCAACATGCGCGTGGACAATCTCACGTCACAAGTCGAAACGGCGATCGGTTCGGCCACGGACATCCTCGGGCAAGACACTTGCTCGCAGACCAAAGGCCCCTCGACGCTTCATGGTCAGCCGCTCGTCGGTGTCTTCGAAGCGTGCGACAACGGTACGACGTACAACGTCTACGGTAACATGGCGCGCCTTGGTACCGGATCGTTCGCGAACTGGCAAGGCCAAGCGATCATCCTCGCCAACAGCGGCGTCGGCTCAGCCTCGAACGATGCCTCGCGTGCGAAGATCCTTCGCAACTACACGGCGTGCGTCGTCGGTGATGCAGCTCCGACGAACATCATGGGCCATCAGCAAATGGTGTCGTCCTACATTTTCACGCTCGACTCGCAGATTCGCGTGAGCCCCGGTGATTCGGCCAACCCGTACACCGCCAACCCGCACCTCTTCTCGTCCATGTTCGTCGGTGATAACCACTTCGACACGGTGACGAACGGTGCGAGCCTCGGCTACAACATGTTCTTCGTGAACGCGAATCACACGAAGTACCGCTACATGGGCGAAAAAGGCTTCGACTACATTCCGTGGATCGACACGCCGAACGTGCTCGAGAAGACCTGCCGCTATGTCGTCGGTCTTGCGTGCGCGTCGGACAATCCGCGCCTCAACGGCCTGTACGGCCCGATCAACGACCTCAACAACCTCTAAAGGCTGATGTAGCAGAAAGGAACCACAGGACATGTCAGTTCAGCGCAGTCGGCCTGGAAACCCCGGCGTTCGTTCGGGGAAATCGGTCGGCCCGGATTACCCGGAAAATCACTGGGACAATCCCATCAACATGGGCATCGACTCCCATTACGGCAGCGAGGATCACAAAACGATCCACTCGCCCACGGCCAACACGTTCGAAGGCGGCGGCATTCCGCTGCACGACAACTACAACGAACTCTGGAAGGGCAAGTAGGCCATGTCGCTTCGTCAACTGTATCAAGTCAGCACGGCGAGTGCGAATCCGTCTTCACTGACGAATCTCCAACCGGGCGGCGCGGGTGTACAAGTCAGCGGAACAACGACGAACCCCGGCATCTCGGCCCCGTACATCGAGCAGATCGTCCGTGAAGTTCTCGACATCACGGCACCAACGCTCATCACGCAAGGCGTGACGCAAGGCACGCCGGCACCGGCTGGTAAGCTCCTGGTGTGGGACCCGTACAATACGGCGTTTGGCGCGGGCTGGAAGCTCAGCAGCATCAAGTCGCAGTCGCTCGGGTCAGGCACGTTCGGCGTCGTGTACAAACAAGGCGATCCGACGCAAGCCGGTCCCGCTACGAGTTCGGTCAACGGCAACATCGCCGCGACGTCGAACGCTCGCGCGCAAGTCGTCATTGAAGGCCCGGTTTCGGCGTTCATCAACACGACGGTCAACGCGACCGCGATCTCCGCTGGTATGCCGCTTTCTGCGGACGGCGCGGGCAACCTCACGTATGCGGGTGCAAGCCCTGCAGCGGGTAGTGTCGTCGCGATCGCAGCGGGTAACGTCGCGGCCAGCACCTCGGTTCCGGTTCTCACGAACGTCTACGTCGGCGGCTTCTAAGCCACCGATTCAATCACTCTTATCTATGCGGCGGCGGCTCAGTGTGAGCCCACCCGCCGCAGAGGAGTTTCAGCATGAGTAACCCGATGGGGTTGGATTATCCCGGCACGCAGCCCAAGAGCGATTATGCGAGAGCCCTCGCGCAAGCTACGCTCGCAGACCTCTCGCAGCATCCGCTCGGAACTGGCCGCGGCGAGAATTTCTCTGTTCCCTCGAACTATCGTATTCCGCCCGCCCGCATCTACGTCGTGAACCACTCGGCAACTCGCGCATGGAAGCGCGTCGTGATCCCCGTCTCCGAACTGCACGGTGCGGAAGAGGCGATCATCGCGGACAAGGAACTCGCGAAAGTCTACAACGTCGATACGTTGACGCGCCAAGTCGAAAAAGGCAAGGATATGAACCGCTACAAGACCGAGGTGTTCCCGGTCGCGTTTGCGCTTCGTATCCCCGGAGGCGGCTCGCGTATCATTCCGCCGGCCAAGAGTAAAGACGACAAGCCGATCGCGGTTGAGATTCCCGATGGAACGTGGGATCTCTACCTCGGCAACTATGACCGCATGCAAGGGTATGCGGGCATCAAGTCGCGCGATGAAGAGAAGTTCGATCCGCTCATCAAGGCGGACGAAGAGAATCGCTTCGCGGTGTCTTGGCGGCAACGCTACAACCCCGTCTTTCGCGTAACCGATGACGGCGAGACGACCGAACGCAACAACCCGCACGGATTCCTTGAGTTCGTGCGCGTGACGCAGCGTGCGGTGCTCGAGCCGATCGACCGCGAATACCTCAACGCGCTCGACATTATCGAGGTGTAAAGCTGTGGCTAAACGACGCGGCGTTTTCTTCATGTTCCCAGAGTCCGAGCCGGACCCGCGTCCGTCCGGCTCTCTTCGCTTTGCCGACCCATCGACCGTAGAGATGACACGCAACATCCACACGTTCAACCCCGAGGGTTATCAATCGCGCAACGACGGCGGCGAGCAGCAAGGTATCCGCAGCATCGGGCGCTGGAGCGACCCGAACGAGCTGTGGCGCGAGAACAACCGCAAGCGCGGCGTGCATGAGGACGAGGACGAATAATGTCTTCACTCGCGCAGCAGGCGCTCGACCTTGCGACCACGGTCCAGCAGCGGCTTTCGGCCGGCGGCGATCCGGTGACGAAGCAAAACCTCTCGGACATTGCTTCGGCGGTGCAACTGCTTGCGGAAAACGTCCTGGGCGGTACGCCTTCGACCGACTCGCCGGACATGAGCGCAACGCAGACCGACGTTTCAATCAACACCCCCGTCGTAAGCGACGGTCAATGATGGCGCGGTGATGCCGTGCCGTTACGTCCAGGCGCTCCCGTAAGTACGTCGATGCATGAGCTTCGTCATGGTAAGCAGTACGCCAAGACGAAGAAGAAGTTCGGCAAGAAGAAGGCTCGAAAACAAGCCCTCGCGATCGCGCTGAAAAACGCGCGCACGCCAGCCCGTAAGCGGCCGAAGCGTCACGCGAAGAAGGCGAAGAAGTAGTGGCGGTTCCAACCGGCCTTAGTGGTGCGGCGGCGGTTTCGCTCGTCCAGCAGTATTC
>CAYLJO010000315.1:0-5750 GCA_964383905.1 uncultured Blastocatellaceae bacterium
TTTCGAGCTCGGAAATCTCCTTTTCGTGGGCGGAGGCATCGCGCCGCAGCCGCTCGACTTCGCGCAGGACATCTTTGCGCTGGCTCGAAAGGTGTTTGTAGCTGGTCGCCGCTTTCTCCGCATCGCTCAAGGCGGTCTCGATCTGCAGGCGTTCGCTTTCCAACTGCTCGGCACGTTCCTGCGCGCCCCGCCCCGCTTCAGCCTCCTTAATGCGCTTCTGCGTCTGCGCATGCTGTGTGCGCAGGCCCTGGAGCTCTACGTCGAGCTGGGCGAGCCGCTCGCGTGCGCTGAGAGCGCGAGCGCGCAAGTCGCGCAGCCGCTCGCGCTCCCGCTCTAACTCTTCCTGCGCGTCGATCTCCGGCCCAAGGGCGGCCGCGGACGCGCCCGCTTGCAGGGCGCGGTCGAGCGCATCTTCGAGCCGGCGCACCTCGCCTTTTGCAGAGACCAGTCGCCGCGTGACGTTCTCCGCTTTAGCGCGCAGGGCGTCACGCTTTGTCCGCTCAGTCTCCAAACCGCGTAAGAGATCAAACGCCGCCAGGTGCGACTTGTAATCACCTTCGACCGCGCGCCGGCGGCCGAGCGCGGCCGCGGCGGCATCGCGCTCGTTGCGTACGTCCTGCAAGCGGCGCACGGCCGCGTCGCGTTCGACTTCGAGGCGGTCTGCGCGCGAGCGTGTTTCGTTCATGCGCACTTCCGCCTGGTCGAGCTCACTTACAGCCCGCTCTCCCTGTTTGATCTCTTTCTGTAACCGGGCGAGCGCGGCTTCGAGTTCGCGGGCGCGTGCCGCCACCGCCTTGTGCTCTTCAACCAGCTCGTCGTAGCGCGCAAGCTGGCCTTCCGCCCCGCTGATATGCCCGCGTACCTCCGCCGTTCGCTCGCGGATCAAGTTGACGGTGTCCCGGAGACGCTCCGCCCCCTCGCGGTACTCTTCAACCTTCAGGAGACGGTCGAAGGCGGCTTTGCGCTGGCCTGCCGGGCGTAGGAAGTCGGAGGTGAAGGTGCCCTGCGGAACGCCGATGGCGGAACTGAACAGGGACTTCAAATCTGTACCCGGCTCGATGCCCAGAAGCTTGCGGAGGGTGTTGGAGACATCCGTCCTCCTCTCCGCGATACGTATGCCCAGGCCGTTGTCGTAAACGTAGTAGCCCTGCCCCGTGTCGCGATAGACGGTGTACTGCCGCTCGTCTATGTCGCTTTCAAACGCGACACGCACCGAACCCTTTTTCGCGCCGCGCCGGAGGAAATCCTCTTTGCTGTATTCGAGCGTGTCGAAGAGCGCCCACGCAATGGCTTCGAGGATCGTGGTTTTACCCGCACCGTTCTCGCCCGTAATCGCAGTCGTGCCGCGCTCGAACTGGAATTCGGCGTGCTCGTAAGATTTGATGTTTTCGAGTTCGACCCGCGTGACGTGCATTATTCAGATTCAGCTTGAGGTTAGATGATATTTACTCGTTCACCTTGAGTACGGCGAGGAAAGCCTCCTGCGGAATCTCGACGCGGCCCACCTTCTTCATCCGCTTCTTGCCTTCCTTCTGCTTCTCAAGCAGTTTGCGCTTGCGCGTGATGTCGCCGCCGTAGCACTTGGCGATGACGTTTTTACCGAGAGCCTTGACGGTCTCGCGCGCGATGACCTTATTGCCGATGGCCGCCTGGATCGGCACTTCAAAGAGCTGGCGCGGGATAAGCTGCTTCATCTTTTCCGTCAGGGCGCGACCTTTGGCCTGCGCCGTTTGACGATGAAGGATGAGCGAGAGCGCGTCGACGGGCTCCCCGGCGACGAGAATATCGAGCTTGACCAGATCACTCTCCCAGTAGCCGGCGAAATTGTAGTCGAGCGAGGCGTAGCCGCGCGAGACGGATTTCAGGCGGTCGTAAAAGTCCAGCACGATCTCGTTCAGGGGCAGCTCGTACGTGAGCATCACGCGGTTCGCGGCGATGTACTCAAACTTCTTCTGGATGCCGCGCTTTTCCTCCAGCAAAGGGAGGATGCCGCCTAGGTATTCATCCGAGCTGAGAATCGTGGCGAGGATGATCGGCTCTTCGATCCTGGCGATGTGGCCCGGGTCGGGCATCTTCGCCGGCGAATCAATCTCGATGACCTCGCCGTCCGTCGTCGTCACCCGGTAGCGCACCCCGGGGGCCGTCGTAATCAGGTCGAGGTTGAACTCACGCTCGAGACGCTCCTGTACGATCTCCATATGCAGCAGCCCCAGGAATCCGCAGCGAAAACCGAAGCCGAGCGCCGTCGAAGATTCCGGCTCGTAGAAGAAGGAGGCGTCGTTTAAGCGCAACTTGTCGAGGGCGTCACGCAACTCCTCATACTGATTTGTGTCCACCGGGTAAAGCCCCGCGAAGACCATCGGCTTGATCTCCTGAAAGCCCGGGAAAGGTTCTTTGGTCGGGCGCGCCGCCTCGGTGATCGTATCGCCGATCTGAACGTCGGCGACCTCTTTGATGGACGCGGTGAGAAAGCCGACCTCGCCGACGCCCAGCCGGTCAATCGGAGTCGGGCGCGGGCGGTTGACGCCGAGCGTTTCAACCTGGTAGTCGCGCCCGGTGTTGTAGAAGCGGATCTTCATCCCCGGCGTGATCGTCCCGTCTATCACGCGGAACAGGACAATCACGCCCCTGTAGGAGTCGTACCATGAGTCAAAGATCAGGGCCTTGAGCGGCGCGTCCCTCTCGCCCTTTGGCGGCGGCACATCGCGCACGATGGCTTCCAGCACTTCGTCAACGCCGATACCGGTTTTGGCGCTTGTCAGCACCGCGTTGTGTGTCCCGAGGCCGATCACCTGCTCGATCTGCTCGATGGCTTTATCGGGCTCCGCGCCCGGCAGATCGATCTTGTTGATGACCGGAATCAACTCCAGATTATTCTCAATCGCGAGGTAGGTGTTGGCGAGCGTCTGCGCCTCGACCCCCTGCGAGGCGTCAACGACGAGCAGGGCCCCCTCGCACGCGGAGAGCGAGCGCGAGACCTCGTAACTGAAATCCACGTGACCCGGCGTGTCAATCAGGTTGAGCACATACGCCTCGCCACTGCGGGACTTGTAATCGAGCCGCACGGCGTGCGCTTTGATCGTAATGCCGCGCTCGCGCTCCAGGTCCATGTTGTCCAGGACCTGCGCCGACATCTCGCGCTCGGTGAGCGCGCCCGTCTGTTCGAGCAACCGATCCGCCAGCGTGGACTTGCCGTGGTCAATATGCGCGATGATCGAAAAGTTCCGTATGCGTTCGGGGTTCATTGGTCAAAGCAATCAATCGCCAGTAATCAACCAGGATTTGATTGCTGAATACTGATTACTGACTACTGACTACCATAACAAAACGGGCGCGAAACCGCACGCGCACCCATCCTGATCAGACCTGATGTTAGCGGCACGACCTTTTAACGCGTCGCCTTCATCCACTCGATGCAACGCCGGAGGTGTGCGCGCATCGCTTCCTTCGTGTCGTGGTGAATGCGCCCGTGGCCGGGTAGCACCCACTCAAAGCTGTAATTCAATAGCTTCGCCATCGAGCGGGTCTGTTCGGCCCATGAGTACCATGCGACGCTGCGGAAGGCGGTTAATGTTTCCCGCGCGGGCGACCACGCGAGGTGATCGCCGGTGAAGAGGAACCTGTTTTTGTAAAGCATGACCACGTGGCCGCGCGTGTGTCCGGGCACGGGGATCAAGAGTATGTCTTCGTCGAGGCGCACCTCTTCTTCGCCTTCGATGACGCGCTCCAGCCCCAGTCGCGCCGCGCCGTCGTCCCTGTGCATGATGCGCGTGGCCCCGAACTTTTTGGCGAAAGAGGCATGATCGGCGATGTCGTCACGGTGCGTCAGAAAAATCGTGCGAACACCGCCCATCGCGGCCATGCGCTTGACGAGCGGGCCTGAAAAGCGCGGCGAGTCGACCAGCACATTGCCACCCTTTTCTTGAGGACGCACGATCAGGTAGCTCCATGCGCCGAAACTTGATTCCGAGGTGAAGCCGCAGAAATAGACATCATCGGCGACCAGTGTGGGGAAGGCATCAATGCCGATGCGCTTGTTGTAGTTCGGGGTCGCGCCGATGGAACCGGTCGGGCAGGCGACGAGCGCCATCAACGCGCGCCGCACCTCTTCCGCCGTGGCGGGTTGATGATAGACAATTGACTGCTCGCCGTAGTCGCGAAATGAGTCGGGCGCGAGCTGGCGGCAGGCGTCGCAATCAATGCAGGTCGCGTCAACGAAAAAGTCGCCCTCAATGTTCTCCGGCAGACGCCGTGCCCTGTCGGCCATAAACAATATTCCTCGTGCTTCAATAATGGCGCAACGCACGCGTTCGTTCAAGGCGCTGGCGCGGCAAAATTTACCTGTTGATTTCCGAACTTTTGTTGTACTATTGTCGTAATACAATAGTGAAATGAGCGAGATGTTCCACATCAACCCCGCGCACCCGACGCCGCTCTACGCGCAACTGGAGCGGGCGATCCGGTTCGCGATCGCCACGGGTCGGTTGCGTATCGGCGATCAATTACCGACCGTCCGTCAACTGGCGGTCGACCTGCGGATCAACGCCAATACGGTCGCCAAGGTCTACGCCGAACTTGAACGTGCCGGGGTGGTCGAGACGCGGCGGGGGGTCGGAACATTTGTGTGCGCGCGCCAGTTTGAAGCGGTCACGCGCCGCGACCGCGACCGCGAATTGAGTGAGATGGCGGATCGTTTCATCGCCGAGGCGGGAGTCTACGGCTTTTCGCTGGACGATGTGATCAATCATCTCGAAAGCAGGCGCAAGAAGGAGATTAAAAAGTATGGCTAGCATCACGGATTTAGCGCAAACAAGGAGCAACCTGCCGGCGCCGAACACGCCGCGCCTCAACATCGTTGCAACGGCGGTGTTTCTGTCGCCGCTCGTGCTTGGTCTTTTGCTGACGCTGCTGAGCGGCAGCCCCTTTGGGATAATTGTCGGCTTGCTGCTCGGACTGTTCGGGGCGCAATCGCCGAAGGTCGCCAAGCAATGGGAGCGGGCGGTCGTACTGCGGCTCGGTCGCTACGTGGGTCTCAGGGGGCCCGGACTTTTCTGGATCGCGCCGTTTATTGACTCGATCTCGTCATGGGTGGACCAACGGATCATTACCACCGCCTTCGCCGCCGAAGAGACTTTGACCTCAGACACCGTGCCGGTCAATGTCGACGCGGTGCTCTTCTGGATGGTTTACGACCCCGAAAAGGCGGCGCTCGAAGTACAGAACTATCCCCAGGCTGTGAGCTGGGCGGCCCAAACGGCGCTGCGCGACATCATCGGCAGAACCTCATTGACCGACCTCCTACGCGGCCGCGAGAAGATCGAAGAGGAGCTGCAAAAGTTAATAGACGAACGCTCGAACCCGTGGGGCGTGACGGTCCAGTCGGTGGAAATGCGCGATGTGGTGATCCCCGCCTCGTTGCAAGACGCCATGTCGCGCGAGGCGCAAGCCGCCCGCGAGAAGCAGGCGCGCATTATTCTCGGCCAGGCCGAGGTTGAGATCGCCCATCTTTTCGATAAAGCGGCCGAGTCTTACCAAGACAACCCGACGGCGCTTCACCTGCGCGCGATGAACATGCTGTATGAAGGCTTAAAGGAGAAGGGCGCGCTGATGCTCGTGCCGAGCACGGCGGTCGAGTCGATGGGGATGGGTGGATTGCTGGGCGCGGCGGCGCTCCGACAGCAGAAGCTGGCGAGTGGCGAAGAAGAGGACGCTGAAGCCCGGAGGAAGTAAGACATTAGCTAAGCCGGCCA
>CAYLJO010000316.1:0-5718 GCA_964383905.1 uncultured Blastocatellaceae bacterium
TAAACAGGTGCGCCGTGGAGACTAAATTTATGCAGCGCAAAACCTGGCTCCGGTTACAGATCAGACTGATTCGCTTCTACAATCGGTTAGGCCTGTCAGAGAACCGAATCTTCTTCTTCCTCTCTATTGTCATTGGCGCACTCTGTGGCCTGATTGCAGTTGGCTTTCACCTCTTGTTGCGCAGTTTCGTCCGCCTCAGCTTTGGCACTGCGGACGCTGACAGCCTGACGGTACTGCACCCATTAATCATTATCCTCCCAATGATCGGCGCATTGCTCGCCGGACTGATCATGAGAGTCACGCCGGCGGCACGCGGTAGCGGTGTGCCACAGGTGAGGGTTTCGCTCCTCGTGCATCATGGCCGCATCCCGCTGAAAAACATCCTCGGCAAGATCGTGGCCGGCGCATTGTGCATCGGGACCGGAAGCTCGGTGGGGCGCGAGGGACCGACTATTCAAATTTGTGCCGGGGTCGCCTCCTTCGTCGGGCGAGTTCTGAGGCTCTCGCGTGAGAAGACCAAGGACCTCGTGCCGTTGGGGGCGGCGGCCGGGTTGGCCGCCGCCTTCAACACCCCGATTGCCGCCGTAACCTTTACGATGGAAGAGATCATCGGTGACCTGAATGTTCGCACTTTAGGCGCCATCATCCTGGCAGCGGTCACGGCCGATGTGGTCGAGCATTCGATTCTAGAGAACAATCCGATCTTTGCCACGCCGGCTTATTCTTTGGTGAGCGCCTGGGAGCTGCTGATTTATGCGCTGGTCGGCGTGGTCGCGGCCGTCGTCTCCGTCCTTTTCATTCACAGTGTGGTCGAGTTTCGCAATCTCATGCGGCGCGACCTCTTTATCCCCGCGTATGTGAAGACCGCGCTGGGTGGGCTTGCCGTCGGGCTCCTGGCTTTTTTCTTCACGCCCCGCATCTTAGGCGTCGGTTATTTTACAGTGCGCGAGGCGCTCGCCAATCAATTCCCGGTCAAGCTGCTGCTGTTTTTCGCCATGGCCAAGCTTGTCTCTACCACCATCTCGTACGGGACGGGCGCGTCCGGCGGGGTCTTCGGTCCTTCCCTCTATATCGGCTCGATGGTGGGCGGCGCCATTGGTGCTGTGGCTCACACCTATTTCCCGGCCCACACAGCCACGCCGGGCGCGTATGCTTTGGTCGGCATGGGTGCGCTCACGGCAGGCTTTATCCGCGCCCCGATTACCTCGATCCTGATCATCTTTGAGATGACCCGGCAGTACGATGTCATCCTGCCCTTGATGATCGCCAATATTACAAGCTACTCGGTCTCGCGCTTGCTCTACCACCGCTCGATCTATGAGGCGCTGACTGAGCAGGACGGCATTCACCTGCCTCATACCGAATCGTCTGGTGCGCGCGGCCTGACCGTGGCTGACGCGATGACCAGACGGGTGGTGACGCTCAACGCCGGCTGGTCGCTGGAGCAAGCGGTCGAGTTGCTGGAGCAAAATCGGGGGACAACATTTGCGCAGGTGGGAAAACTCGATTTCAAGCGGAAGGTGCACTGGGGTGAGATCAAGTCGTTCCCACTGGTTGATTATAGAGGCAAGCTCACCGGGATCATTACGGTCGGCGATATCGAGGACGCGATGGGCAAATATCGGTCGGGGATTGCGCTCGGGGCGATCGGTACGACGCAAAGAATTACGCACGTACACCCGGATCATTCACTGGACAGAGCGCTGCGAAAGCTCGGCGAGCGCGACGTGCGGATGCTGCCCGTAGTGAGCCGGGAGGACCCTTCCGAGCTGCTCGGGGTGATCACGCTATCAGATATTATGCGGGCCTACCGCATTAGCAATGAGCTGTTCGCGCCTCAGCAAGTGGCGAAAGTGGATATTAAAGAGGTGAGCTAGGTTCCTTCAGGAAGGCGCCTATTAGTGGCCACGTCGGGCAGGGCGACATTCTGGTAGCCGCCTTTCTCATTTGAAGTCAGCAGCAGTGTCTTCACGTCGGGAGTGAGCGGCGACGCGTTATAACGAATCTGCCCGCTGTGAGGCGTGAGGTTTTCGATTTTCCCGGGGCCTAATTGAAAAATGAAATCACGGCCGACAGCTTTTAGCTGCAGCCGGGGCTCATAAATTTAGATGGTCCGCTTGCGCAGCCGGTCGGCTATCTTCCTGGCCGATAGTTTTCGCTCACAATGTTCCTGGTCAATTACTTCGGCTCGCTCCCGCGGAATATCCAGTAGCGTCGCAAAAGCGTCCAGGTAGTCCTGTGGTGACTCCAGACGCTCACGTAAGGCATGATAGGCCTTCTCCGGGCTTCCGAGCTTACCGACGACCGCTAATCCCAGGGCGCAACAGCGATACTCGGTTGGGTGATAAGGCCTGTTCAGTGGATATTCGTGATCCTCTCTGACTTCACCATGATGGGCCAAGCCTGCTTCGATCCACTCTGCGAGTTGTTCTTTTGTCGTACGGGATGTGGTCTGATCCATATCGTTCACCAGTGCACCTTTGCTAATGTAACCTCTAACCTTTACGGTTCAAGACACTCATGCGGGGTACGCGCGAATCTTAAATTCCTGGAAGGTCGCCTCCCAACCTGTCGGGTAAACAGCCCGTGGCTAATCGCGAAAGCTTAGCCGGCAGCAATATGCGCTTCTTGCTTGTTTCACTTCGGAAACCAATGTCGCGTTTAGTCTACTCCGTCTGAGCCAGTTTGCCAAACAGTGCCAAAGTTGTGTGAGGCCACATTTTTCGCCGTTTTAAGCTTGATTACCGCGCTTTTGCCTTAATCCAAATGTGTATCTCGTCTCTTCAATATCAGTGACATAATGAAATGATCTGTCTTTCGCGCCCCGAAATGACGGCGCCCTTAGTAGGACAACGCTCCCGGGAAAGCTCCTGATCTCCCTGGCATCTCTCCCCCATCTGTCAGAGCAGATGAAGAATCTTCCGCCGCCTCTGATATTAAGGACACATATCAAATTGATAAAGCTTAAACCATCCCTGTGTGGGGTAATGCTGAGAGAACCCTTCTCATATTTCTGAAGCATTAGCGAATTAAAGATCAGGGGTGTGGTAAACGGAAAGGCCTCGACGGCTGCTAAAGATCCTTCGAGCAGAGCATGAAAGGCGTCCCTCAGGAGAAGGTATTTGCTTCCATCCAAAACTCACCGAATGATCCCATCTGCTGTCTGACAATTCGATCCCCGCTGCCGACAATCTCATCTTCCGGTTTGTAAGTATAGCTTTCTGCCTCCTCGAGGAGAGAACTTCTCAAGTCTTCATTAAGAATCTTGACCGAAGCAACGCCGATAGAAGAGAGATCTTCCAGCATTTTGTGCGGATCAAAATCATCCGATCTGGAAAGCTCAAGCATGCTACGATCCGCGGACTAGCCGCCCGCCCCGCATCTCTAAACCTACCCCTGCGTCGCAAAGCTCGCGCATGAACTGCATCTTATCTTCAGGCGAGATCAGCACGAAAGTTATTCCGCCGCCGTTCCTGTAAGAGACCTGCAGCCTGTCGAGTGACCATGCCGGAGCGCTCAGCGGATTCCTCGTCGGGCGCACCCCCTCGATCGAAGCGAGTGCTATTTTTTTACGCACCAGGATGCCACAGCGAACAATCAGGTGGGAGGGCGTGATTTCGTAGTAGAGCGGGTAGGTGAGCCACAGAACAAGGGCGCCGGTAAAAGTGGCGACGAAAATCAGGGTCCGGCCCGTCTGGGGATTACCGCCTGGGGCAGTTATATTGTAGACCCCAAAGACCAGCGGCAGCAGGACGGCCGCCCAGACCAGTGACACGAGCCATAAGTCTTTCTTCGAGTGATGAACCATAGGTTACTTTGTGCCCTCAACACTAAATGAATAACATGCGGCGCAAGTTCGGCACCCGCAGGCGTCTAACTGTCCGGCCAGAGCGGCGGCTCATCTTACTGACCTTTAGGGCGCAAGCCGATTCGCGCGTACGCTCCGAGCTAATGTCCGGTGCCGGATCGTTATCTGATACCTTCACACCAGATCTTTCTTCATCGGTACGAAATCAATGCTCACGCCGTTACCAACCTCGTATGCCACGCGCTCGCCTCCAACATACCCCAGTGCCCGGTACATTTTCATTCCCGGGAGCGTCGCCATCAGCTCTAGTGATCGATAACCATTGGCCAGCACCTCGGATTCACACCTGTTCAGGATCGCCCGGCCGATCCCCCGGCGCGCCCAACGTGGGTGGACAAAGAAGGCTCGAATCTTCGCCGGTTCCCGGCCGGCTCAAGCATATCCGACTCGCGTTGACGATACTGGTCTCCGCCAAAGAGGGTTCTCCTCTTGCTCCATCCTTCACACCCAACCAATTTGCCATCAAGCTCGACGACGAAGTAGGTGCCATCGAGGATGAGGAGGGAATCGACCCCGAAGACGGTTTCGATCGCCGCCTCGATCTGCTCATCAGAGTAATCCTCCCGGCTCAGCCCGCGCGCCGATTCGACGATGAGCCGCGCGAGGGCAGGTCTATCTTCAAGCGTTGCTTTTCTCAAGACGTAATCCATAGCCTCTACAGTGGCGCCGGACGGTGGCGAACAATACGCTCTTTAGCGATGATGAGAAATTCGGCGAGGTTAACGGGCCTAATGTTCATGAAGGCCATGATCCCGCCATCTTCCTGCACGATACTGGCTTCGGCGGGGCGCTCGATTATCCGGCAGAAGATGCATGCCGAATCTGATCTCATGCTCCTACCGCGTGGTATTTTCAATCATGTCGCCCTGACTGATCATTCCTTCTCTGACTACTCTTGCGTACCACCCCCGTCGACCCACCAGCGTGCCGATAAACTCCTTTTGCTTCCCGGCACCCACGTAAGGCAGAATTGCTAAGTTGCGACACGGAGCGCACGGCTTAGTTATCTCTACGATCGCGTCGCCGATCTCATAGACATTTCCAGGGCTCAGTAACCCGTAATCTAACCCTTCCATGGTGATATTTTCGCCAATATCACCGGGCCGGATAGGCCACCCTTCATCGTTCAACTCCCTGATCATTTCCAGTGTGAAGATCAATACCGCCTGGTCAGGATCACTTGCCAGCTCTTCGGTTCGGTACCTATTGTAATCGCCTTCCAGCCCATTCTTCGTTACCCGGGCAAAGCTGACTGGTGATTTGGGTAACCCTCGTTCGTAGCCTGTCTGAGGCTTGATGTTGATCTGGAAAACTCTACTTTTCATACGCGGCTCCGGTCTGTCTTAATAAAGATGTCTGATGTGCGGTGCTAGCCGGCGCGGCAAACCGTCGAAAAAGTGGTGCTTCAGCTCGCGTCCGGTTGAGCGACTAGGGGCCTCCTCCTTTTTGCTTATCAATCACAGCGTCAACCAGGCCATACACAACTGCGCCCTTCGCGTCCAGACTTAATTTGCCATCCATGTCTTCACGGATCTTATCTCTTGGTTGTCCCGTGGTGACGTGAAACGCTTCGGCTATGATCAAACCTAACCGGTCCAACTCCGCCCTATCTGACTCTTTAGGGATGGCGTTGCTTCCCTTCGAAAGCGGGACAAAACTGAACCTGGCTTCAGGCAAAGCGAAGCGCTTACCTCGCGTACCTTGTGAGACCAGAAGGGCGGCCGTCCCGCCGCCCTGTCCGACGCAGACCGTGGCGATACCTGGCGGATAAGGCGAGGAAGCAATTGGAGAAGAGCAGCAGTAAAGCGGTAGACATATGAAGTAGAGACATATCGTAGTTCATGTTTTTA
>CAYLJO010000317.1:0-5717 GCA_964383905.1 uncultured Blastocatellaceae bacterium
CGCGGCAGACTTCGAGACACAACAGCAGTTGAAAGCTTGAGGGGGTGAAGCCGATGCCCCATCGTCATCTTGTTCGCGCTGTTCTTCGCCGTGGGCATGCCCGCGATCTACATTGTCGTCAAGAGGCGTGCGGCGGCGCTCGACGGGCTTCTCGCCGAACGGTTCTCCCCGCGGCCGTGCCCGGTCGTCTCGGTCGCCGTGCCGTCCGGCGGGAGCGTCCGCTTTCACTCGGCATAAGACGATGCGCGGGGCGGCGGGTTCGTGCTCGTCCTCGGAGACTGGGCGCGGGGCAGTGTGCGGGTCGGCGCCGCGATGACGGACGTGAGTCATCGCGGCGCCGGGTTATTCAGGGCCGGCGCCGCGGCCTGGCTGGAGCGACTGCGCGGCGAGCCGCGTCTCATCGTCGCCGCGGCGGTCGAAGGTGGGGCGCTCGCGGTTTGGGAGGGGCTGCCGTCGCGCAACTTCGTGCTCGCACACCTCGAGTCTGCCGCCGAAGCCGGCGGACGATGAAGCCAGCGTTAGCGTCAAGCTAAAGGAGTCTGAATTAATGGACGCCAGTCCCGCGGAAGCGTGGAACGAGCCGGAGAAGCTGCCGGACGTGCGCGAGTGGTTGAAAGAGCCGAGGAGCGAAGCGGAGCAAGCGCGCTTCTGGACTACTGGTGGGAGAACCACGGCAAGCACAAGCCCAGCAGTGGGTGTGCCAGTAGAAGGTGCGGACACAGGACGGTGTTTCGTGTCGTCCTGTGTCGCACCTAACTGTTGCGAGTAAAGGTAAGTTATTGATAGACGGCGCAAAAACTCTGGCCTGTCACGTCGGAGGTCGCAGGTTCGGGCTACGTAGTGTGCGCTTCACTACTCCACTACCCAGCACTGCCCAAAATGCTCTGTTCTGCGGAAATTACTCTACGTCAAATTATTTTTTTGAAATTCAATGTTCAGCATATCCAGTGACATCAATCCGAACTCGTTTGGGCTGCGGGCTACCTGAATCAACAATCAAGGATAAACTTCTCACCCTCTGGGCAACTTCTGGCTCAAAGAGAGCCGTACCCGCTCGGCTTGTGCCAGTCTGTTCGTTATTGTCGTCATAGAATCGAAAAAGCAATTCGGCATGAGTATCCTGATTACTCTGAACCTTGATCAATGCAAATGCTTCATACGTAGAATCCTGTGAGCTTGATGATTTTGTAGTTAACCCTGATTGGGTAACCGTAGCATGTAATGAAGAAGAAGCTACTAAGGGCTTGATGTACGTAATCCGCGAGGTGATTTGTAGATCTGTGGTTGAGCGAGAGACAATACTTCTATGGCAGACTGCAAGCGCTGATTTTGACAAGAGCAGAATATCGAAATTACGAGGCAGTCGCTGGCAGTTGATCGTAGTGATGAGACATGAAACCGCTGACTTTTATAGTCTTTATGACTGACGCTTTCGCGGTCTGCCTCGCGCAGGGCGGTCAGTTATCGCATTACGCTCGTGACCAATATCCGACTTGCTCGCCACGGAAATCCGCCCGAAGCAAGGCCGAGCCATGGTACTATCGGGGCGGACTTGGTATAGTCCGTTAGTTCCCCTAAAATTCCCCCATCCTAACTTCTATTTACTGATAAGTGTGTCTATGACAAGCGGGCCTCCGCCGGCAGATCTGCCTGACAATAAAAGAACGGAAGGCCGACGCGCCGCTTTGCTAAGCGGCGAGCTGGCCCCACATTGGCTGTCCGCCATCATCGATTCGGCGGAGGACGCCATCATCAGCAAGACGCTCGACGGCATCATCACGAGTTGGAACAAGGGGGCCGAGCGCATCTTCGGCTACACGGCGGAGGAGGCGGTTGGGCGCCCTGTGACGATGCTGATCCCTGAGGACCACCCGGACGAGGAGCCAGCCATCCTAGCCCGCCTTCGTGCGGGCGAGCGCATCGAGCACTACCAGACCGTGCGCGTGCGCAAGGACGGGACGCTCATCGACATTTCGCTCACGGTCTCGCCCATCCGTGGGCCGGACGGCACGATCATCGGGGCCTCAAAGATCGCCCGCGACATCACCGAGAGCAGGCGCGCTGAGGTCACGCTGCGCGAGCAGTCGGAGGTCATCGAGCTGGCCTACGACGCTATCTTCCTGCGCGATTCGTCGAATACCATTACGCTCTGGAACCGGGGCGCGGAGCGCACCTACGGCTACACGCAGGAGGAGGCGCTCGGGCGCTCGCCACACGAGTTGCTGCAGACTATCACGCCCATCCCGCTGCCGGAAATTTACGAAAGTCTGCGGCGCGAGGGCTACTGGGAGGGTGAGCTGCGGCACACGCGTAAGGACGGCGCGCAGATCACCGTCGATAGCCGCTGGGCGACCGTGCGCGACCTGCAGGGCCAAGTCAGGTCCATCCTAGAGATCACGCGTGATGTGACTGAGCGCAAGCGGGCAGAGGAGGAGATGAGGGAGCAGTCCGAGATCATTGAGACCGTCAACAGCCTCGGCCTGACGCTCGCCGGCGAGCTCGACCTCCACAAGCTCGTGCAGGCCGTCACCGACGCGGCCACCGAGGTCTGCGACGCGCGCTTCGGCTCCTTCTTCTACAACATCCTGGACGAGCGCGGTGAGTCTTGCATGCTCTACACGCTCTCGGGCGTGCCCCGCGAGGCCTTCTCGCACTTCCCCATGCCGCGCAACACCGATATCTTCGGCCCGACCTTCCGCGGCGAGGGCACCGTGCTCATCCCGGACGTGAGGAAAGACCCGCGCTACGGCAAGAACTCGCCTTACTACGTGATGCCCGAAGGCCACTGGCCGGTCGTGAGCTACCTGGCCGTCCCCGTCGTCTCGCGCTCGGGCGAGGTGCTGGGCGGCCTCTTCTTCGGCCACCCCGAAGAGGGAGTCTTCACCGAGCGGGCGGCGCGCATCGTCGAGGGGCTGGCCGCGCAGGCGGCGGTCGCGATGGATAACGCCAGGCTGTACGAGGCCGCGCAGCGCGCTCGCGCCGAGGCCGAACAGTCCGCCGCGGAGAAGGAGCGCCTGTACCGTGAGGCGCGGGAATCAAATCGACTCAAAGACGAGTTCCTCGCCACGGTCTCGCACGAGCTCAGGACGCCTTTGACGGCCATCCTCGGCTGGGCGCACATGCTGCGCACGGGGCAGTTCGCGGGCGGCGACCCGGCCAAGGCGCTGGAGACCATCGAGCGCAACGCGCGGTCGCAGGCGCAACTCATCGACGACCTCCTGGACGTCTCGCGCATCATCACGGGTAAACTTCGCATCGACGTGCGGCCCGTCGACCCGAACTCCTTCATCGAGTCGGCCATCGAGGCGGTGAGGCCCGCGGCGGAGGCGAAGGGCGTGCGTGTGCAGAGGATCATGGACACGGGCGTGGTCTCTGTTACCGGCGACCCCGCCCGGCTGCAACAGGTGGTCTGGAATCTCTTGTCGAACGCCATCAAGTTCACGCCCAAAGGCGGTCGCGTGCAGATCAGAATGGAGCGGGTGAACTCGCACGTGGAGATCACCGTCAGCGACACTGGCATCGGGATTGCGCCGGAGTTTTTGCCGCACGTCTTCGACCGCTTCCGCCAAGCCGACCAGCGCACGACTCGGCAACAGGGCGGGATGGGCCTCGGCCTCGCCATCGTCCGCCACCTGGTCGAACTCCACGGCGGGACCGTCAGGGCCGAGAGCCCGGGCGAAGGGCAAGGCGCGACCTTCACGGTGCTGCTGCCGGTCGCCCCCGTTTATCAAGCCGCCGTCGAGGGCGTGCGCGTCCACCCCGCGGCAAGAGATACCATGCCTTCTTTCGACTGCGCCGACAGGCTCGACGGGCTGAGGGTGCTGGTGGTTGACGACGAGCCGGACACGCGCGAGTTGCTGAAGGCCGGGCTCGGGCAGTGCGGCGCGGAAGTGACTGCCGCCAGCTCTGCGGCCGAAGCGCTCGTGGCAATAAGTGGCGGCGCGCTCGACTTACTGATCAGTGACATCGGGATGCCTGACGAGGATGGGTACGACCTGATACGGCGCGTGCGCGAACTTCCCGCAGATAGCGGGCGCAAGGTGCCGGCCATCGCGCTGACGGCTTACGCGCGCACGGAGGATCGGCTTCAGGCGCTCAGGGCCGGCTACCAGATGCACGTCCCGAAGCCGGTCGAGATGGCGGAACTGGTCGCCGTCGCCGCGAGCCTCGTCCAGCGCGGCAAGTAATGACGTATACACAAAGCCCTCACGCCGACCGCACAATGGGCTGAAAGATCAGGTTAACCAGGTGGGAAGCGAGGACACTCAGTTGCCGACTATTTTGATCGCCGAGGACAGCGACGATCTCCGAAGCATGCTCAGGCAGTTGCTAGAAGCCAACGGCTACGGGGTTTTGGAAGCGGCGGACGGGCGGGAGGCGGTCGGTGTGGCGGTGAGCGAACGCCCCGAGTTAGTCCTCATGGATTTGGGGCTGCCGGGCACGGACGGGCTGTCCGCCGTCACCGAGATCAGGGAGCACATCTCTGCGGCGGAGACGATGATCCTTATCGTCTCGGCTTACGACAGGCTGGAGTATCGCACCGAAGCCATCAGCGCCGGGTGCAGCGGGTATCTCACCAAGCCCATAGACCCCGCCGCGCTTCTGAGGACGATCAATCTCCTGTTACGACGGGGCGAAGGTAATGAAGGAGTGTCTGCGTAGCCTGGGCCTCTGAACTAAACGCAAACGACAAGGCCGCCGCGCACGAGTAATGCGCGGCGGCCTCTCTCATTTCGCAGGGCTCACCCTACGGGAGTTCAGAGATTCTACGCCTTATTTCTTACGTGTCAACAGTCGCCTGAATCGTCAGGCGGGTAGCTTGACGGTGAAAGTTGTCCCCTGTCGGGTGTCTTCTCAAAATGAAATTTATTCGTACGTAGCATGTCATTGTCGAATCCAGACAGAGCCACATGATCGACTGGCCCGCCAAATGTAAGTTCGATGTTCGCTAATCGATCCGGTGAAGTTGTAGCACCGCTAGCTTCAAAGATCTTCATATTTCGGCCTCCTATTGGTATGCGTTTGAGATTGGCAATTGATGCTTAAGTTCAGCGGCTATTGTGACATGATCCACTTCTTTGTCATTCTTCACTGGTTGCTTTTGCAACCCCATAATTGGGACAAAACTAGGCGCCACTCATTTCACGGCGGCGAGCAGAGTCTCATTAAATCGCCGAGCGATGTCGGCAATAGTCTGAGCTTTGTCATGATCATTGATGATCGTGCGGGCGTTCTCGTAGTCGGGCGGCACACCATCTTTAATGAATTGGCTGAGCTTTTTACCAGTGAACCAACCATCCTTCATCCCCTGAATGGCGATCCGGTATGCCAACTCCGGTTCCTTCGCGCGGTCCGGCTCAGACAGCAAATCAACCCCGGTTAAGTTTTTCGCTTTGGCATAATTTCTTCGCCCCGTCAGTTGGACGTACCCGCGCCCGTGGAACAGTGCACCGTCGCCCGGCTTTGTATTGCCCAGCGTCTTCCCGACCTTCGTCTGTGGGCCGTACCGGGAATTGAAGTAAGCGGTCGTGCCGTGTTCGTCAATGGGCCTCATGGAGGAAAACTACGAGGCAATTGCGAAAGAGATCTGGGGGTTGTGGCAGAAGCAGCAAAGGCAGATGGGTTAAGCCGCACGCAAGCTAACTATGGATGCACCAGACGCGAGTCAGAGTTGAGTGATCCTTATTATCTTTAGTCGCGCTGGTGATCCGGGCGTT
>CAYLJO010000318.1:0-5714 GCA_964383905.1 uncultured Blastocatellaceae bacterium
CGGAGGTGGCTATTTCGTTGCCTACTGCCCAGGAGGCCATCTCTTAACCGGCTTTCAGCTTTGGACCGGCGATGACGTGGACGCGATCTTGCCGCTTTGCGTCACTGCCTATGGACCAGCCGATGTTTATCTGTCTTGTGGGGTGGCCCCCGCCACTCAGCCAGGTAAACCCCAGACCGTAGCATACTTAGAAAGAGATTTTAAGTTAATTGAGGATCTTTTCGCTACTCCTTGGGGTTAATCAAGCTATGAAAGTTATCTGGTTTTCGCTGACGCTGCTGATTCTGCTGGCGCTGCAAGGGTGCTCACAGACGGATCGGTCAAACTCTGTGGCGGGCTCTAGCTCTGCGACAGAGACTCAATCGGTCGCAGCTCCGGCAGTTAACACGACACCAGCACGCGAGAGTCTTAAGGCCTGTGCGCTCGTGACGCAGGCGGAGATGTCGCGGATACTTGGCGCAGACGTTGTCGCGCAGGCAAACGATCATTCCAATGGCAAGACCGAGTGCATTTACAAAGCAGCATCGGGGATCAGTCCTTACGTGGAGTTCACGGTTGAGCGGGGCGAGGGAGAGATGGCGCTGAAAGCTATGGGGGCGATGGGAAAGGTCGAGCCGGGCATCAGCAACCCCTACGAAGGAATCGGCGACGAAGCGGCGGCAGTTGGTCCCACGCTGTGGATTCGGACGGGCGATGATCTGGTGACCATCGTCTTCTCGGGCGTCAAGGACGCACCCGCAAAGGCAAAGCAGATATTCAATACCGCCAAGGTGAGAATGTAATACGCATGCCGCTCCGCATTGTAAAGTCTGGCGGCGGTAAGCAGAACTGCCCTCTGGTCTTGTGGCGGTCGGCATCACCGGACGTTCTGGTGTTTGGCTGGACGCGGTAGGTCTCACCTGTGGCGAGCCAACGCTGACGCCTAAATCGCCCGAAGCTCCGCCGGAGGAGTTTTGGTTGATGTCGGAGCACTTAATGCCAACACGGGCTTCGCGCAAGTGTATCCGCGCAGCGCGAAGTCACCTTTTCCGATCCCGAACTACATCCAGGGATCCAAGTGAGGAAATTGAGAACAACCATTAAGGATGAGAAGCAAGACATGAAAAGAATGGCACCGAAGCCAACAGGCGCCAAATGAAGGAGGAGATTGATGAAATACCTAACCGTGAAATGCGCGCGATGGCCGTTGCCATGGCTAAGTCGCTTGATCTACGTGCCGGCGGCGATCTTGTTCTTCGCTCTCTCGGCGCAGGCGCAAAGGGACTTTATCCAGCCACCCATTGGAGGTGATGGAGGCGGCCAGTTTATTAACCGCTGCCCGCAAGGCCAGCTTTTGACCGGCTTGGAACTTCGGACGGGAGATGACGTTGATGCCATCCGGCCAATTTGCGTCACGGCCTATGCGCCAACCGATGTCGGGCCACCCGTGGCCGGAGGGATTTGGTCCGGAGGGGATGGGGGCAGCCCGCGGCAACTTGTCTGCCCGAAGGAAACACCAATCGTGACAGGTATGTACGTCGGGTATGGTGGCGTGGATACGGTAATTGTCAATCACATTCATCTGTTCTGCGGCATCGCCAGCCCAAATCAAGAGCCGAGCGAGGTCCCGTCCGCAAAGTTCGACGGTTCCGGAGGCCGCAGTACCGTGGGACTATTCGGGGGTCGTTACGCTGCGGCAGGCGAAGATACGCAGCGCTGCCTTGCTGACCCGGTAGCCGTCGGCATCAACGGGCGATCCGGCAAATGGCTCGATGCCGTGGGCCTTATCTGCGGCCAGCCGACTGAGTCGGTCAAAACTCTCGGCAGAGTCAAAGGGGCGGCACCGACGCCTGGCCCACCTGTCTCGCTCTGCGAGCGCGCGCGCGAAGCTCGCGCACGAAACTCACCGACCGCGCCCGCACTCGAAGAAAGGTGCCGCGCCGCTGGTGCCGCCGGCGAGAAAGTCCCGCTTCGCGTCGTGCCGCGCGAAACTGTCAAAGAGAAAGACCCGAGCTTGATCGGAGCTTTGAACCCGCGGTCTTCAACAATCAAAGAGCAAGACCCGCGCTCGCGAGGAGTCTTGAACCCGCGGTCTTCAACAATCACAGACCCGAAGCGAACCAATGTGCCTGTGCTCAATTCGATTCTTGTGCAGGTCAAGTACCGGAAAGAATACGGATACCGAAACAGCTCAAATGTTTTCGCGCCCGGCCCCTCTTCGTGTGGCGGGTTTTCGGTTTCCGCCTATCAGATTTTGCCCGGCCGTCCGCGACGTCAGTTCCGCATGAGCGACACAGATTTCAAGATGACGGAAGCAGATGGCTATTACGTTTGCAACTTCGTCTTCAACGACCTGCCGCTTCATCAGGAGATCAGGGTGCTGGCGAATGTGACGAATGATCCATTTTGGGCGACCGCAGCTTGGGAAGGCGGAAGCGACGCGCAGCCACCAACAGGCCAACAGCGCCGGATTCAGGAGGAAAACGGCACTGTGACTCTGACCGAGGCGCAGCCGCGCGTCACGTTGGTCTTCGAGATGATCTACGCGCCGCCTCCATTGCGTTAAGTTTGCGGCTTGACCGTCCGACAAACTTTTTGTTTGTCGCCAATAATTTCCGATTGTCTAGAGCCGGGCTAAGCCCGACCAATCGGGCGGCAGCCCGCTTCTAAACGGGTCACATGATGAACTGTGAAGTTTCTCGGACAAGTTCAGAGACAGTTTCAGAGGAGTAAAGATATGAAACACCTAACAAGAAAATTCACAACGTGGCAAGTTGCCATCGGCGTGCCGGCGGCGATGTTGTTCTTCGTTCTTTCCGCGCAGGCTCAACAGACGATTACCGCTGCTTCCAATCCAGTCGTGGTTCCTAACGGCCAAGCCTCCGCCACCACGACCATCACCTGGAAGGCCGCGCCCGACTACACCTACAGCGAAATCTATCTCTCCGTTGACAACGGGCAGTGGAGTGAGTTCGCCAGAGGTGCTGATAGCAGCAAGCCGGCGACGATCAAACTCGGCAGCAGCTACACCTTCCGTATGATGATCTATGAAGGACAAGCGGGCACGCCCAAAGTCATCACAAGTCTCACTGTCACCGCCGTGCAGGGCAACCCGCCACCACCTGGAAGCGGCAGTGGCCGCCGCATTCTCAGCGATACCGTCGACCAGAAAAACCCGCGCGGTGATGTACTAGTCAATTTACTCAACATCCGCAACGTGCAGGTGTCGCCCGGCCCGCGCCGTGTCGTCATCAAGTTTAACGGCCCGCCCAACCAGGTGCCTTTTGTGGCGATTGGACGAGGAGAGCCCATCATGAAGAACGGCGAGTGGTCCTTCGGCGACAATCAGGTGGGTGGCGGGTTCGCCGGTCCCAATACGGTGAGCGCCGCAGAGAAGGCCAAGGGCCAATACACGTTTGCGAGCGCCTTCTCCAGCCTCAGCGACGACGTCCTGGAGCCGGGCGCGACCTACCACTACATCATCTCCGTCTCCGCCCCAGCCGGGAGCGGGCGGCGCACCTATCAGGACACCGATAGCTTCACCACGACAACGGTCAGGGACGACGCAGCATTGCCGCTGATTGGTGGCCCTGGAGGTGGTCAGTTCACTGCCCGCTGTCCGCAAGGCCAGCTCCTAGCCGGCGTCGAGCTTCGGACCGGAGATGACGTTGATGCGATCCGTCCGCTTTGCGTCACCGCCTTCGGGCCAGCTGCGGTAGGGCCACTCGAGCCTGGAGGGATATGGTTCGGCGGGAATGGCGGCCTGCGGATGCGGAGACTCGTCTGCTCGAGCAACGCCCCAATTGTGACAGGTATGTATGTCTACGCGGTAGGCCGTACCGAAATTGTCGACGGGATTCATCTGTTCTGCGGCACCGCCAGCCCAACTCAAGAGCCAAGCCAGGTTGCGGCCGCAAGCTTCGACGGTTCGGGAGGTAATAACGGCAGCGGTCTCCTTGCACCCTTTTCCGCGGAGGAGAGCGATACGCAGCGCTGCCCTGCTGGACTCGTGGCCGTTGGCATCAACGGGCGCTCTGGTGTCTGGCTGGACGCAGTGGGCCTCATCTGTGGCGAGCCAGAGTTGACGCCTCGTTTCACGGGCAACTCAGGCAATTCAGAGAACACCGGCACAACCAGCAGCGCACTGAAGACTGAAAGGCCTGTGGTCAAAACTCTCGGCAGGGTCAAGTCGCCGCCGACGCCCGGCACGACGCCTGGCCCGCCCAAATCGATCTGCGACCTGGCGCGCGAAGCTCGCGCACGAAACTCACCGACCGCGCCCGCACTCGAAGAAAGGTGCCGCGCCGCCGGTGCCGCTGGTGAGAGGCCGCAAACGATTAAAAAGCCCTGAGCGATGCCCTCATTGTGGCCTCTGTCAGGCGGTCAGACGCGAGGTGCGAGTTGATTTTAGCCGGACTTGGCGAGCGCGCCGCGTCGCCACAAGATGAAGGAGTAGTGATGACCAAACACCTAAGAAAATTCACAACGTTGGCATGGTTGTGGCGCAAGCTAACAGCTTGCGGTCTTTGCAGGGCAGGCAATCGCCAACTAACAGTTTGCGCTACATCTACTGCGGGTTCTCCGGCGGGACAGTTCCGTTGGGGTGTCATTGGCGTGCCGGCGACGATGGTACTCTTCCTTCTTTCCGCGCAAGCTCAGGATCGCATCATTCCGCCCGTCGGTGGATCGGGGGGCGGTCAGTTCGTTGCCCGCTGCCCGCCCGGTCAGCTTTTGGGCGGCTTCGAATTGCGCGCCGGCGACGACGTTGATGCGATCCGTCCGCTGTGTCGCACGCCAGCCGTATATGTGAACAAGGTGCACGAGAACGGTTACGAATACGAAGTCGTGACGTACGGTGTGAATGGTGACGCGACGGCGGCCACGGGTTGGTACGGAGGCACCGGCGGTGACATTAAGTTTCTCGTCTGCCCGAGCAACACGCCAATCGTGTCGGCTGTCTACGTGGAAGCCGAAGGAGTGGATACGGTGATCGTCAATCGCATCACTCTGCTTTGCGAGTACCTAGACGGCAGCAGGTTACCGACACAGTTTCGAAACGATAACCGGTGGTTCGATCCCCGGTACTCTAGCGCCTACGACCCGGTGGTGAAGACGTTCGAGGCGCCTAAGAACAGGGAGAATGAAATCAGAGGCACAAGTATCTGCCCGGTCAGCCGGGACAACCTCGCCACGTTCGCCGTCGGCATCAACGGGCGGTCTGGTAAATGGCTGGATGCAGTGGGCCTCATCTGTGACGAGGCAAAGTTGCCGCCGAAACCGGTCAGCGTCCTCGGCAGGACCAAAGCGCCGCCGCCGACGCCCGGCGCGACGCCAGCCCCGCCGCTCACCATCTGCCAGATGGCGCGCGCAGCTCGCGCGCGAAACTCACCGACCGCGCCCGCACTCGAAGAAAGGTGTCGCGCCGCCGGTGCCGCTGGTGAGCCACCACCTGTCAAAACCCTCGGCAGGGTCGAGGCACCGCCGCCCGACACAACGTCCGACGCGACGCCTGGCCCGCCCCAGTCGATCTGCGACCGTGCACAAGACGCTCGCGCGCGAAACTCACCCGCTGCGCCTGGCCTCGAAGCCCAGTGCCGCACGATCCAGTGGAACGACCAGTTGAACGATCTTGCCACCAGGGGAGAAGCTATCGCCAATCAGGACCCTCTGACTGTAGAACTCCGCAACCAACAACCGACTGGTCACTTCCGCCGAGGCTTCGACATCGGCATGGC
>CAYLJO010000319.1:0-5616 GCA_964383905.1 uncultured Blastocatellaceae bacterium
CTCATGCCCGTATTCTAGCGAGAGGATCGTGTCCGGTTAAATTAGACCACCTCAGTCTCTATGAATGCAACAGCTCGGTTTTTGGGCGGGAATAGCCCATTCACGCTTGATATTTGGAGGCGAAACTTATCCATTTTTGGTTAAATTGTCGATGATATTGCATAAAAAATTGCACCCGGCTGCGTAAGGAGGCAGCCGGGTGCATCAACTTCACGCTCTCGATTAACGTAAGACAGCGCGTATGCCGACAAGCACCAAATAGACGACGGCAATGACGACAGCCAGCTTGATGAGACCGACGGCGAGGCTAAAGACGAAGCCGACAAGGTGGAGCGTAATCCCGGCGGCGACGAGCACGAGCGGCACGCCAACGACGAGTATGAACAAACAAAGGAGTATGATTCCAACTATTCTTAATGCGTTATTCATCTTGTGAACCTCCCAAATCCTGACTCTTTCTTGCGCCGGTGCTCGTGGCTACCCGGGTCTGACCGGCGCGCTCGCCTCGGTATACGAAGAATCACGATATAACGTTCCGTCCAAGATATTTAGCTCGAGAAGAGTACGCCCCGGCGTCCCACCCTACTGCCGGATTGTGCTAAGCTCACAGGTAGTTTTGCTACCATAAATATTCTGATGCTGCTCGACAAAGCCGCTCATGATACTGCGCTTATTCAGGCGGCATCAAAAAGCTATGGGGTGATGGTGGTGCGCCGTACAACGAAAAACCTTTTCTCTGAAGCCGAACCGGGGCGCGTAGCAGACCTTGCCGGGCCACTCGCCGACCGGATGCGACCGCGCACGCTTGCAGAATTCGTCGGCCAGAGTCATCTGGTGGGCGAAGGGAGAGTGCTGCGCCGCCTGATTGAAGGCGCCGGGTCGCTGCCTTCGCTCATCCTGTGGGGCGCACCCGGTACAGGTAAGACGACGCTCGCCCGTCTTCTTGCGGAAAAAAGTGGCGCGCGCTTTGTCGCCCTCTCCGCGGTCTTCTCCGGGGTCAAAGACCTGCGCGCTGCGATCAGCGAAGCGAGAGAGAAAAGGGGGGCCGGCGAGCGCACGGTGCTCTTTATAGATGAGATTCACCGGTTCAACAAAGCGCAGCAGGACGCGCTCCTGCCGGCTGTCGAAGGCGGGACCGTGACGCTGATCGGGGCAACGACGGAGAACCCTTCATTTGAAGTGACGGGCGCGCTGCTTTCACGCTGCCGCGTCCTTGTGCTCAACCCTTTAACGGATGAGGACGTGCAGACGATAACGGGTCGCGCGCTGGCCGATGAAGAGCGCGGGCTGGCCCGCCTCAAGCCGGAGATTTCCGACGAGTTGATTGCGCGTCTGGCCCATTCCTCCGGCGGGGACGCTCGTGTGGCGCTCGCAGCGCTTGAAGCGGCGGTCGAATCAACGGAACCTGACCGGCAGGGCGTGCGGCACATAACAGCCGAGACGCTCGTCGAAGCACTGGGGCGCGCTCATTTCGCTTACGATAAGGGGGGCGAGGAGCATTACAATCTGGCCTCCGCACTCATCAAGTCGCTCCGCAACTCAGACGTGAGCGCGGCGCTCTACTGGCTAGCGCGGCTCATTGAAGGCGGGGCCGACCCGGTCTTCATCGCGCGTCGCCTCTGCATTCTCGCTTCCGAGGACGTTGGTATGGCCGACCCGCAGGCGATGGTCCAGGCCTCGGCGGCGGCTGACATTGCACGCTTGATCGGGTTGCCGGAGGCGCTCTACCCGCTATCACAGGCGACGATCTATCTGGCCCGTGCGCCGAAATCAAATGCCGTGAAGCGCGCCTACCAGGCGGCGGTCGCCGATGCGATGGAGACGGCGCGTGAGCCTGTCCCGCTCCACCTGCGCAACGCCATTACGCCGCTGATGAAACGCATCGGATACGGCAGCGGCTATCGCTACGTTCACAGCGACCCGGGCGCGAAAGAGGAGATGCAGTGCTTACCAGAACCTCTGCGCGGCAGGATATATTATAATGAAGAGGGCGGGGGCGACGAATCATCTTCGAACGAGGATGAAATATGTCCTTAGGGGTTACTAAGAAGTGAACACGAAAAAATCGGATAAAGAACTGGCTTTTCTTCAAGACCTGTACGTGGCGACCGATTGGGGCGAGAGGTTCGCCGAGCTTGTCGACGAACACGTGGAGCTTCCGAAAAAGGGGCGCGCGCTGTACATCGCCTCCGGCACGGGCGGTCATGCAATGGCGCTGCAGGAGCGGACGGGCGCAGACGTGACGCTCGTCTGCATGGACGAGAGCGAAGAATGCCTGGAGCTGGCGCGGGCGAAAGCGGCGGCGATGAATGCGCAGGCAGAGTTCCGCCAATCCCAGCTGGAAGCATTGAATTTTGAGGACGATCAATTCGACCTCGTGGTCGGCGATGCTTCGCTGGTCGCGCCGGAACGCCTACCCGAAATGCTGGCCGAGATGGTGCGGGTCGCCGCGCCGGGCGGCGGCGTGGCGTTGAGCCTCCCGACCTCTTCGAGCTTTGGCGAGTTCTTTTCAATCTACTGGGAGGCACTGAGCCGGGCCGGCCTTGAGGAGTACGGGTCCGAAGTTGAAGCCTTGATCACGCGACTTCCAAAAGTATCGGAGGTTGAGGATCTGGCCAGGCGCGAAGGATTGGACGGAGTGACCTCCTGGACGCGCATCGAAGAGTTTGATTACGAATCGGGCGAAGGATTCCTGAACTCACCGCTGATCACAGATTTTCTGCTCAAGGACTGGCTGGAATCGCTGCCCGGCGAGGAAGCGCGTGAGCGCGTGGCGCAGGAGATCGCACGGATTATCGATGAGGAGCGGAAAGACATGGTTTTTGCGATCTCAGTCAAAGCGACGCTCGTCTCTGGTCGCAAGGGCGAGGAGTGAAAAGTAGAACTCGCCAAATGCACATACGATCTCAATTGTGAAGAGATGGAGCTTCGTTACAATCACGGAGATCAGAAGCCCTTCTCCTTGTTGAGTCAATACCCCCGTGACTTATTGCTAATAATTTTATAGCGGGTGGCAATTGACTATATCCTGTGGCGCTGGCGACCAGGAAGTACCACGCCAAGGCGCCAAGCAACGCGAAGAAGAGCGACACGCAATCGCCAACTGCTGTAAGTTATGAGGTCAGAGAAAAAAGTGAAGACAGAAGCTGAGACAACTCTTCTGCCCTCACTTTTACTTTATGTGCAAGGGCTCAGCGCACTTTGTCGGCGGTGGGTTTCTCAGACAGCAGCTTGTCATCTTCAAGCCTGTTTGTTTCGGCGGCGCGCAGCCGCGCACGGCGGCGGGCTTCTTCAAAGAGCGCCTCATCATCAACGGCTGAAAGAGAGGGGCGCGGCTCGGAAGCGGATGACTCGCGCTTTTTTTCGAGCCGCGCCTCCTCCTCGGCCTCATCGAGCCCTTCTTTGAACGCCCGTTTACTCTGGCCCAGGGCTTTCGCCAATTGGGGTAGTTTACTGCCGCCGAAAAGAAGCATTACGACCACAAGGATCACCAACCATTCCGCCCCGTTCGGCATTCCAAACAAAAGTATTTCATTCATCTCAAAACTCCTCTTCCCACTGGCCCGGCGCGGAAACGAACGCGGCTGACGCCCTTACTCTCCGGCGTCCGACTCATAAAAAAGATACTTGCGCCAAGCCTCGTCCGCCCGGCCCAGGTAGCGCATGATCTGGCGATTGACGTGGAGCGAAAATCCGCGCGGGCGGCGCAGGAGGTGCATGTTTGCTTCTTCCGGCGTCCGGTTGCCCTTACGGTGATTGCATCGCTTACAACACGCGACCAGATTATCCCACGTCGAGTCGCCGCCGCGCGAGCGGGGCTGAACGTGGTCGAGCGTGAGATCGGCCGGGGGGAAATGCTTGCCGCAATACTGGCAGGTCGAATGATCGCGTAACAGTATGTTCTTACGCGAGAGCGAGCGCCGCTCAAACGGGATATGAATGTATTCTACCAGCCGGATAACGGAGGGGGCGTGAATTGAGAGCTTAGCCGAATGGAGTATGTGGCCGTTATGCTCTTCAACCCGCGCCACACCCTTAAAGATCATGACCACCGCGCGCCGCTCGGTGCACACGTTGATTGGCTCGAAAGATGCGTTCAGGACTAAGACTCGTCCATTCATACTGCCTTCTGATATTACGCGAGCGCGCCCGAAGGTGTCAAAAAATTATTCCCCGCGCCCCCGTTTAGATGCGCCGCATTGGCCGCGGGATTGCCTTCCCTTGCGCCGTAGGCTGGTCAAGCTCTGACCCCCGATGGGCGATGCTGGGTTTGGCTCATCCGGCATCCCGGAACCGGTCTGTGGCATCGACGAGCGCACCGATAATACCCGGTTCGGACGCCGAATGCCCGGCATCAGGAATGATGTGGAGCTCAGCTTCAGGCCACGCCCGATGCAGCTCCCATGCGCTCATCAACGGGCACACCACGTCGTAGCGGCCCTGCACGGTCACGGCGGGGATACGCCGGATCTTTCCGACGTTTTCGATCAGGTAATTGTCCGTATCGAAAAAAGCGTTGTTCATAAAGTAGTGGCATTCGATGCGCGCCAGCGCGAGCGCCATGTGCTCTTCGCCGAAATGTTTGATCAGGTCTTGGTCGGGGAATAGCTTCGAAGTGCTCCCTTCCCAGATGCTCCATGCCCGCGCCGCTTCCAGGCGGACAGTCTCTTCTTCACTGGTGAGGCGGCTGTGATACGCCCCCAGCATGTCGCCGCGCTCCGCTTCCGGGATGACGCGCAGATATTCTTCCCAGACGTCGGGAAAGATCGCGCTCGCGCCTTCCTGATAAAACCAGCTAATCTCCTTCGGGCGGCACAGGAAAATCCCGCGCAGAACCAGCGAACGCGCACGCCGCGGGTGAGTCTGGGCGTAGGCCAGCGACAGCGTACTGCCCCATGACCCGCCGAACACCATCCAGCTCTCGATTCGGAGATGCTCACGCAGGCGCTCGATATCGGCGACGAGGTGCCACGTCGTATTCTCTTCAAGGCTGGCGTGCGGCGTGCTGCGCCCTGAGCCACGCTGGTCGAATAAGACGATTCGATACGCCGCCGGGTCAAAGTAGCGGCGGTAGTCCGGAATTATTCCTCCGCCCGGCCCGCCGTGCAAAAAGAGAGCGGGCTGACCGTCCGGGTTGCCACACTGCTCGTAATAAAGATTGTGGACCGGCGAGACCGCGAGCATGCCTTGATCGTAAGGCTCGATCGGATCGTATAAGGTCTTCATAGGTACATCTTACAGATCTCAGACCGCAGATGCCAGACGATTGTTGTTTGCCGCAAACTACTAACTACCGGCATCGAATGGTTGGTGCACAGGGCGGGCGATCGTGAGGACAAACACATCCTCGGCGCCGGCGGCTTTCAATGCACCCGCGCAGGATGAAACGGTTGCGCCCGTCGTGAAAAGGTCGTCCACGAGCAGGACGCGATGGCCTTCGACCAGTCGCGGGCGTTGGACTTGAAAAGCGCTTTCAACGCTTTCACGCCTCGCGCGGGCGTCCATTCCGGCGCGATGGCGCTCGGTATGAACGGTGCGCACCAGGCTCAGCTCATCCAGCGGCAGGCGTGTGAGCCGCGCGAGCGCACGCCCCAGCACAACGGCTTGATTAAAGCC
>CAYLJO010000320.1:0-5607 GCA_964383905.1 uncultured Blastocatellaceae bacterium
TCGGCTGTTTAACATTCGTACTGGCGGAATTACTGCACGCGAGCAACTGATCGAGAGGATCAAAAGGGCGATCACCGATCGGTTATCAATTGACTAATCGCACGATTGAGTTGGCCGCCGATATGCATATAGTCATGGGTTAGATCATCCGGTACATTTTAACCTTGTGTGGCTAAGGTCTTAACTTGTATCACAATCATCAATCCTACATGGCGCTCCAGCATTAATCTCAGCTATGATGCTGCTTCAACATGAGACTTCAATGTGATGGAAAGTACTAAAGACATTGAGACCGTGCCGACACTTATCCTGGAGGGATTCGGCAAAATGCCGGCGATGGAGTTCCGCCTGCAAGAGGGTGGCAAGGTTGAGTGGCGCTACATGGTCGAGCAGGGCGAGTACCCGGGCTTTGATTCAGACTGGAGAGTCATGTCTGAGCAGGAGTGGAGAGACACTTTACGCATGGGCGGACGCATCGCCGGGTGGCTCAGATCATTAAATGATGGGCGAATGTGATTTAGAGTCATGCCCCGCTGCCGCCTCGAACCTCCAACTCCTCCAAGTACCACCGAGGCTGGGTATCAATCAGCAATCGGGCCCCGGCCAGAGGGTATCCGCCACTCGTCCAGTCCTCTCTGGTTGTCGGTCTGAAATCTTCAGTGATCGTGACGGGCTGACCAGCCACAGGGACTTTCATCCGCGACAGCTTCTGATAGTCGCAGGTCCGTCTCCTCGCCCTCCTGTAGTAATCTCGAAAGTGCAGGGGCAGGACTTTCACCCCTTCCAGCCAGTAGTAAATCCTGCCGAGGTAAGCGCGGTCCAGCCACCGCTCCCACGGGCGCGGTGAATAGAGGTGGCTATCCGGGATCCGGCTATAGAGCGGGAGCCAGAGCACGTGAATGCCTTTCCCTGCATACTCAGAGGTGCGGTAGGCGATCCTGGCCAGCGAGAGAGCGCTTAGCTGGACTTCAATAGCGACCGGCACACCACCGATGTAGGCGCTCACATCTGGCCGAATACGACAAATAACGCCGAAACTTTTACGCCAAATAATTCTGAAAGTGACACATTTATGTCCGCTCTTCCTATCCGATCCGGGCATCACACAGCTTGATTGTCCTGTCACTGCTCGCCGAAGCCAATCGCTTCGTGGCAGGCGAGCGACATGACGCAATGAACTGGAACTAAACATCTCGCCAAAGTCCGTAGCTCTCGTCACAGCCGACCGCACACCCTGGGCGCGCTGAACGGGATTGATCTGGATCAGGAGGACGTGCTCAATTCGCGGACTTGAGCCCACTTGCTCAGAAATCGAGACGCAGGCCGAGCTGAATCTGACGAGGATCATTCCCCTGCGTGGTTATGACTCCGAAGGTTTGCGGGCTCTGCAAATTGACTGTCGGGTCGAGGAAGTTCACATGGTTGAAAAGGTTGAAGAATTCGGCGGAGAGGGTCAGCCCGGCCCGCTCCGTCAACTTGATCTTCTTCGCGAAACTCAAATCCACGTTCCAAAGTTTCAAACCCCGGAGCGTGCCGCCTCGCGATGTCGTATCCACGCTCACCAGAGTAGGTCGAAACTGGTTAAAAACAGCCTGTGGGTCGGCGAATATGTTCAGACCGGTCCCCGTTCCACCGGCGCTAGAACCGGCACCACTGCTCGGCGCGACCCCGTGGCGACCGGCGTCCACCCCGCCGGAACCGAACCGAACCGCCTCGGAAACGGCACCCAACCCCGACTGGCCGAATTCCTGGCCGGAACCATCCAAGACCCTCAACGGTAGCGCGCTCGCCACGGTAACGATGGGCGACACCTGCCACCCACCTGTGACGCGTTTCAGCCACCCGACCCGGGAACGGAGAGGCAATTCCCAAACGCCCAGCACGGTCAGAACGAACTTACGATCAAATAGCGACGTCCCATAATCATAGTGAGGATCGTAACTGTTCGAGAATGCCTGGTCCGTGTCCTGATTCACCCCTACGTTGTCCAGGCTGTGGCTGTAAGTGAAATTTACATCGAGGGTAAGGCCGCGGTATGCGCGGACGTGGTAAGAAGCAAAGGCGGCGTGGTAATTGGACCCGGCGAGGCTCGACCAATAGAAGAAATTAGTAAACTGCGTCGCCGCGTTGGTGGCCGGGCCGAATTTGAACTGGGATTGAATCCCGTTGAACACATTCCTCACGCGCTGGTTGGCTATGTCACCGGAAAAGGCGGCTGCCACACCGGCCGTACAGCTCGTAAACTTTGGGGCACAAAATGTAGTGCTCCCGGCCAAGCTCGTTTCGAAGAACGGCTGAGGCGTAATGACCGCCCGGCCGGCTATCTGTTGGGCCAGACTGTCGAAGGCCTGGGCAAAGCTCTGTCCACCGACAGTCATGAAGAATGGCACCTGATTCAGATCGATGCCCTGGTAGATATTCCTGGCGGTGTGACCGACGTAGCCGACTTCCAAACGGCCATTCCCCCCTAACTCGCGCTGAATGGTGAAATCCCAAGCGTTATGTGAACCGGGCTTCCACTGCGGGTCTTGCACCTGAGAGTTAGGGACGAAGGGAATATTGGCGCCGGGCACGAGTGCGTTACCGGGCACCGCCGGAGGGGTGATGGTCGGGGGGATCGGAGGCAACGTGATCTTGCCCCCGTCGATCCCGACGCGGAAAGCGGAGGAGGGGTTAGTCCCACCATTCCCCCGGCAGTCGACGGCGGCGCCTGAGGCGAGGGAGGGCGCGAGGCAGAGTAGACTTTGCCCGAATCCGATCGCTTGCAGGGGGTCGATGGCCGTCTGCACACCATTCAAACGGTCATAAAAATGCCAATAGCCACCGCGGAGCACAGTCTTGCCCCGGCCGAGCAACGTTGCCAACGGCCCGCGGTCGAAGTTGGGCTGCCAGGCCGCCGCCACGCGCGGCTCAAAGTTGCGGCCGACGAAATCGAACGGATATTTTCGCCCGGTCTTGCCGATGGGCGTAAAACCGACCGGGGGGTTGAAAACCTGCCCCGCCAGCGCGGCCTGTCGGCGCTGCTCAAGGTAGCTTTGCGGAAGCACAATACCGCCGGATCCGCTTGGGGAGACCGTCATCATCAATTTGCCTTGATCTTCCACTGGGGGCACGGTCGCCGCCCAGGCCAGGCCATAGGTTAACGTGAGGGTGGATCGCGGACGCCAGGTGTCTTGGGCGTAAAGGGTCGCTTGATCGTACCTGACGGTGTTTTTTAGATCCGTCCCTTCGGGCAGGAGCTGGAGCTGAGCATCACGCGCGCGAAGGATCGTAGCGGCGTCCACCAAGCCCAGGACTTGCGCGTACAGATTGTTCCAGTTGGAATTCTGGCCGGGCGGCAGGCAATTAGGCGATGTCGCTGTGGCGCACGGGGCCGGTCGCGCCGTCGCCGGAAAACTGATGCCCCCGATCGTGTTCCCCATGAAGTACTGTAAGGTCTTCTGCGAATTAAGCTGGCCGTCGTCGCGCTGGAAATAGGCCCACGTATGGTTAAAAGAGCCGCCGAACCGGATGAGGTGCTTTCCCCGCAGCCAGCTCGCGTCGTCCCGAAGTCCTAGGCCGTGAGAGTTCCACAGGCGCGTTCGCGAATTCTGTGTGTCAATGTTAACGGGAACCAGAGCGTTGAGTGTATCCCCGCCGGGGACCAAAGCGGCAGGTGTCGTTCCCGGCAGCTGCGGGAAAGGGGGGAGGGAGACCCACTCCCACCAATCTCTCAACCAGCTGACGTGAACGTCGTTAGTGACGTTAGGTGTGATATTGGCGGTCAGCCCGGTCACCAGATAGCGCGGCTGGCGCGGGATGGCTGAGAGAACCTTTGGGACTCCGCCGACGTCGCCCGAGATGACCCCGCCGATATCCACCTGGCGCAGAAAACCGGCGTCTTCCCGGAAGTGCCGGTAACTAGCCGTCCAGTGGAGGCGTGAACCGAAGGAGTGATCCACGCGGATCACGCCGAAGTCGTCCTTGACCGGGAACTTCCCGAATGCTGAGAACCCAATGGTGTTCAGGCCATCGCCTTGAGAGGTGTCATTGCCCGGCGGTTCGAGTTGCCACAGTTGGGCGATCGCCGGATTCATTCCGAGGTTGCGAGGGTCGCACGAACCGGTGCCCGACGAGCCGCACAGCCGGGCAACGTTGCCCGGCTGCAGCGGGTAGCTGATGACATTGCCCGCCCCGTCCTTAAACCGAAGAATGCCCTGCCGCAACGTGGCAGAGGGCACAAGCCGGGTGATGAAACTCGCTTCGCTCCTCCGACGTCCCTCGTAATTCGCGTAAAAATAGGTCTTCCACGTGCCGGGCAGTAAGTGCCCGCCCAGGCTACCGCCGAAGCGGTTATCTACAACATTCGGCCTCGGCCGGCCAAGACGGTTTGCGTCCCAGCGGTTGGCGTTCAGCGCTGAACCTCGATAGTACTCGTAGAGCGATCCGTGGAAACGGTCGGCACCGCGCTTGGTGACCATCACCACTTGTGCCCCGCCCCCCACACTCAAGCTGCCACTCGGGTTATTTGTTTCTACGTTGAATTCCTGGATGCTCTCCACCGGCGTGGGGATCGAACCCTCCGGCCCGCCGTTGAAAGCTTTGTAATAGTCGGAGTTACCGGAGGTGGGGTTGGTGATCTCGCCGCCATCTAACAGAAACGAGTTCTGGTCGCTGCGCGCCCCGGCCACCTGGCCGCCGAAACGACTCGATTGTGAGTTGAACTGTTGCGGCATGGCGAGCGGCTGCAGGAGCAGCAGGCTGGTGGTGTTCCGCTCCAGCGTCGGCAAAGCACGGATTTCGTTACCCCCGATGGTATTGCCAACCGTGGCGTCCAGCGTCCGCAACTCGGCGCCGGGCGTGGAGCTCACCTCGACCACCTCAGCGATGTTCCCCAACCTCAGACTCACATTGATAGTGGACGTCTTTTCCACCTCAACCGTCAGCGCCGGTACGACCGCCTGTGCGAACCCGGTGGCAATGACTGTGACGGAATAAACCCCTGGCGTGATTTGCGCAAAGGTGTAGTGGCCCGTCTGGTCAGTCGTCGTCGTGCGTACAGTTCCCGTGGCGGTATCGCGGAGATCGATCTTCGCCTGTGGGACGGCGGCTCCCGACGGGTCGGTGACCTGCCCGAGCACCTGCCCACTTGTCAACGTTTGTGCAGCTGCCGGATACCCATGCGAAGAAATACATAGCAAAACCAGAGCCCCAAAGAGAAAGGAGTTACCGATTGCCGCTTGTCTTTTGAAAGCCCTCATCGCGTCCTCCCTGCCACGCCTGGTCGCAAGCCACCCAGCAATGTCGGCCCGTATAATGGCGCGGATGAACTTGTCTTCGCTCGTCACAGTTTAGATGGCAAGCGCTACCTGGGGTCGATCGGCGCCTGCCGATCGATGGAGCGTTTCATGAGAGGCACGACTCCGACCCGGCCTCTTAGATGGTCGGGTATTATACACCCAACTTGGTGATGGCACATCAACTGGATTGAGCAGCTCACACCTTTGTGGCCCATCGACTACTACTCAACGATGTAGCCTGGCAGGCATTGAGCAGATTCACCTGCATCAGCTGCGCCACAGTTTTGCGCGGATGGTGGCCGAGGAGAGCGGGTCACTTACAGAGACC
>CAYLJO010000321.1:0-5602 GCA_964383905.1 uncultured Blastocatellaceae bacterium
CTCCGAAAACTAATGAAATGAGGGTCAACGTGATGAGGGCTCTTTTTCTCATGGCTCGACCTTTGGTGAAGAATTAACGTGAGGTTAACGAAGAGCGAGACCCTTAGAGGAGCTAGGCCCTTGTTAACGGCGATGGGGATGGTAGGGGAAGACCCTATATATCTCGGTTGCCAAAGGCTGTCAAGAAGAAATTTTATAACATCTCGAAGGTGTTGACCCGGGCACATTTAAGGCCGATTTTTTCATCCCGGATTGAATGGCCATAGCAGGTGTCTCAAAGTAATACCTGCAACACAACCACTATTTTAGCCACTTTGTGTAGGGGTTTATCAACCCCCATCCTACTACCACATCTGGTGTCTTCAGAACATTTTTGTAACACTACCCGTCGTTGACAGTCGTACTTTCCCCTGTTTATTATTGGGGCGCTTCACACGCTAATCGGTCAGTTATAGCAGCCATATGAGCGGCTGGAATAGCATCAGGTTGAGCGACAACTGAAAGACCAAGTCACCCCTCAGTACGCCAAAAACGATCCGAGTCTTCCAGCCATTTGTAGGTTACATTCCAGGAGAAATTGATGCTTCGCGGCGCCAACGCTGAGCCTTTTGCCAAGCAGAAGCTTTCCCTCATTCTCGTCTCAGTGCTCTTCACCAATTGGCTCGCTCCGCTGGCCCAGGGAGCAAGTCGTCATGAGCCATCGGCCTCTCGCCGTGCTAGCCCTCACGCGCGCGCAAGCCATTCCAGCCAGATGCCGATTGATACTGGCCAAGGGCAGGCGGACTTTATCAGGCAGATCCCATTGACGACGAATGACATCATCTATGACAAGCACTCGCAGATGCTCTATGCGAGCGTGCCGAGCGGCGCGGGCGGCGGCGGCAACAGCCTTACCGAGATCAATCCGGTGAGTGGGAGCATGGGTCGGTCGGTCTTTATCGGGAGTGAGCCGGGTAAACTGGCGATCTCCGATAACGGGCAGTATCTCTACGTATACCTTCAGGGGGCCGTCGCCATTCGTCGATTTGACATCGCCGCCCGTACGAGCGGGCTGCAATTTACCGTCAACGATCCTCAGTACAACTATGCATATACCGTTACAGACATGGCGGTTGTGCCGGGTCAGCCTGAATCACTCGCGGTATCGGCGGGCATTGTCGCGATCTACGACAATGATGTTCGGCGGCCAACCATCGCGGGGAGCAGCTCGCCATTCAGCCCGTACATTAAATTTTCTGCTTCCGGCGACACGCTGTATGGCATCCCCAGTGTGGGCGTCCCTTCGAACCTGCAAAAATTCGCAGTCACCTCCGGCGGCGTGACGAGTACAAGTACCGTGCAGGTGAGTGGTGGCGGCGACTTTCGATTTGAAGGCGGCCGCCTCTATCTGCCGACCGGGCATGTCTTGGATGCCAATTCCGGTAACCTCCTTGGAACTTTTCCGGACGTGGGCCCCGGCGCTTTGGTTGTCCCCGACTCGACAGTCGGCCGTGTTTACTTCCTGACAAACGGCATTCCGGGAGGTAATGGCACGCTGACTTTGAAAGCCTATGACATGAACACGTTTGTGCCCCTCGGCTCGCTCTCGATTTCGGGCGTTTCAGGTACGCCGACGAGCCTGGTCCGCTGGGGAGCCAATGGCCTGGCCTTCCGCACGGGCAACAATCCGTCCAGTAGCAACCCGAGTCCCAATGCCGATCAGCTTTATCTGATTCAAACCTCCCTGATCCCCTCGTCCGAACCGGTCCCGACGCCCACGCCAACGCCCAGTCCTACGCCGCCGCCAACGCCTTCGCCAACGCCGGCCGTCAGCATCAGGCAGGTGGCACTGCCGTCGAACGAAATCATCTTTGACCCGAACAGGCAGATGCTCTATGCCAGTGTGCCGAGCATCGCGGGCACTATCGGCAACAGCGTCACAGCCGTTAATCCGATGACCGCGACCATCGGGGCCTCGGTCTTCATTGGCAGCGAGCCGCGGAAGCTGGCTTTGACGGGTGACGGCCACTACCTGTACGTCTCTCTTGATGGGGCCAATGCCGTGCGCCGCTTTGATTTGACCACTCGGATGGCCGGGTTGCAGTTTTCGATAGGGGGAGACACTTTTAACGGGCCGTACTATGTTGCCAGCCTCGCGGCAATACCGGGTCATCCTGAGGCGGTCGCGGTTGCGAGACATGGTCCGCAGTACATTTATGAGGGTGTCGCGGTCTACGATGATGGCGTCCAGCGCCCAAAGACCACCGCCAACACGAGCGCCGAGACTGATAGCGTAGTGTCCGGCGACTCGGATACGACGCTCTACGGCATAGGAAACAATGACGGACGGCCACAAGTTTTCACGATCGATGCCAGCGGAGTCACCCTCACCAAAACCATCATAGTGCATGGCCGGCCTAACGATATACGATTCGCCGCCGGTCTTATCTTTACGACAACCGGGGGCGTGATTGACCCCGGGTCAGGCACTATTAAGGGGACTTTTGCAGGCGTTGGCGAAGCGGCCTTGGTGGCGCCTGACCCCGCCAACGGGCGGGTTTTCTTCCTTACTCCAATAACGCAGAGCGGCCAGGCGGTGTTGCGCGCCTATGATCTGAACACGTTCCTGCCGGTCGGATCGCTGACGATCCCGAATTTGATTGGCTCGCCGACGAGCCTGGTGCGCTGGGGAGCCAACGGGCTGGCGTTTCGGACAACCGGAAGCACAACCGGCTATAACAGTCCGACCGCCGCCGACGGCCAACTCTTTCTGATCCAAACCTCGCTCGTCAACGACCCTGTGCCGGTGCCGACGGCGACGCCCTCGCCGACCCCGATACCTTCGCCCTCGCCATTTCCGCTCGCGACTGAGGTTGATCAGATCCAGCTTGCTACCAATGATCTGGTCTCCGATCCGTCGGGGGGCAAACTCTACGCCAGCGTACCCGGCCGCGCGGGGATCAACGGCAACAGCATTACCACGATTGATCCCGCTGTCGGCGCTGTCGGCGCGTCGGTCTTCATCGGGAGCGAGCCGAACAGGCTGGCTTTGTCTGACAATGGGCAATACCTCTATGCGGGTCTCGACGGAGCCGGGGCGGTGCGCCGTTTCGATCTCGCGACGCAGACTCCTGGGTTACAGTTCTCTCTGGCCACCGGCCAGGGTACGGGCTTGGCGATGGCCTTCGATCTCGCAGTGTTGCCGGGGCAGCCTCAGTCAGTCGCGGTTACGCGGCTAGGCGGCGTGGCGGTTTACGACAACGACGTGCAGAGGCCCAACGTGGCGAGCAGCCCGGATGGCCTTTCGTATATTAAGTTTTCCGCCTCCGCCGACATGCTCTACAGTTATGGAAGGGTCAACAGCACGATTAACGTGGAAAAAATAGCCATCACCTCACAGGGGGCGACCCTGGTCAGCCGAATACCGGCCGGCGGAGGTGGTGATTTCCGGATCGCCAACGGTCGCATCTACATGCCGACCGGGGATGTCGTCAATACCCAGAGCGGGATGCTCGTCGGGAAATTCTCGGGCATCGGCTTCGGCAGCCTCGTAGCGCCGGATCCGGTAAACGGGCGTGTCTACTTCCTCAGTGGCCAGGATTATTTTGCGGGGGGGCCGGCCACGCTGACGCTCAAGGCATACGATATCAACACCTTCTTGTTGATTGGCTCGGTACAAATTCCGGGCGTTGGGGGGCCGCCAGGCAGCCTCGTGCGCTGGGGAGCGAACGGGCTGGCGTTTCGCACCGGCGTATCCCTATACGGAGGCCCCAACACCCCAAAGGGTAATCAGGTAATGCTGATTCGCACCGCGCTTGTCCCCTCGTCCGAGACGATACCCACGAAGGTTACGTTCAGCTCTCCTGCTTACAGCGTTAACGAAGCCGATGGCCGTGCGACGATTACGGTCTATCGCTCGGGTGAAAACTCCGCTCCGGCCACGGTGGACTACGCCACCTCGGACGGGACCGCTTCTCAAAGAAATAAATACATCACCTCGACCGGCACCCTTAGCTTCGCCCCCGGGGAAATCATGAAGACTTTCTCCATCCCCATTATCAATGAGGCTTATCCGGAAGGGAACCAGACCATCAACCTCACATTGAGTAATCCAACCGGGGCCACCTTAGGGGCCGCATCGACAGCCGTGCTGACCATTATCGATGACGATACGGCGCCTCCCTCCTCCAATCCGATCGACCAGCCGCAGTACTTTGTCCGCCAACACTATCTGGACTTCCTCAGCCGTGAGCCGGATCAAGGCGGGCTCAATTATTGGATCGGGCAGATTTTCCAGTGCGAGAGCAATGAATCCTGTCTCCTCTCTCGACGGATTGGCGTTTCCGCCGCCTATTTCACCTCAGCGGAGTTCCAGGAGACGGGCTACTTCGTCTATCGCTTTTACAAAGCCGCCTTGGGCCGGCAGCCAGGCTATGCGGAGTTCATGCCGGATCGCAGCCGGGTGGTGGGTGGCATAGATCTGGAAGCGAGCAAGACGTCGTATGCGAATCTGTTCGTCGAACGAGCGGCCTTCGCCGCACAATATCCGAGCGCACTCACGCCGGGGCAGTATGTCGACGCATTGAATGGCAATACGGGAGGGTCATTAACGCAGGCGGAGCGGGATGCGCTAGTCAGCGGGTTGATGAATCAGACGGAGACGCGTGCGAGTGTGCTGAGGAAGGTGGTTGATAACCAGGCATTCCAGCGGAAGGAGTACAACGCGGCCTTTGTGCTGATGCAGTACTTCGGCTATCTCAGGCGAGATCCGGACGCGGAAGGGTATAACTTCTGGTTGAAGATAATGAATGGACTGGACAAGAGCGCCTTCCAGGGGATGACCTGTGCCTTTATCACATCCTTTGAGTATCAGGACAGGTTCAGTCCGGTGAGGACGCACAGCAATGCGGATTGTGGTAATGCACGTTGAGCGGGCACACGGCATGTAATGGAGTACCTGCTCATTAGATGTTAGGGCCAAAGAGAAAGGGTCACCTGATAAGAGGGGGGTCAGGTGGCCTCTTGCTTATTATGCCACTCCATCACTGCCCCAGCGAACAGCGCCCCTTCAAGAGCAGCACTCGAGAAGATCGCTTCTGTCAAATCAGCCCCTCTGAAATCGCAGGTCTTAACATTAGCATTTGCAAAAGAAATGCTCTACTCGTACCGCAAAGCAACCATCGGATCAACCTTCGTCGCTCTGCGTGCGGGAATATAGCAAGCCAGCAGCGCCACACCGGCGAAAGTCAGTGGATCACGCGCGCTCACGCCGTAGAGTAGACTCGACATCAGTTTGGTCATAAAGAACGTGACCCCCAGACCGAGTGCGAGGCCCACGAGCGCCAACGTTATTTCCTGTCTTATGATTAGTTGAAGGCAGATGATGAAAAGAAGCGTCACGGTTCTCTTGCTTTTACTCGCGTTCGGCGTCGCCTCGTGCAGCCGACCGCCTCAAGGCTCGACCCTCGTTCTTGTAGTGCGGCACGCGGAGAAGGCGTCGGACGCCGAATACAGCCCGCTCAGTGATGCCGGTATTCTCCCATCATATCCATCATTGATGCTCCTGCTGCCGGGCGGGCCGCTTCAAGCAGAGACCGGATGAGACGTACATTAAAGTCGGCAG
>CAYLJO010000322.1:0-5594 GCA_964383905.1 uncultured Blastocatellaceae bacterium
GTTGTACGATTATCCTAGCCGCTACGAAGAGGAACTATCCGGCCAATGGTTTCGCGCAAGCCATCAATTTCTGGCTTGGCCACGTAGCCTTGCGCGCCACAGGCCACTGCCCATCGCTGATCTGATTCGTAAGCGCAGGCGGAATAGAAGATGATTGGTGTGTGCTGGTTGAACTGGCGGATCTGCCGGCACAGGTCTTTGCCCGTCCCGTCAGGCAATGCCGTGTCGAGCAGATAGAGGTCAAAAGCCTCCTCATGCGCCAGCCGTAAGCCAGTGGCTAGATTGTCAGCGGTGGCGACTTCATAGCCGATTCTCTCCAGAAACTTCTTGATGACGAAGCGCGTGTCCTCGTGGTCGTCCACGTAGAGGATGCGAGGTTTAGTTGTTGGCACGATCGTCTCTCCGCACAGAGAACGGGTGGGGGAGGGATGATTATACCACAGCAGAGCCGCTAAGTTTTAGCAAGCATACCTTTATCAGGCACTTCCCTGCTCTGTTTAGTGGTAGAACCAGTATCGATTTTCAAACTTCACCGGTCGCAGGTGCCAGCCGGAATCATACTCTTTCCAGCCGCAGCGCTCGCACACCTTGAAAAAACGCTGGGCAGTATCAGCCATCAGCAAAAACTGATCCTTGCACGGTTTGGCTTTTTTGGTGGGCTGGTCCATAGGTGAGGTATACGGTCGTAAATGGCTCTGCCGGAGGTGCAAGGAGTTGGGCATGTACCAAGAGTGGCTGTGCTATTCATACTGATTCTACAGCAACTAATTATTGCTCAATTGACAGCGCGCCAACTCTTCATTCTGCCGCTCGAGGTCGTGCTTGTAGCGTCGCGCCATGCGCAGGAAGGAGTGGCGCTCGAGCGCGCGCTCCACGCAGAAGTTTAAGACGCCCATATCTGACGAGTGAAGGGATTGAGGACCGGGGCTGGTACCTCCGCCACGGGAGCTGTTCGTCAAATACCTGCCCTGAGGGAGTGCGCGGCGCGCGGCGCGGGGCAGAGATTAGCTGGGGAAGCGGGGAGGGTAAGGAGAGATCATGGACATCCGCGACCGTGTCGTATTGGTATTCCTCACGCTAACGATTGCTGGCAAAGGTCGGGCACCCATGCGGTCATGCCAGAGAATCTCATTCAAACGGGCGCTGTCGGCCCGGTCCGCTTCGCTGAAATCCATCTCCAAAGAGGCCGCTGCACCGGCTGCCTGTGGCTGATTCATTTCACAGAGTAAGCCATTGTCTCGGTTGTGGTAGTCGGCTCGAAAGGGAGCATGATGACCGCTTCCCGTAAAGAGCGACGAGATGACGGCCGCCTGCGCGTCGTTGTGATTCATGAGCGGCTGAGGGAGGCGGTGGCGCGACTGGAGGCGAGTCATCCGCGTGTGACGCCGCTGATGAGGTAGGTGATCGACTCGCTCGCTTACCTGGGGATTTAATCCGTAGCGCACGGCGGCCATTAAGCCGCGTGCAGCTTCAGTAGATGGTTATCATCCCCAGGCTCATCACCCATTGGCCTCATATCTTAACGAGGTCGGACAAGCTCCTCGCGCGGAGGCTGCTGCTTATCGTGATTGCTGGCGTTCTGATTTTGCCGGTGATCAGGGGATGACCGTCACCACTGAGGCACAGAGGGCACAGAGAAAACAGGTGACACCCAATTGAAAGCTGCGATAGCGACCAGCCTTTCTACCTGCTCAGAGCAATGATACTCTTTGCCACGCTTGGTTGCGATTAGGCCAAGTTCTATTTCTAAGATAACTTTCCTGGCCAATTTCGTGCGTTTCAATTTAGTCCCTTAATGTCCGGAGACAGTAAACGGTCGTGCGTCAAAGGTTTCTGCAAAACTTCTTGGGATTGATGCTGCGGTTTCTGGTTAACTGGTGTGCGGTAGTCTTTGTCGCCGCCGCTTCCTCGGCTGATACCAATCCGCGGTTGCTCAATAAACAATGGAGCGCCAGGTGGATCGCAGTACCCAACACCTCGCGGTCTGAATACGGCGTCTATCACTTTCGACGGGTATTCGAGCTGCCTGCAAAGCCACCCTCATTCGTCATCCATGTGACGGGTGACAACCGTTATCAGCTTTACGTTAACGGCGAGCGTGTGGTGTGGGGACCGGCGCGTGGCGACTTATCTCACTGGCGCTACGAGACAATTGATATCGCCCGTTCCCTCAAACCCGGTAAAAATGTGCTCGCTGCGACGGTCTGGAACTTTGCGCAAGATGCGCCGGAAGCCCAGCTCACCCGTCAGACCGGTTTTCTGTTGCAAGGCGATACGGATTCTGAGCGGGTGGTTGATAGCAGCGCACTCTGGAAATGTATGCGGGATGAAGCTTATCGCCCGCTGCCCGTCACCAAAGAAGAGATTCCAGACTACTATGTGGCCGGGCCCGGCGAGCGACTGACTGCCCCGCTTTATCCGTGGGGCTGGGAGCGGCTTGATTTTGACGATTCAAGCTGGCAGCCTGCCGAGGCCGGCGAACACGGCATGCCCCGCGATGCGTGGGACAATCAGAGCCGCAGTCCGTGGGAGCTTGCTTCAAATCCCCGGATGCTTGTGCCGCGCTCCATCCCGCTGATGGAAGAGAGGCCGGCGCGGCTGGCGAGTGTTCGACGCTCAAGCGGCGTAACTGTCCCGCCGCCCTTCCCAGGACAACCCGCCGCTTTTCAGATCTCACCGCACACGAGGGCGAAACTGCTGTTGGATCAGTCGCACCTCGTCACGGCTTACCCTGAGCTTATCACCAGCGGTGGTAAGGGCGCTGCGGTCTCTTTGCGCTACGCCGAGGCCCTATGGATTCCCGGCAAGCATGCGAAGGGCAACCGGAACGAGGTCGAGGGCAAGGAGTTCCGGGGCAATCAAGATGTTTTTCTTCCTGACGGCGGCCACAAGCGGCTATTCCGGCCACTCTGGTGGCGCACCTATCGCTACCTTGAATTGAGTATTGAGACCATGGATGAACCGTTACGGCTCGAGGACTTGCGCGCTGTTTACACCGGCTACCCATTCATCCGCCGGGCGCGCTTCGAGGCCGGCTCATCCGAGCTGGAAAAAATCCTGGACGTTGGGTGGCGGACGGCGCGTTTGTGCGCTCACGAAACTTATATGGACTGCCCGTATTACGAGCAGTTGCAATACGCGGGCGATACCCGCGTGCAAGCGCTGGTCTCACTTTACATGACCGGTGATGGAAGATTGATGCGCAATGCCGTCGAGCTTCTCAACGATTCGCGCACCTCTGAAGGCGCAACCTACAGCCGCGCGCCTTCACGAACGCCGCAATACATCCCGCCGTTCTCCCTCTGGTGGGTCGGGATGGTTCATGACTACTGGGTGTACATCGACGATCCGGCTTTCGTGCGCCAGATGTTACCGGGCGTGCGCGCCGTGTTGTCTTTCTTCGGCCCTCGACAAAAGCCGGATGGCTCGCTCGGCCCGGTCCCCTGGTGGAACTTTGTCGATTGGACGAAGGAGTGGCGGGGCGGTGTTCCGCCGGCGGAAGCGGACGGATCGTCCGCGCCGCTCGATCTGCAACTGGTGCTGGCTTACGGCTGGGCGGCGGAGATGGAGGCGGCGCTCGGCTCCACAGCACTGGCTGCGGAATACCATCGGGCCGAAACCCGATTGCGCGCCACCGTCAGAAATCTTTACTGGGATTCGGCGCGACAGCTATTTGCCGACACCCCGCGCAAAGCGGAATTTTCGCAACACACAAATGCTCTGGCCATTCTGGCTGAGGCTGTTAAGGGCGAAGAAGCGGGCGCGCTCATGAGACGTATCCTGGAAGACGCTTCACTGGTCCAATGCTCAATCTACTTTCGCCATTACTTACACTCGGCGTTGAACAAAGCGGGGGAAGGCGATCTTTATCTGGACTTGCTTGGGCCGTGGAGGGCGATGCTCGACCAGGGCTTAACCACCTGGTCGGAAATTGCCGACCCGACGACGCGCTCTGATTGCCACGCCTGGGGCGCCAGCCCGAACTATGAATTGCTCCGAACCGTATTGGGTATTGACTCGTCGGCCCCTGGATTTCAGCGGGTAAGTATCAGGCCTTTCCCGGGCAAGCTGACGCACGTCTCCGGCACGCTCCCACACCCGAAAGGGGAGGTTAAGGTGAGTCTATCGCGGGTCAACGGAAAGCTGGCCGTAGAAGTCAGCTTACCGGAAGGAGTGACGGGCGAGTTTATTTATCGCGGGGCGCATCGTCATCTCCAGTCCGGCAAGTCGAAGTTCGTGGTGTAATATCGATTCGCAGGCAGTTCACCGCAGGGGAGCAAAGAAGTGCGCGGAGGAAAAAAGCTTGTAAGGAAAGGATTTGAGATTTGAGAGCTCAGATCTAAGAACTGAAGAGTGTAAATTCTCACCATATTCAAACCGCGCATTGACTAACGATGGGTTTTGCTCTATCAACTTGCGAGCCGTCTCCCCGTCGCCCCTATAGAGGGCCTTGAAGAGGTTATCTCCTGCCAACTGAGGAGCGGCTGCCGGCCTCGGCGGTTGGGGCCTCCGTGCCTGATGAGCGCCCGCCTCTTGGAAGGCTGCTGGGATCGATGCGAGCAGTATATGCCATCGCATCCGATTACCCTCTCTCCCATCTAACGAGTTGCACGTTGATTAACTATAGCCCTTTACCTCGACCGCTCACAAACTTCTTTCATCCCTCCGTTTTCCTCTGTGCTCCTCTGTGCTACAAACTTGTTGATGAGTAAACCGAGATGTGGTCGAGTCCGTGCGCCAAACTGGAGTGCTCATGATTGCCGCCACGCCGTAATTCAAGCACTGGTCGCCGATCCTGTTCTATTCCGGGGCGTCCTCCGACAGCACGGATGATGAGACGGCCTAACTGTTAATTAGCCTTGTGCAATGAAACGTAGATAAATATTGGAATTGTGTAATTGAAGACTGTGCAAATTAAAATTGAAAGCCCGAGGTGCATGAGGCGTTGGATTACGCCAGCAATGTATTCCTCGGTGAGGTGATTGATATTGTTGAGCCGCCGACATCTGCCGAAACAGCGCCACTCCCGGGCCGATTCTTTACCCTCAAATTCAAAGTAGTAAGATCATGGAAAGGCGTCGCTTTCGGCTCCCGGGAAATTAGTGTGCTGTCAGCTCAAGGCCGATACGGCTGTTTCGCTTACCCGCCGGTCCGAAAAGGTGAGAGGTATCTGGTCTATGCCGATCCGGCCTCTGGCGGAAAGGACTGGAGCATCATTACGAACTGTAATCGCACGACTGTGGTTGGGATAGGGATTGCGCCCTTGAAGTTGGCGAACCTGGGCGCCATCGACCCTTACTTAGAGATGAAGCAGCTGGATGCGATCACGAGGCGGACGTTTAAGTTCGACGGCAACCACTTTCGCAACTGAAGGGGCGGCTGAAAGGTTCGGGGGAAGTGGCTCGCGGCGCGTATAACATCGGCTGAACCGGACTCGCCATCAGGTAGTCTGTTACCGGTGACGTTGTTAGCTCGCCGGTTAGCCCAGCGTTGATATGGTTGATAGTTGTCAAGCGGCAAGACCATCCCTTTTACCGCTCGGTCCGCTCCCTCGCGGTTTTGCTCACTTCTGCTTTGAAGACACAGCCAGAGGC
>CAYLJO010000323.1:0-5580 GCA_964383905.1 uncultured Blastocatellaceae bacterium
CTAGGTCTGCGTGGCTGAAATTGCGGCCCCCTCGCTGGGGCTGTGTCCTTTAGCGCCAAGCCTGTGACCTAACCATTCAGCCGATCTGGTTCGGTCAACCCGCGCTATCCGAAGCGTTATGCGCCTGACCGCGGTCGGGCCTCTTGTCGGCGACACCACAGGCGGCATGCAAGCGTCGGGCCAGGAAGCTGAGCAGCTCTGCGGTCGCATGGAATCTCAGCTCCTCGCCCGTATCGACCTCTTCCACCCAGCCTTCGAACCGCCCCGCGGCGGCTTCAGATTGCGGCCCGATTTACAGGGTTGACAAGATATATAGATAGTTGTATATATCTCTAACGGGCATGGAAGCGACAAAGTTTCACCGGATAGCCAAAGCCTTAGCCGACCCGCGCCGCTTCGAGGTCTTCGAGACGATCGCGCGGTCGGGCGGCGAGATGTGCTGCGGGTCGGTCGTCGACTGCTTCCCGGTCTCGCAGGCGACGATCTCGCACCACCTGAAGGAGCTGGCGGGCGCGGGGTTGATCGAGGCGCGGTCCTCGGGGCAGTTCAAACTCTTCCGCGCACGCCCGGAGGTGCTCGCCGCTTACATCGAGGAGCTGCGGCGGCGCGCCCGCCTGACCAAACCTCAACCGCGTAAAACTAAAGGGGAGGGCAGGCGACGCACGGCGAAAGTCGCCTGAGTCGCCGGGGCTTTGATCGTAGATCATTAGACATTTGTATATATGTCTATAGGGTTAAATCTTGGGTCGCAGGACGCGGGGGATGAGCAGAATTATGGGCGGGGCGCGCCCGCGGAGATTTCAAAGGGCGGCGTGAGAGCCGCGTATGACTAAAGTGGTGGGCAAAAGCGAAAGGGAGTAAAGGCCATGAGCGAACAGGTTAAGGATGTGAACGACGGGGGTTTCGAGCAGGACGTGCTGCAGGCGGGCCAGCCCGTGCTGGTGGATTTCTGGGCGGAGTGGTGCGCGCCGTGCCGGATGATCGCGCCGGCTGTCGAAGCGGTCGCGGAGCAGTATAAAGGGAGGGCGCGGGTCGTGAAATTGAACGTGGACGAGAACCCCGCCACGTCGCAGCGTTACGGCATCAAGGGGATCCCGACGCTGATCCTCTTCAAGGACGGGAAGGAGGAGGAGCGCGTCGTCGGCGCGACCTCGAAGGAATCACTGGGGCGGATCATCGAAAAACATACAAGCGTCGCGGCTTAAGCGAATACGGCCACGGGTTCGTCACGGTGGCCTCCGTTGAGGGACGGGAGACGAATGATGAAGGCGGTCGGAATTTATGAGTTCGGCGGCGCAGACAAACTGCGTCCTGAGGTGGTCGAGGCGGCGGGGCCGCAACCAAAAATTTGAACCGCCGCAGGACCCGAGCGGGAAGACAAAGGGAGCCGAGAAGAAGCAACATAGATCCAGCCGGGGCTAAATCTTGCGAAAAAGAAGCTGTGCCTTTGCTGTGCGTCATAAAATCTTGCCAGAATAAAATTACGGGTTTGTTTCACAGAGAGCTCGAGAGGGGGCACCGAGAAATGCCGCCGCATGCAAAGGCACACCGCTATAGAGTTTGCTCCGCGGTGTGGAAGGGGCGGAATCACTGGCACGCCCGCCGCCTCCGGAAGGTTGATTCGCGACACGAGGAGCGTTCCCTGCCCTACTCGTACCGCAGCGCCACCAGGGGGTCGACCCTGGTCGCACGCCGCGCCGGGATGTAGCAAGCCAGCAGCGCCACGCCCGTCAGCAGCCCCGAGATCCCCGCATACGTCACCACGTCCGTGGCGCTCACCCCGTAGAGCAGACCGGCCATCAGGCGCGTCAGCGCGCAGGCCGCGCCGAGCCCGATTACGACCCCGGTCAAGGCCAGCAGCAGGCCGTGGCCGAGGACCAGGATGAGGACGTCGCGGGTTTGTGCGCCGAGGGCGATGCGGATGCCGATCTCGTGGGTGCGCTGCGTGACCGCGTACGACGCCACGCCGTAGATCCCAGTGGCGGCCAGCAGTAACGCGCTGGCGGCAAACACCGCCAAGAGGATCATCAAAAAATGTCTCTGTGAGACCGCCCCCGCGATGACCTGATTCATCGTGCGGATGTCATAAACCGGTAAGTCCTCGTCGACGGCTCTGATCTCGCGGCGCAAGGCCGGAGCCAGGCCGGCCACACCAGTAGTCGCGCGAACAATGTAGATAACGTTAGGCCATGCGCGGGGGATCTGGAACACCGGCATGTAGATCGCCGGTTTGGTTTCCGCCTCGAGCGACGAGACTTTCACATCCGCCACGACCCCGACGATCGTGAGCCATGCGTCTTTGCCCCATCCGCCCCACTTGATCCGCTTGCCGATGGCGTCACCGGCTGGCCAGAAGTGGCGCGCCATCGTATCGTTGATGACGATCACGGGTGGCGTGTCTTCCCCGTCAGCATCTGTAAAGGTTCGGCCCTTGAGCAATGGTATCCCCATCGCGCGAAAGTAGTCGGTGCTGACCAACGCGTTGTAGGCTGAATTAACCGTATCCTCCGGGCCGCCTTCGATGATGAAGCCGATGTTGCGATCCCCGGCCAGGGGCAGGTGTGTAGTCTCGGCGGCGACCTGAACACCGGGCAAGGATGCCAGCCGCTCCAGCACCCGCTTCTGAGCGGCCTTGCTTTGTTCGGCCCTGGGATAACGGCTCCGGGGCAAGGCGGTGCGGGCCATCACGACGCCCTCCGGATCGAAGCCCGTCGGAACGCGCAACAGACGCACGAAGCTGTTGATCAGCAGGCCTGCCCCGATCAAAAGCACGAGCGCCAACGCCGTTTCAAAGACGACGAGCAAGTCCCGCAGCCGCTTCCCTCCCCTCCCGCGGCTCGTGCGCCCGCCGGCCTCCTTTAAGACTCCGTTGAGATCGAGACGCGTATTCTCAAGGGCCGGGACCAGGCCGAACAGGATGCCGGTGAGCACTGAGACTAGTAGAGTAAAACCGAGGACGAGGGGGTCAAGCCTGGCTTCCGGCAGACGCGGGACGTTCTCCGGCCCAAACCTCACGATCAGATCGAGCGCCCAGGCGGCCAGCAGCAGGCCACAGCACCCGCTGAGCACCGAAAGGAGAATGCTTTCGGTCAAAAGCTGCCGGACCAGCCGAAGCGTGCTGGCGCCCATCGCGCCGCGAACCGCGATCTCCTTGTGCCTGGCCGCGGCACGGGCCAGGAGCAGATTGGCGATGTTCGCACAGGCGATGAGCAGAACCATGCCCACTGCGCCGAGCAGGATCAGCAGCCACGGGCGTACCCTCTTCACCACATCTTCGTCGAGCGGGACTACGGTGGGAGTTACCCGGACGTCGCCTTTGTAAATGTCCGGGTGTTGCTGCTGGAATCCGGCGGCCACCGCTTCGATGTTAGCCTGGGCTTGCGTGAGCGAGACGCCCGGCTTCAGGCGCGCGACGACTCCGTAATCGAAACTGCCGGCGCGGTTCTTCTTTTCTTCTCCGGTGATCGCTAAAGGGAGCCACAACTGCGGCGGGTCGGCAACCGACGTCCAGACGTAAGGGAACTGGAATGCCGGCGGCATGACGCCGGCAACGGTGTACGGCCGGTCATCGAGCTTCACCATCTGGCCGAGGATTGAAGGGTCGGAGCCGAAGCTGCGCTGCCAGAGCCCGTAGCTGAGGATGACGACATTGTTCCTTCCGACCTGATCTTCATCCGGCAGGAAGGCGCGGCCGCGAAGGGGCTCAGTGCCGAGCAGCGGGAAGAGGCTGGCGGAAACCCTCGCCGCCTGGACGCGCTCGGGTTCGCCACGCCCGGTCAGGTTAACGCTGAGGTCGGTGAAAGCCGCGATGTCGGAAAAGACCTGGTTACCTTCTTTGTAGTCAAGAAACTCAGCCGGCGACGCCGAAAGGAGGAGCCAATCTGTTTTTGGCAGGCTCTCCTTCACCAGCACGAGGCGATCAGGGTCCCGGTACGGCAGCGGGCGCAGCAGTACCGCATTGATGACGCTGAAGATCGCCGTGTTCGCGCCGATGCCCAGCGCCAGTGTCAGCACCGCCACGGCGGTGAACCCCGGAGTGCGGCGCAGCATCCGCAGCCCATACCGCAGGTCCTGGATGAACCGTTCGAGCCACACCCACCCCCACACATCCCGCGTCACCTCCTTGATCAACGGGATATTGCCCAGCTCCCGACGCGCAGAGACTTCCGCCTGCTCAACAGTTTCGCCCCGCCCCACGCGATCCTCAATCGCCATCCGCAGGTGACTGCCGATCTCCTCTTCCAACTCCACTTCCTGCCGCCGTCTCCTCCACCAGGGGAGTCTCATACCTCATTCCCCTTTCCGGCCGGTCTCAGGATGCCTGCCATGGCCTCAGACAGTCGCTCCCAGCGCGAGCGCTCGGCCAGCAGCTGTTTCTTGCCCGCCGCGGTCAGGCGGTAGACCTTCACCCGCTGGTTGTTGCCTGAAACCCGCCACTCCGAGTTGACCCACTCCTGCTGCTCCAGCCGGTGCAGCGCCGGGTAGAGGGAGCCGGTATCGACGTGGAGGACATCGCCGGAGTTGACGCGGATCGCCTGGCTGATGCCGTAGCCGTGTTGCGGCCCCCACCGGAGCGTTTGTAGGATGAGCAGATCAAGCGTACCCTGCAGCAACTCGATGCGGTTCTGGTAGCGACCTTTCATGGCTATGGCGTAGTATTCCCCGGCGGCCGGTCTAGGATGTAGATATTCTACATGCCAGGGCGTAGGATGTCTACGCCTTTTTTAGAGCCCCGTGTAAAGTCCGAAGGGTGTGGAGGGGCGGGGTCTAATTGACCGGCCAGATGGGGGATCCCTTAGCTCCTGGAGAGGTTTGGTGAAGCGGCTTCGGCTGCAAAACCACCGCTCAGGACTGCTAAGGATGGGATCACTCCTGGCGGGGTAGAGGAATCGGTAGCGTTGCAAATAATTTCTCGGCACACCCGATGTTGTATACCGGCCCGCTATGATGATACAGGTGGGTAGATGACGCCAGCCCCTGTTGCGCTCTTAATACGGCTTGAAGGAATAAAATCGGGTGGTCCGGGTATTAATAGAGCGGAGATTTAACATAAGAAGCGCAGGGCAGACTTTAAAACATGTTTGGCTCCACGCCTCAAAGGGCCCCGAAGGCGGATCGCGACACCAAATGGGCGGCATTTGAAGAGCAAGCCATGCCGCACATTGATAGTCTGTTTCGCGTGGCCATGTGGCTGGCCCGCGACCGCACGGAAGCTGAAGATCTGGTCCAGGAAACGCTGACGCAGGCGCTGCAATCGTTTCACCGGTTCGAGGCAGGCACCAACTGCCGCGCCTGGCTGATCCAGATCATGTATCACATGAATAGTAAAATTCGCCGGTCGAAAATGCGTCTTCAACTGGTGCGCGACACAGACGAGCGCATCGCCGAGACGGTCGCGTTTGAGCCGCCGACGCCACAAAACATTACGGAAGAAGAGGTATTGCGCGCGCTCGAGCGCATCCCGCGCAGCTATCAGGAGGCGGTTGTGCTCTCCGATATTGAAGAAATGAGCTATAAGGAGGTCGCGGCGGCCCTGGGAGTCCCCGTCGGGACGGTGATGTCGCGGCTCTCCCGGGGGCG
>CAYLJO010000324.1:0-5579 GCA_964383905.1 uncultured Blastocatellaceae bacterium
GGCCGCTGGCTCCGGGTCAATCGCTCCCTGTGCGAGATCCTCGGCTATCCGGAGCGGGAGCTGCTGGCCACCAACTTTCAGGCCCTGACGCACCCGGATGACCTGGGCGGCAACCTTGTCTATTTGTATAAGCTGCTGGAGGGCAGTACCCCGACCTACCAGACGGAGAAGCGGTACATCCATAAGCTCGGGCACATCGTCTGGGTCCAGATCAGCGCCTCACTGGTGCGGGACGCGCAAGGTAGGCCGCTCCACTTTATCACTCAGGTCCATGACGTGACCGAGCGCAAGCAGGCCAGAGAGGCGCTCCGCGAGAGCGAGGAGCAGTACCGGAATCTTTTCGAGAACACGCCGATCGGGATCTATCGCACCACCCCCGACGGGCGCATCCTGATGGCGAATCCCACGCTGATACGCATGCTGGGGTATTCTTCATTAAATGAATTAGCCTCACACAATCTGGAAAGCGAGAAGTTTGACCCCTCTTACCCCCGCGGCCAGTTCAAGGAGCGGATCGAGCGGGAAGGCGCCGTCCGGGGCCTGGAAGCCAGGTGGACGAAGAGTGACGGCACCCAGATCTTTGTCCGTGAGCATGCGAAGGCGGTCCGAGGAAGCGATGGCGCGGTTCAGTATTACGAAGGGACGGTCGAGGACATCACCTCCCGCAAGCGGGCCGAGGAGGCGCTGCGCCAGGCGGAGGAGAAATATCGCGGCATCTTCGAGAACGCCGTGGAGGGCATCTTCCAGTCCACCGCCGACGGGAGGTTCATCGCGGCGAACCCCGCGCTGGCGCGCATGCTGGGGTACGAGTCTCCGGCCGAACTCTTAAAAGACCGCACCAACATCGAGCGGCAGCATTACGTCGACCCGGCCGTCCGCTCAAAGTTCAAGCGTCTGCTCGAGGAGCAGGGCGTCGTCCAGGGGTTCGAGCACGAGGCCTACCGCAAGGACGGCACCCGGATCTGGACGCTGGAGAATGTGCGCGCCGTCCGCGATAAAAGCGGCGGGCTGCTTTATTACGAGGGCACGATCGAAGATATTACCGAGCGCAAGCGGGCCGAGGAGCAGCTCATCCATCACGCCTTCCACGATAGCCTGACGGGGCTGCCGAACCGGGCCTTATTCACCGACCATTTGAGTCTGGCGATCAAGCGTGGGAAACGGCGCCAGGATCATCTCTTCGCCGTCCTCTTTCTTGACCTCGACCGGTTTAAGAACATCAACGATAGCTTGGGGCACACGGTGGGAGACCAGTTGCTGATCGCCATCGCGCGGCGGCTGGAGAATTCCGTCCGTGATGAGGACACCGTGGCGCGCCTCGGGGGCGACGAGTTCGCCATCCTGCTTGATGGGATCCACGACTCGGGTGACGCCATCCAGATGGCCGAGCGAATCCGGAAAGAGCTGATCCTGCCCTTTAACGTTAACGGGCACGAGGTTTTCATGACGGTGAGCATTGGCATCGCGCTCAGGTCAACAGATTACGACCGGCCCGAAGATATCCTGCGTGACGCCGACACGGCGATGTACCGGGCGAAGGCGAGCGGTAAGGCGCGGTACGAGGTGTTCGACAAAACCATGCACACGCGCGCGGTGGCGCTCCTCCGGTTGGAGAACGACCTGCGCCGCGCCATCGAGCGTCAGGAGTTCCGCGTCCACTACCAGCCGATCGTATCTTTAGCGACCCGCCGGATCGTAGGGTTTGAAGCCCTCGTCCGGTGGGCGCACCCTGAGCGCGGCCTGGTGCCCCCGGTCGAATTCATCCCGCTGGCGGAAGAGACAGGTTTAATCACGGAGATCGGCCGGTGGGTGCTGCTGGAGGCCTGCCACCAAACCCGCCGGTGGCACGCGCAAGCGTTCACCGACCTGCCGCTGACCATCAGCGTGAACCTGTCCGGTAAACAATTAACCGAACCCGACATCACGGAGCAGATCGCCAAGGCCCTGCAGGAGACCGGTCTCGATCCGCGCCGCCTGAAGCTGGAGATCACGGAGAGCGCGGTGATGGAAAACGCCGAGGTCGCCAGGCGCAGGCTCCTCGAGTTGCGTGACCTTGGTGTGCAGTTGAGCATCGATGATTTCGGCACCGGCTATTCATCACTGAGCTACCTGCACCGGTTCCCCGTGAGCGGCTTAAAAATCGACCGCTCATTCATCAACGGCATGGGTTGGGACGACGAAACCTCGGAAATTGTCCGGACGATTTTGACGCTGGCCGGTAATCTGGGTATGGACGTCGTGGCCGAGGGGGTGGAGACGGAAGAACAAGTGGAACGGCTCAAGTCCTTAAAGTGTACCTACGGTCAAGGGTATCTGTTCTCCAAGCCGGTGGACGGGGAGGCGGCCGGTCAGCTTCTGCGGGAGCGGGCGCCTCAGGTAGGCATCACACGGTCCCGCTCTGAAACCATCCTGACACCGATCGAGGTCACGTCACGTATCAATTAGCTGAAGACTCTGTAAATTAAGGTCGAACATCCGTGCGGACCGTCGGTTGAAGACGTGGGGCCTGGGGCCTTGCGCCGCCCGGTCGCCGCCCGGCCGGATTGCGACGATACAGCCGTTTGTTCGGCGCCCCGCCGACATGCGACATCGCCTGGCTTAAGAAAAGGGTCAGAGCTGTCGGAGGCGATTGAGTCGGATCAACATCAGCCATGGGCTTCTGACCGATTAATCGTTGGGCTCGCTGCCCAATCGTGCATTAATCGATCGATAACCGATCAGTGATCGCCCTTTTGATCCTCTCGATCAGTCCTTGTCGATTGGTGATCCGCTGCGTAGCTATATTGAATTGTAGCGGCGAGAGTCGCGGTAGATCGAAGTAAATAATCTGCCCACCGGTTGATTGATCCTCGACCACCCCGTAGTTGAAGGGCGTGTAGCTGCGGCCCAGCTCCGAAAGCGCCGCGGTGATCAATTCGTGGACTTCCCTCCTATCCTTCACCCGGTACTGACGCATGACGCTTAGCTTACCGAGACATGCGCCCCAAGTTCAATCGAGGATGGTCTGTTCGGCGCGACGGGGGACCAGCCGGGTCAGGCGCGCCCAGGCCGACGCAGCGCCAGGGACTCTGTGACGTGCGGCATAGTTTATCGGTTTTAGAGATTGAAAAGTAGATCGGCTCACCCCCCCTCATTGATGCGCACGAGTAATTCGAGCGCGTCGCCCTTGAGCGCGCGATCCCCCGCATTCAATCTCATAAAGATAAGTCCTCACCAACCACAGAGAATGAAGTATAGTCATATCGGCTCACCCCCCCCTCACCGATCGTCGTCGCAGGGCCGTCCTCTCGATTAACCACCAGGCTCTCGTGTTGGCGCGATCCGACTTTCGGCCAGCACATGCGCCAACAGAAGAAGCCCACTTTTGTGCACGCGATCTAAATTGAGCGATGGCGATGTATGGATCTGCTGGGCATCAGCTACCGCCTTAAAGATCCTTTTCACATCCACCCCAAGCAGCTCACTCAAGCTATGCTCGATCTCTTTAACCAGTTGCTCCTTGGTTGTCTTCAATCGGGGGCGGAGTTCCTCAAGCAGAGTGTTCAGTCGCTGATCCTCACTCTTATCTTCTTTGGTCATCTGCCGTATAATAGAGCATCCGCATCTTAGATCAGGAGCTCGCGCTCCACATAGTTTCATCATTGATTAAGGGATTATCATGACACGACAAGGATCACCACTACTCCAACTACTGGCACAGATTGCCGATGGCATCACCATCTGGGAGCCATTCCGCAGGCGGGGCACGGATCTGGCAGAGTTTCAGGACACGGCGGCCAGGCTGTTGGAGTTGGAGCGACAAGGGTTGATCGGGCGCTGCATCACCCAGACCAACCAGATCGCCGGGCAGCAGTATTACGATCTCGTGATGGTGCAGGGTGGGGTGACAGCGGAAGGACGGCGGCTTCTCGCTGAGCACCATCGGGCCACTCGCAGCTGATAAAACCAGCATTCGGAAGGATCAGACATGAATATTAGCATCATCGGGACGGGCCACATCGGAGGCACGTTAACTCGTCGCTTGACCGCGCTCGGTCACAAAGTATTCGTCGCCAACTCGAGAGGCCCGGAAACCCTCGCCGATCTGGCCGCCGAGACAGGGGCGACGCCGGTCTCCGTCACCGAAGCGGCTCGGGATGGTGAGGTTGTAATCGTAACTATTCCCGAGAAGAGCATCCCAGAGCTGCCGCCAGGATTGTTCAAAGGAACGCCTGACCGTGTGGTGGTCGTCGACACGGGCAACTACTACCCGCAGCAGCGCGACGGCAGGATTGACGAGATCGAGCGTGGTACGACAGAAAGCCGTTGGGTCTCGCAACAGTTGGGTCGGCCGGTCGTCAAGGCCTTTAATAATATTTACGCGGAGCATCTTCTCAGATTGGGCCGACCTGCGGGAACTCCGGGGCGTATCGCCCTGCCGGTGGCGGGTGACGATGAAAGAGCCAAGTCCATCATCCTGAGGCTCATCGACGAACTGGGATTCGACGGTGTCGACGCGGGTCAGCTCGACGAGTCCTGGCGGCAACAGCCCGGTACGCCGGTTTATGGCACGGACCTCGACGCCGAAGGAGTTCGCCGGGCATTGTCGAGCGCGAGCAAAGAGCGCAGGCCCGAATGGCGAGCTAAGGACAAGACTGGGGGATTCGCCAGCCCTGCCTAACCGGACGCTTAGTACTAATGCGGGGATCGCGGAGCGCCTGGCGCGCGTCGACAGGACTCCGAGAATCGCCATTTCGTAAGGCCTCGGGCGGAATCACATTGTCGTCGGTTCAACCCAGAGAACCTCTGACGGTGAAGAACCTCTGCGATGATCGTGGCGGTGATGTGCGCCTCGACTTCCCGTCTGGCGACGCGGGCGAGAAAGTCTGTAGATTCCCCCCGAAGCGACGCCGAAGTGGTAGATGAAGATGTTGGCGTCGACGAGGCAGCGGCTGCCTGCCGGGAGAGACTTAATATCCACTCAACTCCTCGTCTTCGGCCAGCCAGATAATCGTCTCTCGATCCAGGCCTTTGATTGACCCGCTCGTCTCTTCAACGATGGCCAGTGCTGCACGGACATCGTCCTCCGCTTTATTTTGCCGCTCGGCCTCGGCCAGTAGCGCCGACCCCAGTTGGCGCTGTTCTTCAGGTGGAAGCTTGCGCGCCTCGGCCAAGATCTCTTCGACGGTGCTCATGATTCCCTTCCTCAACAGCCTCTCAGGGCCACCGTGCTCGGTCTCTGCCAAGCTTGTAGCACAGTAATCGTAAGTGGGCAATAAGGTTCCACTACTGGCGACGTAGAAGAAGCATGATCACTTGTCATTCACCTTCTTCAACCTCTGGCTGATCTTCCGGCCGTGCTTGTCACGCCTGATAAGCACCCAAGAGCCGTAAATTGATTTCAATACATCGGTATTGGCGGCGGTCACCAGAATACAGCTCAGAGATGGTCAGGGATTTCTTACGGCTAATCCGAACGGGAAGTACAATGCGCGGCAACCTGAGTGCCGCGAAAGGAGAGCCATGAAACGAATTGTTTGGCAGGCTTCGCTCCTGATCCTGCTTTTGTTCATCAACTCCGGGCTTTTGCTGGCACAGGT
>CAYLJO010000325.1:0-5579 GCA_964383905.1 uncultured Blastocatellaceae bacterium
TAGGAAAGGCCTGTCAGAAGTAAAGTTTCCTGCGCCGGCCACCCGCACGCCGCGCCCGCAGGCAGCCAGCCGGGCGCCAGATCGCTATCCTTTTTCGCCATCAGCCGTTTATTCACCTGCTTTGTTGCTGCCGGCTTCTCGGATGGATCGCTTGTCATGGCTCTTGATGAATTAGTTTACGTGTGCGCGCCCGCGTATGAGGACGTCACGGATCTTTATATCCATCAGCGTCATTAACTTCACTGCCTTGCCGCCCTTCGTCTAAGATGCGGAACGTCTGACGATTCAGCCGCCCGGCTACCTCCCTGCTCAGGAGCGGTAGCCGACTCCGAGCACTAAGTCCCCTGATAGCCTCTCTACGCTTTTGCCGTTAACCTTAATGCCACGCCGTTCGAGCTCGTTGATGAATTCCGCGCCGCTGAACCGGTTACCTTTCGGGTGGTCGAAGAAAGTCCGGTAAGGCCAACGGTCAAGCGCCTGGCGAGTGACCTCCTCGAAGAAGAAGCGCCCGCCGGGGCGCAACACGCGCGCAATTTCTGCGACGGCGCGCTGCCATTCGGGGACGTGGTGGACGATCATAAAATCGAAGACCGCGTCGAACGATGCGTCTTCCTCATCGATGGCCGTCGCGTCGCCGACGCTTATGGTCAAACACCCTTTCGGGTAACGCGCGAGGCGTTGCCGCGCCAGCATCACCATTCTCTCATCAACGTCGAAGGCGTGAACTTCTTTTGCGCCGAATCGCTCGAGGATGATTTCCGTCCCCACTCCGCGACCGCATCCAACCTCCAGCACGCGCCCACCAATCACACGCCCCCCGAGACGTTCAAGCAGAGGGGCCTCGTACCGTCGTTGCCAGAATGCGCGGGCGCGGCTGTTGATGAGCGCCTTCTCGACAAAGTTCAACTTCACGGGTCTTCTTAATCAGGTGTCGCCGGCGTAAGCTGCAAGCAGTTCTTCATCCGGGATCGTCACATGGCGATTATCGAGTACGATCAACCCGTCCTGATGAAGCCGCCCCAGAGCGCGCGAAATAACTTCAGTCACCGTGCCGACTCTCGCCGCGAGCTGCCCGTTGGTCGCCACAATGTCGAGGCCCGTGCCGGCGTCCGAATCTACGCCGCGCTCTCTCGCCTCTATTAGCAGCAGATGCGCGAGACGCTGCCCGACGGCGCGCAAGGATAAAGCCTCGACCAATTCCGCGTGCCGCCGCAACCGTCCGGCAAGCAGCTCGAGAGCGGCAAGCGCTATCCCGGGCTGTTCTCGACAGACCGCTCGCACGTCCTCTCTGGCGATAAAGAGGATGTAGTCGCGCTCGGCGACGATATCGCCTAAGGCGGCCTTCGACCCTCATAAGCGTGGAAGTATCTACCAACGCGTCCGGGGATTCTATCGCTGAGCCCGCTCCAGCGTGTCATACAGGGGGTGAGCCGGACGTACTTGCCCGCCCTCGTTTGCCGCCGTCACCGCCAGGATGCGGATCCTCTCGTTATCAGGCAGTGTCAGTCTCCTGGCATTCGCCGGTACATCAATGGCATAGGCAAACAGGTAAGAGTAGGCGTAAGGCTCGTTGGCCCCGTCGGCCGCGTGCCGGTGCGAAGCGAACCACGCCACCGGCGAGTCTTTGATGAAGCCTGGCACCATGCCCGTCATCTCGGCATACGGGTCTATCCTGGTCCTCGGCCTCTGCGTCTGTGCTGCTATGCTTGGCGGGGTGCCTGGCCGCGGCACGCGCGGCGGTATCTGAACTTCCTTTTGCATCCACGTGCGGTCATCCCACTGGCCGATAAATCCTGTCCAGTTCTGGATCGTCAGCTCCACAGGATTATCGTCAATGCGGAACGTAGTCTTCTGGTCCCTGGTTGCCGCGGCCAACACATACAGCCGGGTAAATTCGCCCGGCGGCAGCGTGATCTCCTGGCCGTGCGCCACCACCGCGTTGGGTTCCCCTCTGCCGGCCGGGGCAAGACTGAAACGGATGCCGGCGTAGTCAATCTTCTCGGGCAGCATCTCGGCCGGCAACGCCTTGCCCTGGGGCGCGGTCGGGCTGTCAAGAGAGCAATCAAAGCAGCCCTCTGCCGGCCTGGCGTTGAGGGTGGCGACAGATTGATCGTAGGGTAATGTGACCGGGCGCGACTGCGGCATCGCCACCTTCGAGCGCGGTGCGGCCAGCTTCACCGCAAAGGTGCGGGGCTGATAAGGCCCGAAATTCGCCACCAGTTCCCCCTTCGTCACGGTCGCCGCGCCGAGGGGCATCTCCTGGCCGTTGACCTCGCGCGCGGCGGTAATCGGAGCGGCAAAGGCGACGTGAACTTTCTGCTGAGGCTTACCGTCGAGTTCGACGAGGCGGACGATCACCTCGTCGCTCCGCTCGGCTTTCTTGAGGGCCATGACGCGCATCCGGCTGCTGCCGACATGGAGCAATGAAAAGTTCTTGCCAAGTGCCCCCTGGTGCTTTGGGCTCTCGAAGGCAATGAGGGGCTGATTGAGGCGCTGCGCCTGCCAGTCGGTCTGTTCCTGGCGCCAGTCGCCGGCGTGGCCGGCCAGGCCGTACACGAATTCGTGGTGACCCCAATCCTGGGTGCCTTGGTCGGCATAGCCCCCGCGTGTTCCGGGGGTGCGCATAAGGGTCAGGCGCAGGGTGTTATCGTCGGGTTTATCCGAGCCGTTCTTGCAGTCGGTCAGCATCGTGACCCCGTAAGACCCTCCTTGGTCAGTCAGATCGACCCACTGGTGGGAGGCGACTTCGAACTGCCGCTCCCCTTCGGTGGGCCTCTGCACCGTGCCGATGTCCCAGTTGTAGGTGGCCATCTTGTTCGTAGCGGTCAGCGGGAATGTGGCTTTCAGGTTAGCTTCTTTGGCCTTCCAGTCAATGATGTTGCCGAATTCCACGCGATTGCCGGGGTCTCCGGCCGACAAGCTGACGGTCTGCACAAACTTAGAGTCTTCGGCTGCCCGGGAGACTTCCACGGCCACGCGAACCGGGCCGTCCTCCACGACGCGGATTTTCGCCGGCCCACTAACAAAGGTGCGCGGAGGCCGCCGCACGTCCTCGAAATCCATGTTCCAGGCAGGCCATTGACGCGGGTTATCAGTCAAAACAGCCAGGCGGATCGGGGCAGAAAGAAGCTCCCGGTTGATCTTTTTATCAAATATGCTAGAAACGTCGCCGTTCTTATCTATCTGGATGTGATAGCGGGCGTTTTCCAGTGACGATTCGGAGATTTTCAGGTCGGAGGCGGTGGCTGAAGCGTCCGCTGCTTGAATGTCGAAAACAGCGTAGCCGACGGAAGGCGCCTGAGCCAGGAACAGGATTTTCGCTGCCCCGCCGCTCTGTCCGTTCAACTGCGCGGGCACTTCCTTGCCGTCCGGACCGAAGACGCGAACGGCCTTCGGCACACCATTAGGGAAGGAGACCGTTGCTTCCACTACGTCTTGGCGCGGGATGTTCAGCGGGTTATAAACGACGATGGCCGTACCCTCGGCCTCCGTATTGAGCCCCGAAGCGATCGCCTCCGTAGCGCTCGTCAGAACGCCGGCAAATTGATTCATCGCGATAACGTCATCGTTCCAGGCAAACTCGAACGCCTTCGGGGTGGCCGTCCCGGGCAGGATGTCGTGGAACTGCCCGCCCATCACCAGCGTCCAGGCGTCGTTCAGCCGCTCGAGCGGATAGGTGCGGCCGCCCAACCATTCGGCAGCGACGGAGGCTTTCTCGGCCGCATCGGCGAGGAGCTCGTTCTTCCGCATCCAACGCTTCTGGTACGCTTCGGACGTCAGGGAGCCCGCCGAGTGATTGATCAGTTCAAGGTCACCCTTGTAGCGCGGCAGCCTATCAGTTTTGCAGCAGTTCAGGATGTCAAGGAACATCTGATCGGCCCTGGACCAGACGACATGAACCGGGCCGTCTCCCACCCGGACCAGCGGACCAGTCTGTAGGTGTGGCTGCGGTTGGCCCAATAGGTCGAACCCCGGTGGCGCCTTGCTCTTCGCCGTGATTGCCTCCATCAACCTTACCGAGTTTTCGTTGGGGGATCCGCCCACGTCGCCGGTCCCGACGTAGTGATAATCGGCGAAAATCCCGGTCAAGTTGCCATTGATCTGGATCCGCTTGACCCAATCCTCTTGCTCCCTTGTCCGCGCCTGATTCTGCTGCGGCGTGAGGTGGGGGTCGGGGGAAGGTGGCGGTGGAGGGGTCTTGCTCAGGTCGTAGGTCACTTGGCTACCATAACTCAGCGGGTTCAACGCCGCGATCACGGTCCTGCCGTCTGTGCCTTCCCAAAGGCCGACGTTGAAGGGGATGCCGACAGGCGTCTTTTCCGGGGAATCGGGGCCACCCACGTGAGGGGCCGGCTGCCACGCCGATGACAGTTTCTGCGTGGAGAAGCCCTTGACGCCGGCGTGGGCCAGGATGCTCGGCAAGGATGCGGGGAAGCCGAAGCAGTCCGGCAGCATGTATTCCTCGCTCGCCCTGCCGAACTCCTTCCGGAACCAATTGTTGCCGTAAAGGATCTGCCGGATGATCGACTCGGCGTTGGGCGAGTTAACGTCGCCCTCCTCCATCGAGGAGCCGGCGGGGTACCACCGACCGGCGGCCACGTACCGCTTGAGCCTCTCGAAATCGGCCGGGTAGTATTCCTTCATCAGGCGGTAGCGGTTGGCGCCCGTGAAATTGAAGATGTAGTGCGGGTACTTCTCAAAGAGGGCGAAGTTGTTGCGCATGGTCTTGGTGAGGTATTCCTGGATGACCTGTGGGTATTCCCACCGCCACTGCGTATCCAGGTGGGCGTAGCCGACCACGTAGAGCGTCGGCTGCCTGGTCAACTCCGGGCCCGTCGACCCCACAGGGTCAGGCGGCTCCGCTGTTTGGCCCAGAGCCGCGCTGAAAATGAACAGGTATGTCAAAAGCAGTAAAGTCAAACGTTGTAAAATTCGTCGCATGAATATCCCTCCATCGCAACCTCAGCATGACAGCATGAGTTCAAGCTGGAAGTTGGGGTATGACAACGATTCGTCAGGAATTCGCCATCTTAAGCTTCCATCAGCGATGCAGTGGGTAGTTTTGTGGTAGTATTTACCCAAACCCCTCTCGTTAAGGTTGTTTGCGCGCGATTCCGAAATACGGGTATGGCAACGATCCGTGAATTTTGGGGCCATTTCGCCGTGACGCGCTGCTCTCACCGCCATAATCCTTCAAAGCGCGTTGCGGCAGTACGGGTGTACCTGACCGTATGCGTGATGTTCTTATGGCCCAGGTAGTCCTGCACCAACCGCGTGTCATACCCCCGATTTGCCAGGTAATATCCAGTCGAGTGGCGCAGCATGTGCGGATGCACACGAAAGCGGAGCTGCTTGGCCCTCTCGCCGATCTCTTTGATCAGGTAGTTGACTCCCTGCCGAGTAAACGGCCCGCGCTCGCTCAAGAAGAGGTAGGTCGAGCGCGCATCGCGACGCTCTTCACGCTCGCGTAAGGAGGCGCGGATGGCGCGCAACTCATCCCCTTCTATTGGTTGGTGTGTCGAGAGGCTGCCTTTCTTGCGTCTGACGTAAAGGCGTGCGCCTCCCAAGTCGAGGCCTTT
>CAYLJO010000326.1:0-5578 GCA_964383905.1 uncultured Blastocatellaceae bacterium
CCTTTGAGTGGTAGATTGAAGTCTTCGGACAACTCCAAGCTACCACTTAGGGCGTCCCCTTTCATATATCAGTTAGGCGGCAGAACTTGGTCTGAGTAATCTTTATTCATGATTCAACTGGAAACAGAGCGCCTTATCTTACGCATGTGGCGCGAAGCGGATTTCGAAGCGTACGCCGGCATTTGTGCTGATCCTGAGGTGATGCGCTACCTTGGAGGAAAGCCCTACACCCGCTTAGAAGCTTGGCGACACATGGCCTATCTTGTGGGACATTGGCACCTGCGGGGCTACGGCCACTGGGCCGTGGAAGAGAAAGCCAGTGGGCGATTGATCGGGCGTTTGGGCTTGCAAAACCCGGAGGGGTGGCCGGGATTCGAGATCGGGTGGACGCTCGCGAGAGATAGCTGGGGGAAAGGTTACGCGACAGAGGGGGCGCGGAGGGCGCTGGAATATGCGTTTACAGAGATGGGCAGAGGTCATGTCATCAGCCTCATTCACCCGGAGAACAGGGCATCTATCAGAGTGGCGGAGCGGTTAGGGGAGAAGGTCGAGGGTAAGACTGAGGTGCTTGGCATAGGTGTGCTGATTTATGGTGTCAGCCGGGAGGCGTGGCGTGCCGCCTAACGGTAGCATCTCCATCAGCCCTTCGCGCCGCTCGGTAAGACATCAGGTTTCCCAAGAAGCAATGGGATGGCACAGAGACCTTTGTTTCTCGGAACGCTCTTCCTCCTGCCGGTCGCTAATCCAGCCTGTGATCTATGGCATATATTCCCGCTCAGGTATCCGCTCTGCTCCAGGACCTCACGGCGCACCTCCCGGTCATTCTGGGCAGGAACCTGTCGGCATCTACCTTCACGGCTCGCTCACGCAGCGGGCGTTCAACCCCAAACGCAGCGACGTTGACTGCATTGTGGTGACGCGGCGGGGCTTGAGCGATGCGCAGCTCAGGAGATTAGGCGCATGGCTGTCGCGTGCCGCTGAGGTGAACCAGTGGGCAGCACGCCTGCAAATGCTGTTTCTGCTCAGGAATGAAGTTCTCACCATGAATTCCAAGGCCTGCCTCTATCAATTCGGGCTCCTCAAGCGCAGCGACTCGGATGGCAACCCGATTATCTGGATGAATATTCTGCAGAGCGGCGTAGTTCTCTTTGGCCCCAGTCCCGAGTCATTCGTTCCGGTGATAACTCCTGAGATGTTGTTTCAGGCACTGGAACGCGAGGTCGGTTATTTGCGGGAGGAAATCAGCGGAAAGCCGCAGAGCCAATGGAGGGACGTCCCATCCTATCGCGCCTATGCGGTTTTGACACTTTGCAGGATTCTGTACTCATTCAGGAAGGGCACGATTGTCTCGAAGCAACGCGCCGCCAAGTGGGCCATCAAATATCTGCCAGGGAATGGAGCGGGATCATCCTTCAAGCGCTGGAGAGCGATGACGCCGAGCGACCTGCAGACATTCCACTGTTTCGCATCGAGCAGTTCATCGATTTCGCCGATGACCAACTCCATGCCGTTCCGGCGGATTTGTGTCGCCGGAAGGATACAAGATGGCGGCCACCTGAACCCGGGCGTTAGCCGTCTGCATGAGACGAACCGCCGAAGCAATTTGGTATGCGGCGGTTGAATCTTTGCGGGTTTAACCGAAAGTTGAGATGCTACACACACGCCCCCTCAATCGAGTGTGAGAACGTATGATGGAAGCAGAAAATTCACAGGAGGTAGTTCTTCGCAAGCTCGAAGAGCGTTTGCTGCAACCGGATGTCCGAAGGTCGGCGCAAGACGTGGCAGAGTTGCTCGCCGATAATTTCATCGAGTTCGGCGGCTCTGGGCGCATTTTCACTAAGCAGCAGATTATCGAAAGTCTGCGGCAGGAACCCCCGGCTCGATTGGCGCTAATGAATTTCCGCGCGACGACTTTGGCACCAGGGGTCGTCCTGGTCACTTACCGAGCCGTCCGGTATGCCGCGTCGGGTGAGCAAACGGCGTATTCATTGCGAAGCTCTATTTGGAGGTTGAGCGAAGGGCGATGGCAGATGATCTTTCATCAAGGCACTCCGGGGTCGGCGTAAGTTAAGTGACAGCGAACGAGGAACAGAAAGAGTGGTTTCAGCGAACGGCGACGGCTAACAGCTAATAGCGGCGCCCTGTCAAGAGAAAGCCCCCTTCTTTTGCCACTAATTTGAAAAATTAGGACACCAACCTGTAGCTCAACTCATTAGCCTCAGAGAGCCGCGCTGGGTTATACTGTCTGTTTTTATGGCAACGCCGCATTTTACGTATATTAGAGGAAATGTTTAGAGAGTTGAGCGTACTAAATCTACAAGAAACATTGCGCCAGCGCGTGCGCACGGCGGCTCAAGAGATGTTCGGAATCGTGCTCGAGCAGGTGAGCGCTGAGGTGCCGCCGCGGACAGAACTGGGTGACCTGGCTTTCCCGGTGGCATTCGAATTAGCGAAAAGTATTAAACAGACCACAGGTGAGAAACGGCAGCCTCGCATGATCGCCGAGCAACTCAAGTCCGCGCTCGAAGCGACCGCCGGTGTCGCGCGCGTCGAAGTCGCCGGAGCAGGCTATCTGAATGTTTTTTATGATCGCGCTGTCTTTCTCTTACGCCTCTCTTCACAGAGCGACAATGCTCCACGGACGGCTGCGACAGTCGAGGCTGCCCGCCCCAAGCGAATGGTCGAGCATACCTCCATCAACCCGAACAAAGCAGCGCATATCGGGCACGTCCGCAATGCCGTGTTGGGCGATACCTTCGTGCGCATCCTCCGCGCCGTGGGCGAGCGTGTCGAAGTGCAAAACTATATAGATAACACGGGCGTGCAGGTTGCCGATGTCGTCGTCGGGTTTGTGCATATCGAGCGCATGACGCTGGAAGATATAAAGAATTTGGATCGAGAGCTACCCGCCACACACCCATTCGATTATTACTGCTGGGACCTGTACACGCGTGTCGGACTGTTTTATCGGAACGACGACCCCAACGGCGAGATGGACTCCGAACGGGTTCGCCTGCGCAACGAGACGCTGCAGGCGATTGAAGAGGGCAACAATCCGCTTGCAGAACTCGCCGACTACGTGGCGACACGCAATGTCGAATGCATCCTCGATACGATGGAGCGGCTCGGTATTCGCTACGACGTGCTGCCGCGCGAATCCGAGATATTACACCTGCACTTCTGGGAGCGCGCTTTTGCGCGCATGAAAGAGGCCGGTGTGATCCGCTTCGAGAGCGAGGGACGCAACAAGGGCTGCTGGGTCATGCCGTTTGAGTCGCACACGGGGACGGATGAGCACGAGGCGGATAAAATTATTGTTCGCTCGAACGGCACGGTGACTTATACGGGGAAAGACATCGCCTACCAACTTTGGAAACTCGGCCGTCTCGGTCTGGATTTTTACTACAAGCCCTTTCGCACATACCCAGACGGACATAGCACCTGGATTACGACGAGCGAGCAGCAACAGGAGCTTCGAGATATACCTGTCGTGCCTCATTTCGGTGGGGGTGCGACGGTCTATAACGTGATTGATTCGCGGCAGTCATATCCACAAGAGGTGGTGCGGCAGGGGGTGGCGACAATTGTGCCGGAGGTGGGTGAAGAAGCCAGCGTGCATCTCGCTTACGAAATGGTCGCTCTCTCTCCCGCCGCCTGCGAAGAACTCGGACTTAAATTAACGGATGAAGATCGTGCTCGCCCCTACATTGAGATGAGTGGGCGTAAAGGTCTCGGCGTTAAAGCCGACGATCTTATCAACCGGCTGGAGGAAGGTGCGCTGCGCGAAGTTGAAGCGAGGCACGAGGAACTCTCTACTAAAGGGAAGCGCGAAACAGCACACGCCATTGCCGTCGGCGCGCTGCGCTACTTTCTCCTTAAATGGACACGCAACTCGATCATCGCTTTCGATTTCAAGGAAGCGTTATCTTTCGAAGGTGAAACGGGGCCGTATTGCCAGTATGCAGCCGTTCGCGCCAATTCGATCTTTCGCAAGCTCGACCGGGAAGCGCACCGGGCCTCCGCAGAATTAATTCAACAGGCGGAAACGTCAGCGAATATCAAGCAAGAGATATCTACTGTGTTCGAAGACGAAGGCGACGAGATCTGGTCACTTGTCATGCTTGCGGCGCGCCTCAACGAGGTTATCGCGCAAGCGGCCACATCGGCTGAACCGGCAGTGCTGGCCAAGTATACTTTTAATCTGGCGCGCTCGTTCAATCTTTTTTACCACCGTCATCGCATTATTGCGGAAGAGAACGCGACCCGCCGCGCGGTGCTCGTGACAGTCGCCGACGTCGCGCGTCGCCGGTTGACCCAGGCGCTGGCAATATTGGGCATCCATGTCCCTGAAAGAATGTAAGACGCGAGCCACTGACGCACGTTTTTGCTGTACTTTTACTGAATGCTAAGGGTATAAAAATATTCAGTAGCCAATATTCAGCTTCCGGCTTTGACCGGGGCTGGTTATTAATCGAGGACGTTATGCTCATCGTCATGAAAGCTGACGCCACCGACCGCGAGATCGCGGATGTCGTGAGCGTCATTACGGATTTAGGATTTCGCGCTCACCCGATGCCAGGGGCGACGCGCACGGCCATCGGTATCACCGGCAATCAGGGTGCGGTTGACGCCTCGCGTTTTGAAAATATGCCGGGTGTTGCGGAGGCGATCCGGGTTAGTAAGCCCTACAAGTTAATAACGCTCGATCTTCGTCCCGAAAAAACGGTTGTTCGCATCGGCGATGCGACCATTGGCGGTGGTGACCTGGCGATTATCGCAGGACCGTGCGCCATCGAGAGTCGGGCACAGGCTTTTGCGGTTGCCGAAACCGTACGGCGGAGCGGCGCACGCTTTTTTCGCGGCGGCGCATTCAAGCCGCGCACCTCTCCATACGCTTTTCAGGGACTAGGCGAGGAAGGTTTAAAGATTCTGGCCGAGGTGCGCGACACACACGGCCTCAAGATCGTGACGGAAGCCCTCGACGAGTCGGGTGTGGACTTGGTCGAGCGTTATGCCGACGTGATTCAAATTGGCGCTCGTAACATGCAAAACTTTACGCTCCTGCGCCGCGCCGGTCGCTCTCACCTGCCGGTGCTGCTCAAGCGCGGGCTGGCGGCCACGCTCGATGAATGGCTGCTCGCGGCCGAGTACATCATGGCCGAGGGAAATTACCAGGTCATTTTATGCGAGCGCGGTGTGCGCACCTTTGCGCAGCACACGCGCAACACGCTTGACCTGGCGGCTATCCCGGCGGTGCGTCGCATCTCGCATCTTCCGGTGGTGGTTGACCCATCGCACGGCACCGGGAAGAATTATATGGTCACGCCGCTGGCGCGGGCGGGTGTGGCGGTCGGCGCCGACGGGCTGATTATCGAGGTTCACGACCAGCCGGAACGCGCGCTCTCCGATGGCGCGCAATCACTCACGCTTGAGCAGTACGACGCACTGGTCAACGAGGTACGCGCTATCCACGAAGTAATCACACCGACGACTGTTGGCTAGCTTGACGACCGCGTAAATTTCCGGCCGCAGACATTATCGGACCCTGCCGAATAGCGTGGTAACCAGTGACTGTTCA
>CAYLJO010000327.1:0-5576 GCA_964383905.1 uncultured Blastocatellaceae bacterium
TGTCACGAGATGGGGTTGAATATATTCTCAAACAGGCAGCGACCGGATTCCCTCCATGACCCCTTTACTTTTTATACCTATCAGGGTAGTTTTTCCGTCGTTCCTTTGCCAGCTCTTTCAATGTCTTCACAAGATTATCGCCGCCACCATAGTCAAAGTTCGTGATCAGCCATGTGTCGTTCGATTGTGTGAGCCGAACTTGAATCTTCACAGGCCCAACTGTGACCGGGACGAGCGCATCATTTCCTTCACGCGTCGCTGTCCCGATTGAACAGCCTTGGACATAATCCTGCATATCAGTAAACGGATCGACGTCGAGGCCGGTGACCCCTTCTCCTTCTAAGGCCACCGATTCACGACGATCGGCTTCCCACAGAGCGCGTAGCTCTGGAGAGAACTGTGCGCGATGGCGTTTGAATGTGCCTTCTTCGACCTGCCCGTGCGCAAAGAAGTCGCGGTAGATCGTATCTACGACCGCTGCAGGGTCGGACGTTACTATCACCTCGCTGCCGGCGGCGGCTTGCTCGCCTCCGTTCTCTTTGATATACGTGCCGTCGAGCACGACATTGAACTTGCAGGCTTGCTCCGCCTTCACTTCTGCATTGTCGCCGTCGAAAGTGATCATCACGCGGCACTCGCTGCCCTGTCCTGTAAACACTCTCGCCGTCGACCTGTTCCCATGCAGAGTTGCCTCCCCCACTTCACTAAGATCCGCGTCCATAGTTTCCTCGCCGCTAACACGGTGCGTGTAACAGCCGGCGAGGGAGATGCCGAGCTTGCCGCCGCGTTTAGCTTCGACTTTGAGAGTGTTGTCGTAACCTCCTTCGCCGGGTCGGTAACTCTTGTAACGGTACGTCCCGGCCACTGATGCTGCCGTAACTACGGGTTGCCTGGTGGGCTGCTCCCGAGCCGCGGATCCATTCTTATCCAACTCCGGCCCATTGACCGGTTGCGGCACATTGGCATTCGGGACCTCATTCTTCTTCGTCAGCCTTTCAGTCAACTTACAGCCCGTTAAGGCGAACGCCATTAAAAACATGCATGCGCTGGTGATAAATGGGTCGCGCCAGAGTTTCGCCAAACGATCTAACATGGCTCCCTCCTCTCTATGTGTGCGTTATGACGAGAACTACAGTACCCTGGTCACAATCCCGAACCGGGAAAGTGATCACAGCAGTCGCTCTTTATCTTGCATGGACGAAAAGGTTCGGTGAAGTCTACTCCCTCGCTTGCGATCTTTATCGCTATCACTGCGGTTGTGTTGCGAAAATTATATTGGACGCAAGAAGGTCCTCACCCAATCTTGCCTTATGCTGTGCGTCTCCAAAGAGACTCTCGACCAAGCCTTCGCCTGCGCTACCACGTCCCTTCCTTCAATCCTCTTGACCTGCCCTTTCCTCATCATGTGCATTGCCTCGACCCCTTCCGGTGTTCTCTCCGCCTCGGTGGAACGAGCGGAAGCACTGCATCGCGCTCGCCACCTCCGCCTGATGAAGCGGTGGTCCTGTTCCACGATGTTGGTCAGATATTTTGTCCGCCGTAAGTGAGATGGTCAAGTTTTTCCGGTCACACCTATTCACGGATAGCATTATGCTTACTCAACTACTGCTCCGCTTTTCCGATGTCCCTGTCACCTGTGATATCCATGAACGGCAGGTGCAGTTTCCGTAAAGCCTTCCACCGACACTCCACAATCACACATAAGACCACCCAGTTGTGTCCCCACAGCCAACTCGTCACTGCGTTCTGGCGTCTCGGCAAGCAGTTCAGATAACTCAAACTGCGTTCGGATTTCCGCCCGAAACTCGGTTTTAGATTCAACCAATTCAAGCCAAACTTCGTGACCGTCAGCCTGCAAAACCTCAGCTAAGCCGTTGGCGACAAAATGCTCCGGTCCGCTTCCCATGCGAACGCTCCTGTTTCCAGAATCCTAAGGGACTTGGATTACTTGTACTTTCTTATCTCTCATCAGCGTTATCAACTGTGCAATTACTCTGTCAAAGAGCCAGGAGGCGAGGGTGGGCCATGGCGAAGTCTGAGCCCATCCTTCTTGCATGCGTCTCTCGGCCGCAATATTTAATCAAAACTTAACAGGTGATTAACGCAACCGTCATAAGACCCTGATAGTAGTGCGCTGCCGTCTCAATTTTAGAAGGAGAGCTTATGAATATGAAAAGAACCATTTTTCTCTCGTGTTTATTGTCATGCGCGCTCTGTTTCTCCAGTCTCTTTTCCCTCACTCGGGCGAAATCCTCGCCTCCGGGTGAGTTCAGAGGGCGTCCCTCTATAGATCGGGTTTTGCTGCTCAGCGTCGATGGCCTGCATGCCGTTGACCTAGCAATCTTTGTGAAGTTTCACCCGAACTCTGCCCTCGCCCATCTGAGTAACATGGGCATCACCTATACGAACGCTTCCACGTCGAAGCCTTCAGACTCTTTCCCCGGACTTCTATCGATGACCACCGGCGGGGGGCCATTTTCCACAGGAGTTTTCTACGACGATTCGTTTGATCGCAACCTGTCACCCCCGGGCTCAAATTGTGACGCCATCGGTACAGAAGTTAATTACAGCGAATTTATTGATAAGAATCCCGACGCGCTTGATGCGGGAGGCGGGATTGACCCGGCGAAGCTTCCGCTTGATCCGTCAAATGGATGTACGCCTGTTTACCCACACAGCTACTTGCGCGTGAATACCATCTTTGAGGTGATCCGAGATGCCGGCCTTCGTACTGCCTGGTCTGACAAGCACCCTTCTTACGAGATCCTCAACGGCCCTTCCGGGGCAGGCATAGATGATCTTTACACCCCCGAGATTAACGCCAACGGTATAACCGGCAGCGTGGCTAAAACTGAGGCCTATGACGACCTTAAGGTCCAGGCGATACTCAATGAGATCAACGGCAAAGACCACACCGGAGCAGAGGATGTCGGAGTGCCGGCGATCTTCGGCATGAACTTCCAGGCGGTCAGCGTCGGGCAGAAGCTGGCGAGCGGAGGCTACGCCGATGCCATTGGCAACCCGAGCCCGTCCTTACAAGATGCGCTTAACCATACAGATCAATCGATCGGCCAGATGGTCGACGCGTTGCGCGCACAAGGTCTCTTATCTTCGACCCTGATCATCGTGACGGCCAAGCACGGTCAGACGCCCATCGACAGGCAAAAGAGTCAGATCATCAATGATGGAACAATCCCCGATCTGGTCAATCAAGTGCAGCCCGACCTGTTTGCTTTTGCGGTCCAGGATGATATTTCGCTGATCTGGCTGCGCGACCAGAGCCTAACAGAAGATGTAGTGGAGAAACTCTCGGCCAATGAGGGACCGGCTAGGATTGATGAGATTCTCGCCCGAGACGCTTTGAAGCAGCTCTACAGAGATCCGCTTAAGGACTCTCGTACCCCGGATATTATTGTGCTGCCCAATTTTGGGGTTATCTACGCCGGTTCGAAGAGCACGAAAATCGCCGAGCACGGCGGATTTAATAGGACGGACACCAACGTGGCGCTGCTGGTCTCCAACCCGCAGTTCAAGCGAGGGAAAAAGATCGTGTCACCGGTGGAGACTTACCAGATCGCACCGACCATCCTGGGAGCGCTCGGGCTCGATCCGCAATCTCTTCAGGCGGTGCGAATCGAGAAGACCCAGACCTTGCCAGGCTTAAACCTGAGCGTTGATGAAGATGGCAGATAAGTGACGGGTGAAGTTGCGCGTCCACTTATTCCGTTTGAAGCCACCGCAACTCTCGGCCGAACCGCCGAAGAAACCCTCAATGAGATCTTTGACGGCGTGCCCCGCGACTTTCTTGCGGCTGACGGCGGTTAGTAATAGAAGGCCCGATCCTTCGAGCGCGCGCGTGACCTTCTTGTTGCGGTGGGGCACATTGGGCAGCGTCTGGACCGTGGTATAGGCCAGTAGGCGACCGAGCCCCGCTGCTGCACGGTCTGGACGGTGGCCGGGCCCCGGTCTCCCACGGTACGTTCATGACCTCGGTCTCAAGGGGCGTGAGGTGCGCGCCCTTCTTTTTCGGTGACATCGCAACTTACGTTGATTGCCAGTTGGCGTTCATAGGCTGAGAGCCCGAAAATAGGGTTGACTCAAAACCAACTTTGCAGGAGCAGCCCATGAACGCCGTATGGATTATAACGGTCTTTGTCATTCTTGATGAATCGCTCACCAAGGGCTCTCATCAAGACCACCAACTTTCTCAAGTCGGTGATTCGGAAGTCTTGACGGTCGCGGTGGTGGCCGCCAAGTATTTCCAGAATTATCACGAACGCGCTCTCTTGATGCTCAGAGAGGGCCACTACCTGTCTGGAAACTTGAGCCTCGCGCGCTTCAACCGTCGCCCGCACGCATGTCGTCGGTGGTTGGAGGTCGGCACCCAAGTGTTGTGTGAAGTGGCAATGCGCGGCGAACTCTTTATTATTGACAGCATCCCGCTGCCGGTCTGTAAAAGGGTGCGGGCGCGGCGGTGTGGCAAAGTCAGAGGCTTGGATTATGGCGGTTATTGTCCGGCGAAGAAAGAAAAGTTCTTCGCTTTCAGGCTGCAGTTGATCCGCAATGAAGCGGGCGCGCCAGTGAGTTACGACTTGATAGCCGCCCGCTTTCATGACCTGACGCCTCTGCATGATTTGGCGTTCGTTTTGCCGCCGCGCGCCAGGCTGTTCGGCGATAAAGGCACATTAGCGAAGATGATGCGCAGACAATCGAGGTGGAGACGGGGGTTTGCGAGTGATCGCCGCCCGTCACAAAAACATGGAAGCGCTTGAGTGGGTTGATGAGTATGAGTTGAAGGGCTGTGTTGCGAAAATTATTTCAGACGCCAGAAGGTCCTCGCCCACTCCTGCCTGATGCAGCCTTCTGGAAGAGACTTTCGACAAACTTCGCCTGCCCCATCGTGTCCCTCCCGTCCAGCCTTTTGACCCGCCCCTTCCTCAGCATGTGCATAGCTTCGACCCCTTCTATCGCTCTCTCCGCGGTGTGGAACGAGCGAAAAGTTTGCATCGCTCGCGTATTGCCATCCGCATCTTTCTCACAGGTTAAGTTCTTCGGTAAAACCCTCCGCATCTTCAAATGGCTCGGATTTGATCACCTATCGCCATCCTCTTTCAAGCAGCATGGTGGCGCCGGCTTTCAGCGGTTCGCGCCGGCCATTAACAGCGCCAACTCGCGCACCCGTGGCGCGTCTTCCGCCAGGAGGTATCCACCGGCCTCAATGCTGACCTGCGAGAGCGTCACATCGATGGCTTGACCGTGCGTCTCCAGCATCGCCATACACATCTCGGCCAACTCCTTGATCTCTTCCGGCGAGAGTGGCACAGCCTTCGGCGTCTCATGACGCGGACCGACCTCGAGACCTGAGCGCGTTCGCTCGGCCGAGGTGTTGATCACGCCGTGGCTTCTCAGCACGTTGTAGGCCTCCTTGTGCGCCACCCTCGTGGCCTTGGGGATGCCGTGTTTGTCCAACCAGTCGCGGGTGCGCTCGTGCTCGAGCCTGGCGGCTTGTGCGGCGGCGGTGTGGAGTGTGGGCTCCAGCTCACGCTTGAGTCGTCTGACGATCTCATCGATGGAAG
>CAYLJO010000328.1:0-5498 GCA_964383905.1 uncultured Blastocatellaceae bacterium
CCCACCAGATCGAAGGCGCGCAGGAGATCGCCAAAAATCTCATCACCCAGTCGCTTGCCATTTTTGAGTCTGTCGGGGAAAGGCGGAGGGTGGCCGAAGGGCAGACCGAGCTGGCAGTCTGCTACTGGCGCGAGGGCGCATTCGACGAGGCGCTGGTCACGTTGAATAATGTGATCGGGCATTTCTCTGATGCGGGTAGTGAAATCAGAGCCGTCGCCTTATTGCGTCGCGCCATTGCCGAGCGGTCCATGAATCGGTTCCACGATGCCCTTCATACTTTAACCGAGGCCGCGCCGCTCTTTGATGCCATTAATATTGCTGCCTTCAAGGGCAACTATCACAATACTCTCGCTAATGTGCTGAAGAATATTGGGGAGATCGAAAAGCGAGAAGACTACGTCGACCGGGCGCTGGTCGAATATTCGGCCGCCAGCTTCTACTTCGAAGAGACCGGACACCGCAGTTACCTCGCCGCCGTCAAGAACAATCTGGGCCTGCTTTACCTGCAGGCCGGTAAGCTCGAGGAAGCTCATGAGCAGTTCGATGAGGCCCGGCGGCTCTTCTCGAGCCTCAAGGATGATGTCCACCTGGCACAGGTCGATGAGGTGCGCGCCCGCGCCTTCCTCGCCCAGAATCGCCTGACCGAAGCCGAAAGGGTGGCCCGTTATGCCGTCCTCAAGCTGGGGAGAGGCGATGAGCTGGCGCTGCTGGCCGAGGCGCTCACCACCCACGGCGTGGCGTTGGCCCGAACGGGCGAGCGTGAGCGTTCCGAGCAGGCCTTCCAGCGCGCCATTGATGCAGCTCGCCGGGCCGGAGACCGGCGCGGCGAGGGGATGGCTGCGCTCGTGCTGATTGAAGAATGTGGTCGGGACCTTGATTCGGCCGACCTGCGTCACTTCTACCAGTTGGCCGACCAGCTGCTTGCACCCTACCCTGAGACCGCCGATCGCCTCCATCAATGCGCACAGCTCGTCTCTTTCGATAGCGAAGCGATCGCCAAAAGGGTGAGCGCCCTCAACGAACAGGCCTGGGGGACGCACAAGCAGGACGCCAAGACGGCGCTTGAACTGAGCCTGGTCGCCTACCAGTTGGCCGAGTCAATCCTCGACCGCCGTGGTCAGGCTTCCGCCCTGCGCACCAGCGCCGCCTGTCGTCTTCTTCTGGGTGAGCATGAGCCGGCACTGTCTGGCGCCGCCGAATCACTGCGTCTGTTCGAGGAGTTGGATGACCGGGCGGGGATGGCCGACGCGCTCCGCTACCTCGGCAACGCCGCCGCCCGCCAGAGCGATTATCAACGCTGCATCGATACCAACCTGCGCGGGTTTTACCTGCGCGAGTCTCTGGGCGACAGGCAGGGGCAGGCCTACGCGCTGAATAGCCTCGGCATCGCCTATAGCCACCTCTGTGATTACGGCACCGCCCTGGACTACTTCTTACGGAGCCTGAGAATCAAGGAGGAGCTGGGTGACCGCCGTCTGGCCTCCTCATGGGAAACGCTCCTGATTATTCACGGACGAGCGGGCGCTGGAGTTCTACATGCGGGCGCTCCGGGTGATCCCGGATATGCCCTCGTTTGAGGCGGAGACGTTGATCGAGATCGCGGAGGTCTTCCTCAAACGCCGTGAGGGCGACCGGGCCATCGATCAACTTTCCCGCGTGCTCGAGATCGCCGGCGAGATCACCAACGGCGAGTTCATCTACCGGGCGCACGAGGGGATGTCGCAGGCTTACGAGTTGAAGGGTGAATTGTCCGAGGCGCTGGCCCATTACAAGGCCTTCTTCAAGTGGCGGGAGGCGGTCCTCGGCGAGCAGGCCGATAAAAAGGTGAAGAGCGTTCTGATCCAGGCGGCCGTCGAGCAGTCGCAGAAGGAGGCGGAGATCTACCGCCTGAGGAACGTCGAGCTGGCGACGGCGCACAAGGCTTTACAGGCGGCCAATGAAGAGAATTCGCGTTTGATCGAGCGGCTGCGCGAGCAGGCGACGGAGCTCGAGCGGCAGAGCCGGGAGGACGGCCTGACGGGCCTCTCCAACCGGCGCTACCTGGACATCCAGTTCGCCCACGAATTAGACCGTGCGCGACGTTACGGCCACGACCTGAGCGTGTGCCTGGCCGACATCGATTTCTTCAAGAAGATCAATGACCAGTTCTCACACCAGACGGGGGATGAGGTGTTGAAGAGGGTGGCGCGAATCCTGAAGGATGGCTGCCGGACGATCGATGTCGTGTCCCGCTACGGGGGTGAGGAGTTTGCGCTGGTCCTGGTTGAGACACCGGTCGGTGACGCCGTCGGCGTCTGCGAGAGGATCCGGAGGTCGGTGGAGGCGTACGACTGGCGCGAGGTAGACCCGTCGTTGCGGGTGACGATCAGCATGGGTGTGGCCGGCAATAAGAGGCTGGCCCTGGCCCAAGAACTATTGGCCGCGGCGGACAAAAAGCTGTACGAGGCGAAAGCGAATGGCAGGAACCAGGTCCGCTCGTAACGACGGCCCATTCACTTTCGCGGGCTCAGTAGCCGCAGCCATCTCTATCGTCCGCCGCCGCCACCATCCTGCTGATGTAATAAATGAGCAGAAACTTACAAGCCACCCCAGGCAGTAGCGGCATCGTCGTCACCACAAATCCTCACCGGCCCGGCCCTAATGATCCGCGCAAACAGGCCGAAACTCTCACGCGCTCGCTCCGATCACTGCGCCGACAGGGCGCATGCCACCAGATCCAGGACTCGGCGGAGGATATCGCGCAGATTGCGGCGCTCACGAAAAAGGCGGGGCATCCTCGGCTGGCCGCGCGCCTCTACCTGGAGTTGGCCCGTGTGTTTCACCTGTTCGGCCGGTTAGAGGAAGCGAGTGACCTGCTGCAAGCCGCGATTAAAACGGAGGACTTCATCGGCGAGGAGATCCTCCGCGAGATCGGGATCCTCCGGTCACAGATCGCGCTAGACCGCCACCAACTAGCCGAAGCGCGGCGGCTCGTCCGCGAGGCCACCCGCCCGCTCCCGGTGGGCCCGGCGGCCATCAATCCTGAGCTGATCAACCGGTGTGAAGGGGCACCCCACCGCGGCGGTGCTGAAACTGGAGAGAGGATCGGGGAAGCGGACTCCGAGATCTCAGCCGCAGCCTCAATGCTCGAAGCCGAAATCATGATGACGGCGGGGAAGGGGCGTGCGGCGGCAGCCGCCCTCGCCCGCGCCCACCAAACACTGATTCAAGCGGAGGTCACCGACCATAAAGCTGACGACATGGCGATGCTCTCACTACTGCGCGCGCTCTCGCCCGAACGCCCGCACCGTGTCTCACCCGAGATCCTGATGGGCCTCGCGAAAGATTGGGCGGAGAAGGGGGCCGGCGCGCCCGTCATCGCCAGGATGCGCGCCGCCGCTGGAGACCAATTAAACGAAGAGGAGATTCTCCGGGCGATCAACCGGTTTGAGCTCGCACGCTTCCGCCGGCTCGGCGAACTGGCACGTTCCTCCCGCAACGGCTTTGAGCACAGCGACCTCGAGGGCAAAGCAGGATCGCTTCACGGCGTCGCCACTCTAACCAACGACGAAACGGAAGGACTCTTCAACTCCATCCGGGAGAAGCACAGCCACGGGATGGAACTACTTAAACCGGAAAGGGCGAACGCCACCTCCGCCCGTCAGGATGAGCAGGTGGCACCACACACCGAAGCCGGTGCCGACCGGTCGGCCGCTCGGCCGTTTTCCACCGGTGTGCTCAGGACTTCCTCTGCCCTCTCCTCAACATTGGTCGACGCGCTCAGCCGGGTCCTCGAAGCGCAAGATATCGATGAACTTGCTTTCCGTGTGACGGAATCTGCGGAAGCCTTCGGCGCTTCTCGAGCGCTGACACGGATCCTGATCGGGGAACGACCGGCAACGCTCGCCTGCTACCCGGGAAGGGAAGACGAAGCGTCGCCGCGCATTAGGTTAGTCGAGACACCTTCAACGGGCGCCGCCAACCTGCGGGTCCGGATCGAGGCCGCCTGCGCCCCGCCGGAAGAATATCTAACCGGGCTCTCGGTGCTCGCCCGCACGGCCCTCGCGCTTGCGGAGAGGTTACCGGCCGTGCGGAAGCTGGATTTGGCCACCCATCTCGCCGACGAAGACGCGGGCGCAGGCTTCATCTGGGCCAGCCCCGCCATGTTCGACGTCCGCTCCAGGATCACGCAACTGGCCCGGATGGACGGCATCACGCTGCCGATCGCCAGCGTCCTCATCACGGGCGAGACCGGCACCGGTAAAGACAAAGTCGCCCGCCACATCCATGATTGCTCGGGCCGCCGCCACCACCCCTTCGTCACCGTCAACTGCGCCGCCATCCCGAAGGACCTCTTCGAGTCAGAGATCTTCGGCCACAAAAAGGGGTCTTTCACCGGCGCCATGGTCGACAAACCTGGGCTGATCGAGGCGGCCGACGGGGGCACGATCTTCTTCACCGAGTTCGGTGAAGTCCCCCTCCAAATGCAGGCTAAACTTCTCACGGTGCTCGACACGGACGGGCAGTACACCCGCGTCGGCGAGGCGCACAAGATACGCCACGCTCACGTCCGCTTCATCTTCGCGACCAACCGCAACGTCTGCGACCGCGAGGTCTTCCGTTTCGACATCTTCAACCGCTGCCCCGGCAAAATCCACCTCGAGCCGCTCCGCCACCGCCGCGAAGACATTCCTGTGCTGGCGCGTCACTTCGCCGAGAAGTTCGGCCTTGAGCTGACGGAAGCAGCGATCGCTTACCTCCAGACCCTCGATTGGCCGGGCAACGTCCGGGAACTGAGGAGCGCACTCCAGATGGCGACCGGCAAAGGGGAGGGACCCGTCACCGTCCCCCCGGCCTTGAGGTGGCGGCGTTTGCCGTCCGGCCGCAGGAGGATCGCCGGGTGGTGCCCGGCGTTGCTGTAGGTGAAGCGCCGCCTTTCAAGGTCGAGCACGCCGTAGAAGGCGGTCACGAACTGGTACGGCTGCAATATCTTGTGCAGCAGTTTGTTGACCTTCGTGAAGATCGTTTGGATGGCGTAATTGTTTCTGATCTCGGCCCGCAGGAAGGCGCGGAAACTCGCCATGATCAGCGACGCCGGCACCCCTTTCCCGACCACGTCGGCCACGACGACGCCGAGGTGGCCCGGGACGATCGGGATGAAATCGAAGTAATCGCCCCCCACATTCCTTGACGGCATGTTGATACCGGCGATGTCCAGGCCCTTCCCGTCACTGCGGATCGGCACCGTCAGCTGGCTGCGCGTCTCTTCCCGCCAGTTTAAGTAGTAAGGGTTCTCCGTGACCTCAGAGGCGAGCACACTCTCGCCGGTGGTGATGGCCCAGCCGACGATCCCATCATGGCTGGAGATTGGCCTCTCACCGGTGTGGGATTCGTCGTAGCCCCGCGCCACAACGCACCTGACGGTATCCCCTTTGGGGCCGAGCAGGAAGATCCCCGCGGCGTCGTAGGCGATGACCTCGCCGACCGAATCGGCAATGAAGTTGAGCATCTCGCCTAAG
>CAYLJO010000329.1:0-5496 GCA_964383905.1 uncultured Blastocatellaceae bacterium
TCCCTACCCCTAGTCCTGAACTGATACCAGGAAGATGATGGCTACACAAATATCGATCTTTGCGCAGTCATAGCTGAAAATGGCTAATTTTCCAGCAGTTGTTATCTCATCGCTTTAAGCGCTCGGCGATCCTCTCGCTGTAGAGGTCGCGTTTAATTCCGATGCGCTGCACGTAGTGCGTCGTCGTAGCCCGGTTGCGATGGTCGAGCGCGTCCTGCGTCGCAGAGATCGAGCCTGTCTCTTCTGAGACCATCCGCGCGAAAGTGTGCCGGGTCTGATGTAGGTGAACCTCGCCAATCCCGGCGGAGCGCGCGTACAATTTCAGATTCCTCACAAAGGCGTGGCTGGTGAGTTGCTCGCCGACGAGCTTTGGGTTATCGTGTCGCGTCCAGAGCGGCGTGTCAGTCTTGAGGGCGTGCAGCCGCCCTGCCGCCTCTAGATAGCCGAGGAGCGCTACACGGGCTTGTATTTACCCAGGCTTCCCGTGCCCTGGCCCCCCAGCTCCTTGAATCACCCTTTCGCGTTCCGCCACGCGCTTCCCGGCCTGGCCAGGGGCCTCCCGGTCGCGCCGAGCCAACGACTCCAGGAAGACAAAACACTCATTCTCCGGTCGAGACGGGAACATTCCGTCGAGGCTGGTCGTATCATCGGCATGCTCTTGCCTATCCACGTTGCTGCGGGAGGGCTCGCGATTGTTCTCGGTGCCGCAGCTCTGTTAGCGAGCAAGGGTGGAACTATCCACCGCCGCAGCGGCCTGCTCTTCGTCTCTGCCATGCTCGTCATGGGCGTCACGGGATCCATCCTGGCTTTTCGCAAAAGTCCCAGCGACCCCAATGTGCTCGGCGGCTTCACGACGGTCTACTTTGTCGGCACGGCGCTGGCGACCGTCCGCCCTGTGTCGCCATGGACCAGAAGCGCCAATGTTGCTGCACTTGCGATTGCCCTCGGACTTGCGATTGTCGATGTCGTGCTCGGCATGAAGGCATTCCACCACCCTCGGGGTTTGCTCAACGGTGTCCCGTTCCTGATATACTTCTTTCTCGCCACCATCATCATCCTGGCGGCAATTGGCGATGCGCGCAGCCTGCTCTTCGGCCCGCCTCGCGGTGGACCACGCCTAACGCGCCATCTGTGGCGGATGTGCTTCGCGCTGTTCATCGCAGTCGGATCGTTCTTCTCGATCCGTGCGCGCGTGGCGAAAGTGCTTCCCGAGCCATTCACAACTGCGCCGATGCGTGTGCTACCGATCCTGCTCGTGTTTGCCGCGATGTTCTACTGGTTGTGGAAAGTTCGCCGCCGCACGTCAGTCGTGCGCCCGACTGCTGGCGAGTGAGCGTTCTTCGTACGTGGGCTTCTGGTGGGTAAAGACGCGGCGCATCGTTGGGCTCCATCGTCAGTTCTTTCGCGACGGGCGGTTGCACTGGGCGTATCGAGATGTTTTGTCGTGGCCGCCGTTGCCATGATCGGTGTAGTTTTCAGCAGGTCGAGTCTGCGGCGCTGGTAACGATACACGGAATTGTGTTTAGCTACGCTCTCTGGTGCAGTCGATCCACTCATAGACAGTCACGCCCAGTCCGGCATGCCCAGTCGAAAAACCACGACAGGGATGGCCAATACGCGGCCAGCGGCAGCCAGATCAAGAGCCAGCGGGCTTGTTTTCCTGCCTCGTGAAGCGCCCAGAGGGTAGAAACGGCCCAGATGATCGACAGCACATAGTCGATCCTTAGGCCCACTTCCATCTCCTCGTGGCAAAGAAGTGGCAACACGAACGCGACAATTGCAAGAGTGCAGGAAATGCACCGCAGCGCTCGATACAGCATGCTCGGATCATAACAGCCTAGATTGAGCCATGACCCTAACTTGAGCGATTCCGCTCGTCCCTCTGCTCTCCTCGTGTCTGGACAAAGACGAGGTGCGTTACTGTGTCCCAGGCGTTATGAATCCCTGTGAAGAGTAACATTAACGCCGCGGCCCCAACGATGAACAAGGCCACGCGCGTGCGGTGGCCGCAAACATCATTGGCACATTTGGCGGATAGGTTGGTTCTGAGGCGTATCGGCAAGGTGTCGCGTGTAGCGGCTGTGAACTTTGGCCGACGAGTCCTCGCAACGAGGGCACCAAGAGCGCAATTGGGTCGAGATGACAAAGAGCGTGATCTGGTCAGAAGAGCAGACGATCTTTTCCAGGCGAAGTGCAATAGGGTCAGCGAGCAGCGTTTCGGTACTTATAAACAGCTAGAACGGTTTTCGGGTAATTGGTGAGGCCTTGAGTGTCAGGATACCTTCAGGATTCGCTGCAACTTTAACATGTGCCACCGCAACCGTCACCTTCGGCCATCATTACGGTACCCAGAGCACACCTGATAATCTTCGTGTCCTATCGAAAAAAATTACCATCTAGCTATTCAATAGTTGAATTTCAGGCCTTTTAGAAATAAAGCGGATTTCATCCGCACGATTGAATTTTCGAAAGGCACAGTGTCTTGCTTATGCTTTGGGTGTCGGATGCTCTTCTAATTTCAGACGCTCGTGTCTGCAACGGGCTACGCCCTTCTCAAAGCCCTCTGGATAGTACATCCCGCTGCCGCCACAATCCGGACAGTGGCGGATCTGCTCAGGAGTAAAGGATTGCTTGTCGGTATTATTTATTGGCTTTTCTTCCCGACTTATTTGTTTCTTGTCCACCTTCCAGAGCCGTCGCCGCAGGTGCTCGGTGAGAAATGCTGGTACGGAGGAAACGTTCGTGCGGGCTGCGGCAATTTTAAGTTCCGTGGAAAGTAGTTCGGCGAGTTCCCTCCAGCGTTCGGTTTCTGAATTTGATGATTCCTTGCCGGTAACTTCCCTGGTTGTCTCTTGTATTACTCGGATGAATCTGGCGAACGCCTCATCATCAATAGTATTTGTCTTAATAATAGTCTTAGGTTGCTCGCAAGTTGTTGAAATATCATGGCTTATACTCTGAGTACTCTGAGTATTTTCTACATCGAGTACTCCGAGTTGTTTCTGACTAGAGTCAGTATGGGTACTCTGAGTACCCATACTACTCTGAGTACTCTGAGTAATAATCTCTTCGGGCAGATGCACCCAGTACTCATTCCCGCCATGCGGTCCAATAATCTCTTTCAGGGATACAAGGCCAACGCTGCAGAGGTGGCGCACATTCTCATACAAGGTTTTGGTGGATCCTACATTTGAACCGTCCATGATCTCTTTTCGGGTAAGCCTAATGCTCATCTTCGGTACAATGGCACCACGAGTTTTTGAATAAAGAAAATCATAAATCTGTTTACTCTTGCCCTTAAACATACCATCGGGTACAGCTTGCCTTGTTATAGAGTTTGGCACCTTCATGAAATCGCGGGATGGCGCGATGGTCTTGCCTCTATTGGTACTCTCAGTACTCTTAGTGCTATGAGTACTCTGAGTACCCATAGTAACTTGGCCTTTATTTAAATCTACTTGTGTTGGAGGATTGTGATTTAATGTTTCAGGAATGACGGATGCCATTGCATCGGCATCCGCAGAAGCTTTCTCCTGCTCCTTCCTGAACTTAGCATTGACCAGCTTGGCAAATCGACTCATACTGCGACCTCCGGCACCGTATCATCAATCATATCCGGCCCGATCTCGCGGGAGTCTTCCATCTGCATCATCTCGTAGGCCAGTGCGCAGAGTTTAAGGATTCCCCGCGGGATTCCTTTAGAGTTAGCGTATACGCGCTCCATCGCCTCCCTGCGGAATGGATTAGAAATTCCGACATACTTACAACGGTGCTCGATCATTGCGATTGTCTCTTCCAAGGTCAGCGGATCCAAAAGTGAATAAGTAGAGATTCGCGAGTAAAGAGCCTTGTTTTTGGGAGTATTAAGCTTATCCCTCAGTTCAAGCTGCCCGGCTAGAGCAATCTGAATCAACTTGTGCTCATGCGTCTCAAAGTTGAGTAAGCCCCTAAGCAGTTCCAATTGCGCGTTATCTAAGAGTTGCGCTTCATCTATAAATAAAACCGCATTCTTACCGGCTTCATAGGTCTCCCGTAAAAAGTCATGTAGGGCATCTTGCTGGGCTATATAGCTCCGCTTCGGCTCAATCCCGAAATCTGTGCAGACGTACTTCAGCATTGCGAATATAGAAGGGAACTTCGGGGTAGGGACCAGGGTTGTGACAACATTATCGCGAGCCGCATACTCACCATATAAAAATCTTAGTACAGTCGATTTCCCGAGTCCTACATCACCCAGAGCTGCGCAAGTAAGTCCCTGGCGCTTGTCAATAGTGAATCGAGCTTTTACTAGAACGGCTCGTAGAGATGGTGTGATATAGAGGCTATTCGGATTTGGGGAAATAGAGAAGGGAGTTGCGTCAATTGTTGCAGTAGCGCTCATGAATCGCGCTTATATCACGATCTGTCATCACTGGCAATAATAATTTTGACTTTTTAGGCGCTCAGGTCTGTTAATTCAAAGATTTTTTTAGGCAATATCTGTGTACCTCGACAAATCGTTTACCAAACAACTTACGGCCACGAGGGCATTCCAATGGGATATAAGTTTCATGCGATCAGTAGTTTAATAGGGAAGTGAGGCTGCCATTTCGTTCTAGCATCATTTACTGAAAAAGATGAGATTGGCAGCCAGATAATCAGATCGTTTACTAAAGTCGCGGGACTGATTGACACCTTATGATAAGGACAGCCTTGCCGCCGCGTCCTCCGGATTTGTCCCGACTTGATTCCTTATTCCTTTTCACCAACTCAAAAACGAACCATCAAGAGCAGCCCGCTCAGATGTTTAACACGTTTCACACGCCTCTCCATAGCATTTAAGGTAATGCTTCTTTTCTTAATATAAACCTTGACTCCTGATATGTAAGAGAGGCATTATCCTCGTGCTTTACCCCGGTACGGTCTGTCTGGAGAGTTAACATTCACCATGCCTGAGGAGATCACCCTGCAAAGAACCCTTGCGGCCGAGCCGCCGAAGCCGGCTCTGTCCCAAATCTTTGACTCTCGTGTGACTGCTGCCTTCTGCGAACGCTCGGTCTCCGAAGAGACTCGACGCGCCTACCGACGAGTCGTGCGTGAGTTCTTTCGCTTTACCGGGCCACGTCATCCCGCAGAGATGACCCCTCAGGACGTGCAGCGGTGGCGCGACCAACTGATCACACAGCAGAAGAGCGCCTCGACCGTCGCCTTTAAGCTCTCGATCGTGCGCTCGCTCTTCGATTACCTCCAGGTCGGAGGCTACATTACTCGTAATCCGGCGCTCTCAAAGTTAGTGCCTTCGCCCCAGGTGCCGGAGGATTTGAGAGGGCGGGCACTGACGGCCAAAGAGGTGCGCCACCTGTTGAGCGGCCCCAACCGGGAGAAGGCCGAGGGCGCGCGTGACTACGCGCTGCTGCTCTTGATGCTGCGGACTTCGATTCGGGTCTCAGAAGCCTGCAAGTTGCGCCTCTCGCAGGTGAAATGGAGTCACGGGCGGTGGGTCATTAAATTCAAGGT
>CAYLJO010000330.1:0-5438 GCA_964383905.1 uncultured Blastocatellaceae bacterium
TTGAAGAGTGAAGAAGGTTCGCGCTCAGACGCGCGGCGCGCCGTCATCTTGAACTCGATTGCTTTTAACATCGGGCTTTCGATGATCTTCGTGTCACTTGGCGCGGCGGCCGGACTGGTTGGCGCATCCATTACTTCTAACCCCTGGGTGCGCATCATCGGCGGATTAGTGATTATCGTCTTTGGCCTGCAATTAATAGGCTTGCTGAAGATTGGCGCCCTTTACAAGGACACGCGTTTCTTCTCACAAGAGAAACCACGCGGCCTGCTCGGTTCGCTGACGCTGGGGATGGCATTTGCTGCCGGCTGGACGCCCTGTATCGGCCCAATCTTGGGTGGCATAATTGGACTGGCGGCGACCAGCGGCGGGTGGAAGAGCGGTCTCGTGCTTTCCGCTTTTTATGCCGCCGGACTGGCGGTTCCCTTTCTCGTCACCGGTCTGAGCATTAATAGATTTCTCGGCTTCTACGCGAAATTCCGCAGGCACTTACACAAGGTCGAAGTTGTCTCGGGCATTGTACTGATCCTGATAGGTGGTCTGGTGATGAGCAACAAGGTAACATGGCTGGCGAGTTCACGTTTCGTGGCATGGGTGCCGAACGCGGAGGGTGTGGTTGAAAGGTGGTCTAAAGCCCCGCCTGAGAAGGGAGGCACTGCTGCTGCAGCGAACACCAACAACAAGTTTGCGCCCGCCCCTGATGTCGAACTTCAAACACTTGAGGGCAAGCCGTTTCGCCTAAGCGATCTCCATCATCGAGTCGTTATTTTGAACTTTTGGGCCACTTGGTGTGTGCCCTGTCGTGAAGAGATACCTGCTTTAAACGCGCTGCACCGCGAGCACGAAGCGCGCGGTTTGGAAGTCATCGGCGTGCTATCGCAAGACACTCCCGAGAATTTCAAGGAGTTTCAAAAAGAGATCAAACAGGACTATACGATCCTACTCGGCAATGAGGAAGTGGGGGCGAAATTCGGCAACGGGCCCGGCCTGCCGGTGACAATTATTATTGACCGTGAAGGCCGCATCCGCCAGAAAATCTTTGGCAAAAATGATCATGCCGCATTTGAAGCAGCGATTAAGCCACTGCTCGATGAAGCGCCCGCGACCGCGCAAAACGGTAGTGAGTGATTAGTAATCAGTGAGTCTCAGTTTTTTGACTACCGATTACTAATACGCAGGAGTACTAGTCATGATTAAAGTGTTCGCCCTTTTCGCTCTCATTTTCGCCTTCGCGTCAGCCGGGGCAGTCCGCGCGCAGGATAACCATGAATACGCGTCGCTGCAGGAAAAGAGGGTCAATTATAAGAACTGGGAGCTCAAGAATCTGAAAGATAACAAGAAGGTTGACTTGCGTTCACTGGCGCAGGGCAAGCGGCTCATCATGGTGGTTTATTTCGCTCCGTGGTGTCCCAACTGGCATAATGAGGCTCCGGTAGCGGCGAAACTTTATGAAAAGTACAAAGCGCAGGGCTTTGATGTCATAGGCGTCAGCGAGTACGGATCGCGCGACGATGTGCGCGCCTTCTTCGGCCCCTCCGGTCCGTCTTTTACAGTCGTCATGGAGTCGGAATCGCGAGAAGCGCGCGAGAAGACTGCACATTATCAATATCGTAAGGCGACGGGCGATAGGCGCAAGTGGGGATCACCCTACAACATTTTCCTCGAACCGGCGAAGCTAACGGATAAAGGCAACTTGCTGACGGAGAAAGCGTGGGTCGTCAATGGCGAGTTGATAGAAGCTGAAGCGGAAAAGTTTGTGCGCGAGCGGCTTGGCCCGGACGCTGCAAAGGCTATCTCGCCCTGTACAAAGTAACAACGATGGTCAATAGCCAGAACCCGGAGGCAGAACAAAGCGGCAGCTGTCCTTGTTCTGCCTTCGGGTTCTGGCTTCTCCCGACTGCCGTCAGTTAATCACATCGGGCCATTCGTCCTGCGATGTAAAGGGGATCGGCGAGGCGTGATGCACGATCATGCGCCAGCGGCCTCCGGTGCGGCGAAAGATGTTGGTGGTCTGCGCGGCCGCCGCGGCGAGCCCTTCCTCCATCATCATTGAAATAGTTTCGGTACAGGCGACCCACGCAACATCATTCGCCATGGTGACGCGCTCGTTACTTGCGGTGATTGACATTGAGCCGGTCGCCGAAAAGATGAGCGTCCAGCTTTCACGGATGCGATCGTAGCCGTGAATCGCTTCGCGGCCGGGGTGAACGCAGATCGCTTTCGGGTCGTCGGCCCACACCTCGTCCATCTCATCTATATCGAGCGCGTTCATCGCCGCGTAGAAACGTTCGTTGGCTTCGCGCACCTGTTGCTCGTCAGACATTTCTCCTCTCCAAACTTTATTAGAATCTTCTCTCGGGTGTTCACCATTGAGGACGAGCGCGAGCAACCCGGTCCTCTTTGATGAAATTTCTCCGCTAAACCGACTCTGTATTTGAAAGGTGCCTTCCAAAACTGTCAAGGTAATATTGGATTGTCGCTACTGTTGATCGGCCTCCTGCCGCCGTTCTGGCAAACCCCGGGCGACTGCTGCTAGAATGATGAGTTCTTCTTTGATCAAAATTGTTCACTGATCGCCGATTGTCAATGAAACTTCGCATACTTTATCACGGACATTGTTTCGACGGGGTGGCCTCGGCCGCCGTCTTCACGCGTTTTTACCGCGCGGGTGTGAATAATAAAGCCGATGTCGAATATACGAGCCTGCTTCACCGGCCCGGCGCGCTTTTCGATGAAGGGATGTTTGACGGGGACGAGAACGCCATTGTGGATTTCAAATATTCGGCTTCGGAGCGGCTGACCTGGTGGTTCGATCATCACCAGTCGGCGTTTCTCACGCCGGAAGACGAGGCCCATTTTCGCCGTGACCGCTCCGGCAAAAAATTCCTGGATGCGACGCGCAAATCATGCACAGAATTTATCGCCGATATCGCCGGCACGCGTTTCGGCTTTCATAATGCGACTCTGGACCCACTGGTTCACTGGGCGCACATAATTGACGGCGCGCTCTACGAGTCGCCGGCGCAATGCGTCGAACTCGCCGCGCCCGCTTTGCAGTTGATGCAGGTGATTGAGAGCGACCCCGACGACCGGTTTATTGAACAGATCATCCGCGACCTGACCGCCCGCACCCTCGACGAGGTGGCCGACGCCGATGAAGTGCAACGTCGCTTCCGCCCGATCCTCGCACAGCATCGCGAGACCCTGGAAGCCATCCGTCGCAAAGCCACTTACGCCCGCGGTGTCGTGCAGTTTGACCTGGTTGACGATGGGTATGAGGGCTTCAACAAGTTTATTCCTTATTACCTCTACCCGGAGACAACCTATTCAGTCGCCCTCACGCGCGGCCCGCAGCGGACGAAAATCTCCGTCGGCTCAAACCCCTGGAGCCCGCGCCCGCGCACGCACAACATCGCATCCATCTGTGAGCGCTATGGGGGCGGTGGCCACGCGGTAGTCGGCGCCATTTCGTTTGGGGTTGACGAGGTCGAAAAGGGGCGCGCGGTCATGCGCGAGATCGTTGCCGAGCTGTCAGAGCCTAATTGAGTACGCGCGAATACGGGCCTTTGTCAGGGCTGGGCAATCGGGTGAAGGCGCAAGGGTACAGGGCGTCCCACTTGGCGGTTATGCCGCCTTCAGTTCCTTGAAAAAAGGGGCCGAGTCGTTCTCCTCCTTTCAGAAGAGCATCGGTGGAATAACCGCCGTAAGGATACTTTCCGGGCCCCGCTATTCACTGACGTGGTCGAACGGTCAGAAAAATACTGTCGCCATGACGGTTAATGAGCAGCAGCGCCGGGCGTGTGCCGGTGCGCCGGAGGGCTGTTCTTAAATCCGTAATCGAACGGACAGGCTGACGGTTCACTTCCTCAATCACGTCGCCCCGCTGGATACCGGCCTCTGCCGCCGGGCCGGACGAGTCAACCTCATCAACAACAAGTCCCTGTGTACCGTTGCGCAGGCCAAGGCGTGAGGCGGTCTCCGAAGATAAGGGCTCGACACTCAGCCCGAGCTTACCCGCGTCGCTATTAACTGGGCCCCCATTGCCACCTTCCTCGTCGGCTTTGGCCGTCTCGGGAATGAATTCGCCCAGCCTCGCACGCAATTGCTGCTCGCGATTATCACGCAAGATTGTCAGCGCCACTTCCGTCCCGGGCGGCGTGCCTGCGACACGATTACGAAAACCGTTCGGATCGTTGATCGCCGCGCCGTTGATCGCCGTAATCACGTCGCCACGCCGGATCCCGGCCCGCTCGGCAGCGCTGCCGGGGCGCACAGAGCTAACAATCACCCCGCGGGTTTCCGGCAGGCCGAGATTTGAAGCGATATCAGAGGAGACCTTTTGCACAAAGATGCCGAGCTGGCCCCGCCGAACTTTACCGGTCTTGATCAACTGATCCATCACACTGCGCGCCATGTTGGAGGGGATGGCGAAGCCGAGGCCGATCGAGCCGCCCGAAGGTGAAAGGATCTGCGAGTTGATGCCGACGAGTTCGCCGTTGGTGTTAACCAGCGCGCCGCCCGAATTGCCTTGATTGATCGCCGCGTCGGTCTGCAGGAAATCCTCGAAGTTGCCATCGCCAAAGCCTGTGGAGCGCCCTTTGGCACTGATGATGCCCATCGTGACGGTCTGTCCCACTCCCAGCGGATTACCGATCGCCAGCACTACATCCCCGACTCGCACCCGATCAGAATCACCCAGGTTCAGCACTGGCAGGTTGCTCGCATTTATGCGCAGCACAGCCAAGTCGCTGGGCGGATCCGAGCCGACGAGTTTGGCATCCAGCGTTCGGCCATCATTTAAGTCGACTTTGATCTGTTCGGCACCGTCTATAACATGATGGTTCGTCAGGATGTATCCATCCGCGCTCACGATCACACCCGACCCCAGCCCTCTCTGGAGGCGCTCTCGCGGTTGCTGTGGCGCATTTCTGAAACGATCGCCAAAGAAATCACGAAAGAATGGATCATCAAAGAACGGGAACTGTTGCGGGGCGCGTACGCGACGTTCAGAGCGAACGGTAACCACGGCCGGCGTGATGCGGGCGATCACCTCGGCATACGAATTTTGCGCCGCCGCGGTGCTGGAACTGATGTTTGTGTTCCCCCTCGCAGGTGGTATTGATGCGAGCGCAGAGGATATTTGTCCCTTGCACGCAATGAATGAAAAAATAAGAGCAGTTGAGAACAGTAGACTCTTAATTAGAGCTGTTTGTCGTTTGTCGCCAGTAAGCAAGCCGTTAGCGATCATAAGCTCTACCCCCTTATTTGCGTTTATCTACAGGAAAGTCCCGCCCGTGAAACCATCCCTCGTCGATCAGCAGACAGTCACGGTGGAGCAGCCGCGCCCTGTAGAGGGCGCGGCTGCTCCACCGTGTTACTTACTGACTTTGACCGGCCGCTTGCGCTCGACCGCGCTGCGGCTGCTCCTCGCCTGCCGCGCC
>CAYLJO010000331.1:0-5425 GCA_964383905.1 uncultured Blastocatellaceae bacterium
GGGTGAGGCGCGCAGTGCGCAAGGCGCTTTGAAGAATGGAGGCGGCGCGTGGGACTACCGGTTCTGAGTTTGCCAGAAGAGAATGCGTGCGGGTGCATCGACCGCGAGGCCACTGATGACCATGGATGTCTCTGCTCCACAACCGGACTCGTGCAGATGATCGGCCGCAGGTATGCGGTCAGATTACTCTTCCTCATCAATGAGCGCCCGGGGGTAAGGTTCGGTGACCTGAAAAGCGAAATGGGCGATATCAGTTCGTCCACCCTTTCAATCAGGCTCGCCGAACTCGAACGGGCGGGGCTCATTCATCGCGAGATGTTCGCTGAAATACCGCCGCGGGTCCAGTACACGCTGACGAAGGAAGGTAAAGAGCTGCGCAAAAGCCTCTTTGCGCTCTCAAAGTTCGCTTCACGAAAATAACCGTGGTGATACAGACAGCCCTATCCGACCACTTTTGTTACCGAACCAGGGTTTGCTGCATAAATGAACACTCTCGATCGAGGTCTTCTTTCGCCATTATCCGGGGCATCAGGAGAATTAAGGGTGAAATATCTCAAACTCAGGAAACTTATCGTCATCTCGCTCCTCTCGCTGACCGCCCTAGCCGGACCAGAATCCCTGTTGGCGGTGGATGGTAAAATGGCGTCATGAGATTTATCGCAAATGGATGCAGGTGAATCCTTTTCAACAGGATGGCTTAGGTTGAGCCGCAGACCGGGCGGATCAATCGGGTTATTGAATTAAGGGTGCTGCCATGAATAAGAGCAGCCGCTACGAGCGCCGCGCTAAAGTAATAAGTGTAGAGAGCCTCACCGCGACCGGAACGATCAGACTCTCTTTTCGCGCCATCGACCCCCTCCCCTTCAACTTCGCCCCTGGCAACTTTGTCGGTATTGACTGTGATTTACCAAAGCTCGGCTATCGGCGGAGCCCCTACTGCATCTTCTCTCCGCCCAATGAAGAGCGCACGTTTCAGAACCTCATCCGCGTCGTCCCTGAGGGCCCGGTCTCAAACTTTCTCGGCTCCCTGAAGGAAGGTGATGTGATCAGCTTTCGCGGACCAACTGGTCGGTCAATGGTTCCGAAAGAGAACGATACCGAACTGGTATTATTGGCCACCGGAGTCGGGGTCGGTCCATTTAATTCTCTCACCCGGCATCTTCTCGCGCGCGGCTTCAGAAGGCCCATCCGGCTCTACTGGGGACTGCGCCTCATCGATGACATTTGCATGCTGGATGAGCTTGATCGGATGGTCGATGATTACTCCAACTTCACCTACGAGATCTCTTTATCGCAGCCACCCGAGGGTTGGCGGGGCCTGCGAGGGCGATTGACTGAATCGGTTACGCCGCGTCTAGCGACGCTCGGCGGCAAGCACTTTTACCTATGCTCGAACGGCGCGATGATTGCCGAAATGTCACGCGCGCTCTCCGATCTAGGTGTCCCGAAGCACCTCATTTACGAAGAGTATTTTTTCAATTTCAAACACCGGCCGGATGAAGAGACGATTGCTCACATAAGACGGCGCTTTGTCGCCAGCGACCTCTTCTCGCCACTGGCTGAACTTCATGCCATGCTCCACCGGTTCCAATCTTAAAGACCGATGAGAAATAGATGATTATTACTACTCAATCTGAAGAGGCGCGCGCGCTCTTCGAGCAGGGGCTCAACTTATATGATCACGCCCGTCGGGGGGAAGCAATAGCCCTATTTCAACAGGCCGTTGGAGTCGACCCGGGGTTCGCCCTGGCGCATCTGTTCTACGGCTTGGCGGAGTTTTCCATTGCTCAGATCAGGGAAGCGGCGGAACTGGCTGATCACGTCACGGACGCAGAACGGCAGTTTATTTTATGCTACAAGGAGCATTTTGACAGTCAGCACCTGAAGGCAATTCGGCACATTGAGCGGGCGATTGAGCTGCTACCGAAGGAAGCGCGATTTCACATGCGGCTGGCGCAACTCTATCGAGCGACAGGCCGCCGCGATGAGGCGGTGACGGAACTCATGCGCGCCATTGAGTTTGATCCAAAGTTTGCGCCCGCTTATAATCTCCTCGGCGAGATTCAGATCGCCCGCGGGCGATTTGCCGAGGCCGTCGAAGCCAGAGAGGCTTACGCCCGGTTGATGCCCGATAATGCCGAGCCGTATCAGGCTCTCGCACACACCTACCAGCAGATGCAGCAATTCGACAAAGCGATTGAATATTACACGCGGGCGCTGGAAATTGATCCTGATTACATCAATGTCTATCGCCGCCGCGGTGATGCCAGGTTCTTCGCCGGAGATGTTGAGGGCGCGCGCGCGGATTATCAAGCCGGGGTAGAACGCGCGAAGGGAGCAGACCGTGCCGGACCGCTCTTCGCGGCGGCATTTACCTATGTCCATCAGGGGGAGATTGATGAGGCCGCGAAATACTACGAGCAAGCCATCAGTATTGCCAAGGCCGAACACGAGTCGGTGATGATTTCTTCCGGCTACAACGCGCTCGGGCGTTCCCTTCTCGAAGCGGGCCGCATTGTTGAAGCCGAGGACGCCTATCGCCGAGGTTACGAGGCGGCCATGCAAGCGCCGGACTTTTCCGAGCAGGATAAACAGCTCTGGGAAGAACGTTATCGCCATGCGCGTGGTCGCATGCTGGCGAAGCAAGGGGAATTCGAAGCCGCGATGCGGCATGCTGATTGGATTCGCGCGGAACTAGAAAAGGCAGACAAAATGAGCCCCCTCTACATGAAGAACTATCATTATCTGGTTGGATACATCCTGCTCGAAAAGCGCGATTTCGCCGGTGCCCTCGAACACCTCAAACAGGCCAATACCGAAGACGTATTCATTAAACTACTGACGGCCCGCGCCTATATCGGGCTGAATGATCTCGCCGTTGCCGAACGGTTGATGAAGGAGATAGCGGGTTACACTCTTGGTTCAGTACCTTCCTCGATTGCGCGGCCTGAGGCATTGCGCTGGCTGAAACAAAACCAGATGATGATTCATGCCTCTTGATGCTTACTTCAGCAACATTAGGTTGAGAGCAATGGGGCGGGCAAGGTGACGCTCACGGTGATGAGTTCAAGCGCTGCTGAATGGTCAAACAACATGGTTGGTCCGGCAGCTCGACGCCGCTGTGAGGGTTCTGATGAGACAATTGAGGGGCCGCCAACCAGCTTCGAAGAAAATGCCATTCTGAACTACAGGGCATCAGCTACTTTTGTTTTGGATTGAACGTACACTTTAAGAATTGTCCTTGAGAGCCAGAACATGCGCTGGACCAACAGATGGCGCCGCTGTTTGTTGGAGTATCGAAGAATTGCCAACTCCCGGAGGAGTGGAAGCCGTATCTTCGGACAGAGCAAGAGCGGAAGAAAGGCGGCAAGAAGTGAGCGCTGAAGATAAAGTGCAGCATCAGCAAGAAGACCTAGAAAGGTTGGCCCCGGCTGACGCAATCTATCGCTGCCCGCATTGTCAGATGGCTCAGGGGACAACCAACGGGCGGGAGTTGACCGTCGGCGCGCTTATCATCGGCAGTTCCGTTCATCTGACGTGCGTCGCCTGCCGCACGCTTTACGAGTGGCACCCTGAGCTTTCGGAAAGTAAGTAGTTATCTGGCAACGCGATGTGATAGACAGCTTCCAGCCCGTTTGCAGGTCCCACTTCAACCCGCGGCAGAGCAGGATCGGCAGATTTTCGTACCAGGAAGTGTAAGGGTTGTTTGGCGTGGCCGCGACCTCGACGGACGCGAAGTCGCTGCAGGCTTGATCGTCATCGGTTTTGCATCATCCCCTTTTACGCAGCGTAATGTGTTGTTGGGGATTCCGAACGCCGTGGCCGCACAGCAGATGGGAAAGATGAACGCAGATTCAGCTCTCGCTGAAATCGAAAGGTTGCACCAGCAGGACATCGTGGCGACCGTCTCCTCGAATGTCAGCGGACTCTCCGCCCTATGGAGTGACGACGGTGTCCTGATCAGTCAGGGAGATAAGCCGTTGGTGGGCAAAGCTGCCATTCAGGCCTCGTTGATAGCTAACTTCGCGAAGAACCCGACGATGAAAGTCCTGAAGTATGAGCCTGAAGTTAAGAGCCTCGAACTAGTCGGAGACGTCGCTTATGAGTGGGGATACTTCAACGTTACTCAGCAAGCATCGGATACAAGCAAGCCCGTCAGCTTCCGAGGCAGGTTTTTGCGAGTGCTGAAACGGCAAGCTAACGGGTCGTGGAAGTTCGTACGTGTCATGTGGAATACGGACGGTCAGTAGCTCACAGCGAAGCATCCATCTTCTGATAAATTATGTAGGTCAATCCCTTGTTGAGAAGTCGTTCTGCCGATAGATTCATGAACACCCGGAAATCGTGAGACTCAAGGATTCAGAGGAGTGCTAACAGTTCGGTCTGAAGGGAAAGGACTCGGTCCAAAGGACGTACCCCCGAATCGGCAATGAGGAGCGATACAACGAATAGGTTGACCGGCCTCGGAGGTGTTGCGGGCGCTCTCTTATTCTTTAGCGGCGACATGCTGTTTTATGGTCATTGGGGCCCCGGCGCAAGATTTCATGAGGGCATGGTTGAGGTATTGCGCGATGGCTCGCTGACAAGGTTATTTGTTGGCGGATTGGTTGGTCCGATCGCCGCTTGTTTCTGCCTACTGAGATGTTGGCACGTGCGCGAAAATCTTATAAATCGCAGTCGGTTAGGCGGAAACATTGTGTTTTTCGCTCTGGCCGCCACGATGGTCATCGGCAGCGCCGTGCACGCATTATGGGTCCCACGCGGGCTGGCCATGAAGTACTCGGATGCACTAGCACCAGTTGCACCCGAATTGATTGCCGCTTTGAAAAACTATTGGTACGTTGCCTATGAGATAGCAGAAGTGCCAGCGTACGTAGCGGCGATTCCCCTGCTCATCCTTGTTCTGTGGGGCAAGAGCAGTTATCCGCGTTGGACAGCGTTGGCGAATTTCGGAGTTCTTTCGCTATTCGCGCCATTGGCTGAGCGAGTGCCTTCTCCCTTGGGTGCCGTGCTCGTTGGCGGCTTCACAAACCTTTCCATAGCGATTTTCTTTTCCGTCTGCGTCGTCTCGACTTGGAGGAATGTAGCGAACTAACGCGGTTGGCTCCTGCATCCAGCGACTACGTGCATTACTTCGGGCTCCGCGTTACGGAGCGCCTCGAGGAGCTTGCGACTTTCTGAGCGGCCCGGCCTTGCCCTATACCTAATCACGGAAAGCCCCCTACGCAGGACGAACCGAGCGTCACCTTGGCACGGCCAGTCCATAGGGTCTAACCCGGCAATCTTGGCTAGACCGAAAGCCCCGCGGGCTTACCAGACAGAAGCGACCCATGCCCTTTCGGATAAGGAACTCAGTGCGCTCATCGAAGTGGTCGGCGAGAAGGCCGCCTCGGGTGATGTGGTCGGCAAGCGCGACTACGCGCTC
>CAYLJO010000332.1:0-5348 GCA_964383905.1 uncultured Blastocatellaceae bacterium
TGAGCCTCTATGACGTAACGAATCTGTCGATCAACCAGACGCTCTCCCGCACGGTAATTACGTCCGGCCTGGTATTTCTTTCTGTCGTGTCTTTGGTGCTGTTCGGCGGGGAGACTTTGCGCCCCTTCTCGCTCGCCTTGTTAATGGGGATCATTTTTGGAACGTACGATTCGATCGCCATCGCCAGCCCGATCATGGTCTGGTGGCAGCAACGCCTGGCAGGGGTGGGAAGCGCTCCTCTGCCGGCAAATGAAAGGAAAGGGGCGTTCAAGCCTTCTGGGGTTAAGGCTCAAGCCCCGGGACTCGTAAGTACAAGGCAGGGTAATGATCGGCAATCACAGACCCACACCCGAATCACTGCTCGCCAAATTGAGGGAGGGCGAGCAGCCGAGCCTGCGCGTTTACATCGGAGCGGCCCCGGGCGTTGGCAAAACGTACCAGATGCTGGAAGACGCGCATCAGCTTAAAAGGCAGGGCGTGGATATTGTGATCGCAGTCATCGAAGCGCACGGGCGGGCCGAAACGGCCGCGCTCTTGGGCGACCTGGAGCGCGTGCCGATGCGCAAGATCGAGTACCGAGGCGTGACGCTGGAGGAGATGGATGTCGAAGCCGTCATCGCGCGCAAGCCCGCCATCGCCATCGTTGACGAGCTGGCCCACACGAACGTCCCCGGCTCAAAAAATCGTAAACGTTATGAAGACGACTTGAAGTCATCTCAAAATTCAAAAAAGGGCCTAAAACATTAGGTTCAAGTAGTATTTGATAAAGAACACGCGCATAAAAGCTCGATACGATCTTTGACTTTCTTCAAAGAATTGGCCCAGACGGCGGTTGTTATTAACCCAAGCGAACGAGCGCTCGACTTTCCATCGTTGCCGGTTGTAACGCCCTTCGCGCTTGTCTTTTGGTGGTCTGCCCAAAGGTATCGAAACATGATTCTTGCGATACGCTGCATTAGGCGTAATTCGTCGCTTTCGCAATTCCCGACGTAAAGGTTCGCTATCATAACCTTTGTCTAAACCTAATTGCTGGGGCCGGCGAAGACGCTGGCCAATACGCACGCCATCAATGGTGACTAGCAAATGGCGCTGGTCATTGTAATTGGCACGACCAACGGTAAAGTTCAACGGGTGCCCGTGAGCATCGATCACCACATGGCGTTTGATGCCTAAAATCAGGTGTTTCCCTGAGAATCCGACTTCCCGCTTGCCCCTTTTTTTGACTTGACCACGCTCGCATCGTGGTACGCGTTTTTCAAGTTGATATAACCTCTGCGGTCAGCTTCTTTCATTAAGTCGGTGACGATTTTCTGCCACACGCGCCGCCTTTGATAATCAAGCAGGCGGCGGTGGCAAGTTTGATAAGAAGCACGGATATCATGCGGCAAGTACTCCCACGGGCAGCCTGTCGCCAACACATACAGGATGCCATTGATGACTTCACGGTCATCAATGGGCTTGCGTGCTCTGCGTTTCGGCTTGGGCAACAAAGGTCTGATGCGCTCCCATTGGGCGTCGGTTAAATCGGAACGATATAGTTTGCGTTGGGCCATAAACTCTTACCTCGGATAAGAGTTTTGTCGCCAACTCAAGTTTTTTCAAACATCAATCGCGGTTCTTCCTAGAAAATTTCACTACTTTCTTAATTTTGAGATGACTTCCTTCGATCTTCTGAGCGCCGGAATATCAGTCATCACCGCCGTCAACGTCAAGCACCTCGAATCGTTGAACGACGTCGTGGCGCGAACGACCGGCGTGCGCGTGCGCGAGACGATCCCCGACTACGTGCTGCGGCGGGCCGACGAAGTAGTTAACGTCGACGTGTCAGTTGATACCCTGCGCACGCGACTGCGGCAAGGCAAGGTCTACGGCGTCGAGAAGATCGAGCAGTCGCTCAACAACTTTTTCCGCAAGGGGAATCTATCCGCGCTGAGGGAGCTATCGCTCAGGCAGGTTGCGCAGGATCAAGCGACGAAGGCCCATGACTACCGCGAGCGGGAAGGCCTGGAACAGGCCGTGATCCCCGAAAAGGTGATGGTCGCGATGGCGTCGCGCGGCAGCGCCAAAAAGCTTCTTCGCACCGGCTCGCGCATCGCCGGGCGGCTGGCATCAGATTGGTATGCAGTATATGTCGAAACGCCGCGTGAAGAGCCCGGCAGAATCAAACCGGAGGATTACGCGGCGCTCATGGAAAACATCAGTTTCGCCGAGAGCCTCGGCGCTAAAGTCGTCAAGCTCAAAGGGCGGCGCGTGGCCGATGCCCTAATCGACTTTGCGCGGCGCCAGGGCGTCACGCACGTCGTCTTCGGGCAGTCATCGCGCTCACGCTGGGACATCCTGCTGCACGGGTCGGTAATCAACCGTTTTCTGGTCGAAGTGCGTGATGCGACGGTGCAGGTGGTGCCGTTGGATGGGGCGAGGGGCGAGGTCAGGAAGGTGACTGATTCTTGAGGGCTACTCTTCACATGATGCTGTATACGGCATGAGTTTACGCACCAAAATTTTAACGGGTTACCTGATTTTTATTGCCGCGTTGACGGCGCTCGGCGGCTGGAGCGCGTGGCGACTGCGTGAGATGGGCGATGTGTCAAGGCGTATTATTACCAATAACTACGACTCGGTCGTCGCCGCGCAGGATATGAAAGAGAGTCTCGAGCGGCAGGACTCTGCCGCCGTCTTCTTCCTCCTTGGAGAGCGTACTCTGGCGGAGGCGCAGCTGCGCGAGCACCGCGCCCGGTTCGACGCCGCTTTTGAGAAGGAGGCAAACAACATTACCGAGCCGGGCGAATGGGAAGCGGTGGAAGCGTTGTGCCGGGATCGTGACGCTTATTACCAGCTCTTCGACGCCTTTCTCGCCGGGATCAATAACTCTCGGAGCGATTTTTCGGCGCGCCCACAAACACAAGGGAATGAATCCCGGACCTATTATTTTGGCAGATTGAAGCCGCAGTTTGATCGGCTGCGGGGCGACTGCGAGGTCATCCTGCAACTCAACCAGCGGGCGATGGTGGCAAAGTCTGAGGAGGCGGCCGGTGTGGCCCGGAGATGGTTCCCGGCAAGGATCGCCGGGGGCGATCTCAACGCGAAGGCTAAAGTTGATTCGCATGACGAGCTGGGGCTGCTCGCCGCCGAATACAACCGCATGGCTGAACGTATCCGCCAGTTGCGACGGTCCGACCTGGGTAAGCTCGTCGTCGCGCAGCAAACTACCGAGGCGGCGATAGATTCACTCTACGATCCGGTGCTGGTGACGGACGCCCAAGGTTGCGTCACCAAACTTAACCCGGCGGCGGAAGAGGTTTTCGGACCGGAAGCCGCGTATACCGGGAAGCACGTGGAAGAGGTCGTGCGGGACAGCCGGATCGCCGTCGCCGTCGCCGAGACCCTGCGTTCGCAGCGACCGGTCGCGGCGGAAGACGCGGCGGCCGTGCTGCCGCTCCGCGTGGATGGATCGAGGCGCGCTTTCCGCCTGCGCACCACGCCGATGCGCGATGGCGAGGGGCATCTGCTCGGGGCCGTGACGCTGCTGGAAGACATCACGCACCTGCGCGAGATTGATCGTCTCAAATCGGAGTTCATCGCGACCGCTTCGCACGAGTTACGCACACCGCTCACGAGCGTTCAGATGGGCGTACATCTTCTGCTGGAAGGCGCGGCCGGCGAACTGAACGAGAAGCAACTCGAGGTGCTCGCCGCCTGACGTCAAGACTGTGACCGGCTCGAGAAACTGATGCGTGATCTGCTCGACCTGACCAGGATCGAGGCGGGCGAGAACGCGCCGAAGCTGGAGCCGGTGCGGGCCAGAGATTTGATCGGCAATACCGCCGAATTCCTGCGGCCACAGGTCGAGTCGAAAGGGCTCCAGCTTTCAATAGATGTGTCGCCGGAACTGCCGCCAGTCCTCGCCGACCGCGCCCAAATCGAGCGTGTCATCGGCAACCTTGTCAGCAACGCTATGCGCCACACGAAGCACGGGGGGGAAATTAGCATCAACGCCGCACAGCGTGACAGCCAGGTTGCGGTCTCTGTGACTGATACCGGGCAGGGCATCCCCCCCGAATACCTACCGCACATTTTCGATAAGTTCGTGCAGGTCCCGAATACGCCCGCGGGCGGCGCGGGGCTTGGTCTCGCCATCTCGAAATCAATCGTCGAGGCGCACAGAGGGCAGATCGGTGTCCGGTCCCAAGTGGGGCGCGGTACGACGTTTACGTTCACTCTGCCCGTAGCAGACGAAGGCTAAAGCGATGAACAAACGAATCCTGGTCGTTGATGACGAGGAGAATATTCGCCAGATGATGCGCCCGACGCTGGAGGCGGACGGCTACGAGGTCGGCGAAGCGGGCGGCGGGCCTGAAACATCCGCTATTCTGGGCCGGGACCCGTCATGGTGCTGCTGGACCAGAAGATGCCGGGTATGGAGGGGCTTGACGTGCTCCGGCAGATTAAAGCGCTGGCTCCGGCGGCGCAAGTAATCATGGTGACAGCTTTCTCTTCGGTTGAGCTCGCTGTCAGCGCCATGAAGCTTGGCGCGGTTGATTTTGTGCGCAAGCCCACGACGCCTGAAATCATCCGCAACGCGGTGAACGCAGCACTGACGAAAAGGCAGGGCATCAACGCCGACACTCATTCAACCACCCTTGACCTTCCGGCGCGCCCTCCCGGCAGATCGATTACGCTGAACGGCTTCACCATTTCGCGCGCGCCAGACGCCAAGGGGGCGCCGCCCGCTTCGCCGGCCGAGCGACGTTTCATAGTGCGAGGCCCTGATGGTCGGGAGCAAGAAGTCGTGATTGAGATTGATGAGGAGGCTGTCAAATCTGTCGAGCGATTGGCACGGCGCAGGCTTCCGGTGGGGAGAGCTTTCTTGACGGAGCAGGCTGAACGCTTCCTCAATGCCTTCCTGTGGAATGATGGAAAAGTTCCGCCCGGCGGCAGGCTGACGCTGAAGGGAATTGATCGGGAGGATCTGGACCGGCTCGCTCAGGACTTTGATTGAAAGGGTTTGATCTGATCAGCGCGGGCACATAGAGGTGGCATTGATGATGTAGATACTCCTGTACGACTAGAGAGAAGGGGTTCTCTTACTACCTGATAGACCCAAACAATCACAACTTTATATCGGAACGCTTTAACGTGAAAAAAGAGGCCACACCGAGCAGTAAATCGGTTGTCAAAGCAGTCTTGTTTGTTATCGGCTTTATGGCATTTACTGACGCGCTGAGAATATGGCTCTCTGCTCCGGCGGCGAATGGATTGGGGTTTTTGCTCTGGTCATTTATCTTTTATTGGATCCCTCCAAAGTACCCCGCAAGCTTTACTAAGAGCGCCTAACAAAACCTCAGAAA
>CAYLJO010000333.1:0-5302 GCA_964383905.1 uncultured Blastocatellaceae bacterium
TGACAGTGGCAGTCGCGTTGGTTTCAGCCGTGACATCCGCCAATGCCCAATCGCAAAGTAGTGCCGTCAGAGCGAATATCCCCTTTGATTTCATGGTCGGGAGCAAGGCACTTCCAGCCGGTCAATACATTTGCCGGCGCGTCACGGACACCAACGATGCTATGCTGCAGATTACCAGCGTTGATGGTCACGAGAGTGCGGTCCGCTTGACGCAGAGCGCTGGAACCACGGCACAGCAAACTACAGCACGGCTGGTCTTCCACGGATATGGAGATCGGTACTTCCTCACGCAGGTTTGGACCTCGGGCACCACCGGTCGTGAATTGCTCAAGTCCAAAGCTGAGCGCGCCATCGAACGTGAGGTGGCGAAGAACCCGTCGCCGAGCGAGACGGCGCAGAAGGCCTCCGCGTCAGAGACCGTGACCATCATTGCCAGTCTGCAGTGAATGCCGTCGGAGCAGCCAGCCCTCCCCAGAATTGTCGATGATCTTCATTGCACCGCATGATGAAAACTTTTTCTCGAACCCTACGTGAGCCATGAATGGCAGTATTGATAAAACCGGCCACAACGTGCGCCACGCCGAGAGACGTAGGCCATCATCTTCCTGTGCTAGAGTCCCTCTATGGATCCAGAGACCGCCCTCGTCCTCAGAGAAAGCCTGCCCTCGGCCCTCAGGACGGCTCTCTCCCTCTGGGCAGATGCCACCACTGATGCGGCCAGCCGACGCCGCATTGACCTTTCTCTGAATATTCGATCTGTGAAATGTTTTGTCTCATATCGGCATAATCATTAAAAGGCAGCGGGATACGTGTATCCGCTCTATTAATAAAAAAAGAACCCATACCCAATCTGAATTGATCCATCATTGGATTAGACTGTGGATTATTGGGGGAAAAGGCGGGTTCCGAGGCTGGCTTGTTGGGTCTTATCGCAGCATCCCTCCTCATCATTATTATTGAGCCAACCCGACGCGCTGTAGAACCTGCTGAAAACGCCGGTCGCTACGCAGAGGATCGAAAGCCGGCTCTACCTTGAGCGTGGTCAGAAGATTGGAATGCTGTAAGTATGCCTGTTCCAGCCAAGCCAGGGCCTCGTCCTTGTTGCCAATGCCAATATATGCCCAAACCAGAGCCGCCCCGTCCACCTGATGCCGCCGGTTCAATTGCAGCAATTTCTCCAGCGCACGCTGTGCTTGGGCCGGCCGGCCGGAGCGGCCGTAGATATAGGCCTGCCACGCCCAGTACCAGGGGTTGTCGTCACTCGGGGATTGCTTTTCGACGGAGGCCCGAGCCTCCGTGAACATTCCTTTCTGTATATAGGCCGCCATGATCATCCCGGCGCGCGGGAAGTTCGGCTCCATGTCAAGCACGTAGCGGAACTGTTCGATAGCGCTGTCATATTGGCGCGAGAAGTACAGGATCACGCCCTTGTCGGCGGCAATGATGAGCGAAAGCGGATCAAGCTGGCGCGCATGCGCGTTCTCCCGGAGCGCCTCATCGAAACGTCCCCGCCGTGCCAGATGCTCGGCATACAAGTGGTGGGCCGTGGCATAGTTAGGGTTTAACTCGATGGCCCGCCGGAATTCTTTCTCGGCGGCCTGCCAGTCCCAGTCGTAGTTCTGGACGATCAACGCTAACGCGGTGTGGGCTTCCGGTAGGCCCTCGTCCAACTCCAGGGCCCGTAGCGCGGCGGCACGCGCTTTCCGCTTGAACTCCGCTTGCGGATCCCCACTGTAACTCCCGATCAGGGCGTAGGAACTGGCCAAGCCGGCGTAGGCGCGGGCGGAGCTGGGGTCTTTGGCGATGGCCTGCTGAAAACAGTCGATCGCCTGCTGGAAATCCCGAGCCGTCCTCTTGTTCCAGAAGTATTGACCCTTGAGATAGAGATCATATGCTTCGTAATTTATAGGAGCAGAAGAAGCGCTTGAGGAGGACTCCCTTCTAGTATGATCGTTGAGCGTCAGATGAACTTCATCTGCGACTTCTTGCGCAACCTCGCCCTGTAGAGACAAGAGGTGTGTTAGCTCACGGTCATACTGCCTGGCCCAGACGTGTGTCAGGTCTTTCATTTGAATGAGCTGAGTCGTGATTCGTACTCTGTCAGATTCGCGCCGTACGCTACCTTCCAGAACGTACTGGACCTGTAACTCACGGCCAATCTGATCCAAAGGCTCATGAGAATTCTTATAGTGCATGGCAGAAGTGCGCGCGATCACTCCGAGGTGATCTGGGTCGAGATTTCCCAATTGGGTGATCATCTCCTCCGTCATGCCGTCGCTGAAGTAGTCCTGCCCGGCGTCTTCCATGAGGTTCTGGAAGGGGAGGACAGCCAGCATCACCTTTTCGCTGGATGCTGGGGCTCTGGGCGGGGAGCGTTTCCACAGCAACCAACTGCCAAGCGCCACAGTCAGGACAACTACAATCCCAAGTGAGGCCAGCCACCGTCGGTGCGTCGGACGGGGCGGGTCCGTGCTCGCGCCGCCGTGCGTTTGTATCGCCTCATAGTCTATAGCCGCCGCGCTGCTCTCAGGTGAAAGGGCATTCGCCACATTGTTTCCGGCTTGTATATTTGGGAGTTGTTCATCAGTCGAGACAGGCGCGATGAAGCGATAACCGCGCCGCGCGACTGTCTCGATAAAGCTGGGGTGACGGGCCTTGTCACCCAGAGCCTTCCTGAGTTGTTGAATGTTAAAAGTTAGGTTCGCTTCCTCAACAAAGGTGTCGGGCCAGAGCCGACGCATCAACTCTTCCTTCTCAACAATCCGTCCGCTATTCTCAACCAGAATCAACAGCGTATCAAAGACTTTTGGCGTCAGCGCCAGAGGCTTGCCTTCTCGCAGCAGAACCTTCTGCTCGGCATCAACTGTGAATTCGCCGAAACGATAAACATGGTTGACTGCTGCAGGGATCATCGCCCTTAGAACTCTCTCAGAACTTTCTTGTTGTTTTCTCAGGACTTTTCATAACCTCATGGGTAGTTTGGCAGCGAGCTCAGCGGAAGGAACGTACTGGCTGATTTTAGCAGCGTCCTTAACGGACAGCAATGCTATCACCTGATCACGGGCGGGTGTCAAGCTCATTCACCCAAAGTAGAAAGCATCTTTCTCCTCGAAATGTCTTACCGGGATGAGAATAAGGCTTGATTCGCCCTACGAGCACATCGCACTCTTAGCAAGGAGGTTCCCCATGAGTGCCAAAGATAAACTTAAACTCTTGTTAACCTGTGGCGCGCTGGCCCTGCTGGTCGTCCCCGTTCTCTCCCAGTCAATTGACCGTACGCAAAATCCGAATATAGCGAACGCCGGCATCGCTAAGTCGCTCGCCCAGGAGATCGGGGCCGGGCGGGGCGATGTGATGACGCCGGATTCTTCTGCCTTCATCATTGCACGCGATCCGTTCCGCTCCATTCGCCGTGGACGGCAAATCTTCCAACGCAAATTCCTACGCAGCCAGGGCCAGGGGCCGCTGGTTAACGATGGTGCCGGCGACATCAACACCAACCTTGCACTCGGTGCCGGCCTCTCGGACAGTTGCGCCGGTTGTCACGCTCGTCCAAGAGGCTCTGGTGGCTTCGGCGGCGATGTCGTCACGAGGCCCGATAGCCGCAGCGCGCCGCATCTCTTCGGCCTCGGCATCAAAGAGATGCTGGCCGATGAAATCACCACAGATCTGCGTGCCATCCGCGCGCAGGCCATCTCTCAAGCTCAAGCTGCGCACGCCAGCGTCACCAAGACGCTCACGAGCAAAGGCATTAACTACGGCTCGATCACCGCTCATGCGGACCGCTCAGTTGATACCTCTCAGGTCCAGGGCGTTGACACTGACCTGCGCGTACGCCCCTTCTTCGCGCACGGCGGCACGATCTCGATCCGTGAATTTTTGGTCGGCGCGTTTCAGAACGAGATGGGCCTGCAGGCGGTTGACCCGGACCTGATGGCCGCTCACAAGGGGGCGCGCATCATAACGCCTTCGGGCATGGTGCTCGACGGTTCAACGGACAGTATTGAAGCCCCGCCGACCGCCGACCCGAATGCCGACCCGGACGGAGATGGGGTCGTCAACGAAATACCGACGAGTCTCGTTGATCACTTGGAGTTCTACCTGCTCAATTATTTTAAGCCGGGGACCTACGAACAAACCCGCATTACGGCGCAAGGCCTTCGGGTCTTCAAGGAGATTGGGTGCGCGCAGTGTCACATCCCTGATTTGAAGATCGACCGCGACCGCCGCGTCGCGGATGTGGAAACCGTCTACGACACTACCAACGGCATTTTCAACAACCTATTCGCGACAGCTACGCCGCTCTACAGCCAGACGGACGACGGCAGTGGCTTTCCCAGCCTAAAGCGGCCCAAGCTCGGCTCATTCCTCGTCAGAAACATCTTCGCGGATTTCAAACGCCACGACCTCGGCCCGAACTTCTACGAGCGGAACTACGATGGGACGGTGCAAAAGCAGTTCATGACTCGGCCTCTATGGGGCGTCGGCTCTACTGCGCCTTACGGGCACGACGGGCGTAGCGTTAATCTTACGGAGGTCATCATGCGTCACGGCGGTGAGGCGCAGGCAGCGCGTGACGCCTTTGCCAATCTCTCACCGGTCGAACAGGGAAGCTTACTTCTGTTGCTCAACTCGCTCGTGCTCTTCCCGCCGGACGACACGGCGTCGAACCTGGATCCGGGCAACCGCAACGCGGTGAACTTCCCCCAGTTCGGGCATGGGAGCATCAAGCTTACAGTGCTCTTTAATAATCCCAACGATCCCGAGTAGGCCAAAGGGAGTAATGATAGGGGACAACGGATGATAAGAGCCAGATTTGAAGGCACGACCGGTTAACAGAAGGAACTTGGTCATACCTGAGAAGGGTGACCAAGTTCCTTCCCCATACAAAGCCGTGGCCGGGTCTTGCCAGTAGCTTCCCTCCTCTACGTCCCTTGCCGGCCCGCCTTTGGGTCGTGGTCAGTTTGTTAGTTGGTTTGCTCCTGCCCCTGCCCGCAGCAAGTGAGGCGGTTTGAGCCGAACGAAGCGGTTTGCGGGCTACCCTAAAAGCAGTGGCTGCCTGCCGTTTAGGCAGGGAGCCACCGGAAGCGGTAAGCTGGAGCCGGCCTCTCGCGGTAGGTGTGAGTTTGCGAACACCTGTCTGTAGCGAGAGCCGGGGATTTTAGGGTACCCGCGAAGCGGGCAGGGGCAGGAGCCAGTATTTATGCGCCTTTTGGCGCAGTCAGTTATACATACCTATATGCATAATGGTATGTATAGGCGTATGTATTGGTCAGTACATCGTTTCGCTAGTCGTTAGAGC
>CAYLJO010000334.1:0-5288 GCA_964383905.1 uncultured Blastocatellaceae bacterium
GTTGGGCATCGAGTGATGCGGGTTCTTCTGCTTCTGGGGATCGTCGGCCTGAAAAGTGATCACGCAATACTGGCAGCGGCTCGTCTGGCGATCTGCAAACTTTCCGCGCGTGGCAAATCGCTCACAACCAATACGGTATATCTTTGTGACTGAAATCCGGCGATCTCGAAATGATTAATCGCCGCGGCGTGCAAAGGGCAGCCGTTCACCACTTCTATGGTGGCGCCCGGAAGCTCAACGTCCTTACGTCGCACGAAAATGGAAATCTCGCGCCCGCCGCTCTGGTAAACAAGATGGACATAAACTTTATCCAAGAGGTAACAGGGAAGCGCGCGCTTGAGCTGATAACCAGCCGGCGCAAAACTATCGAGAAAGTCGGCATCACCGAGTTCCGCGCGCACGAACTGCTTTATCTCTTCCGGTTTTTCGCGCCACGGACGTGGCTCGCGTTGCACGATTTCTGTGAAATGATCATCTAGCGCCGCAGCATAAACTGTTTGCGAAAGCCCACCGCGCAAAGCTGCAAAAATCCCTATGATGATCGCAATAAGCAAAGCAGCGGCGATCGGCAGCGTGTAAATCGGGCGGCCGAATAGAAACCGTCGCCGCTTAGTTTTCCGGATCTGATTCCCCACCCGTTCGCGCAAGCCTTGGGTGTCAAGCGACTGTTCGCGAAATGCGTCGCGCAACAGATCGTCGCAATGCCTGGCGTACTCCAGTTCTCTTGCGCAAGGGCCACACTGCTGCACATGGAGTTCAAAGGCAGCCATCTCTGGTGCGTCGATCTCGCTCGACAGGTAAAGCGGCAAAACAAATTTCACTTCGCTACAGTTCATCAATCTCTTCGATCGTCGGGATCAAACGACGCTTGCTGTTGTTCTCTCTGGTCGCTCGGAATAAATCAACGTCTTGCGCAGCTCGGCTCGTCCACGGCTGAGCCTCGACATCACAGTGCCGATGGGCACGGAACAAATGGCGGCGATCTCTTTGCACGTAAATCCTTCCACCACCGCCAAAATCAACACCAGGCGATGTTCTCGTGATAACGCGTCAAGTGCCGACAAGACTTCTGCTGAAGTCAATTGCACTGGCCCCGCATGCATGGGAATCACCTTGGGCGATTCGTGTTCCGTCATCGGTACCAAGACGGGCCGTGACTTAGCAGCCCGATAATTCTTGTTCGAGATGTTCAGCATGATTCGGAACAACCAGGCTTTGCAATTCGTGCCGCGCTCAAACTGATCGAATGCCCGCCAGGCGCGCAAAAGCGTTTCCTGCACCATGTCTTCCGCCGCGGCGCGTTCCTTCGTAATCCGCAAAGCGGCGCGCAAGAGACTCTCCGTGTGCGGCATCGCCACACGCTCGAATGCATCTCGACGGAGTAAGTCGTAATTCACCGAAATAGAGGCCCCTTAAGAGCTCGACGGCTCGAGTAATATTAGTCTCACTAGACCGGTGTTTACAATCGGGCCAAAGATTTAAGAACAGTAGTCAGGCCTCCCGGAAACTGTGGGCACCACCGAATGCCCGGGGGCGAACGAAGAAAGGAACAGAAAGACAATCGCCCAACAAATTGCAGCCAGCGAAAGGCCCGACCTGTATATATAAATCCCCTACCGAATTAAATTCATCCGCCGGTAGAGATTTTTTCGACGGAGCCTGGGAGTGAGGTAAGGAGATCCTTCGCGTCGCCGAGGTGTCACAATCTGTGATACCAGTAAAATCGATTCGAAAAGGCGACCTCCGCATTCGCGCGGAGGCCTAACCTAAGGTTCGATGCTCCGCGACAAGTGAATTCTTGGACGGAAAAAATTGGCCACGTATTGGCCACTTCAAGAAGGAAACACCCGCGGAGATGATCTTGTAATTAATTGAGAGAATAAGGTTTAGTGGTGGAGCAGAGGGGGATCGAACCCCTGGCCTCCGCATTGCGAATTACATACCCGGCAAAACTCTATCATAGTTACTATAGGGTTTCTAAAGACACCTGCTCACCACTCCGTTTATCTTCCGCCCCACTTCGGCAAGTGGCTGTGATGGGAACCGAAAGCTTACGGGGCAGTCATTATAGTCCCGCCTTTCTTGCTGAGAGTCACCACGGTCCTCCCTGGAAGGAATACTGTGGCTATTGACTGCTTAAAGGGAATCCCAAAGCGGGGATGATTGCCCGTAAGTTTTTGTCTATCCGCCTGCAGGCGGATTTAGTTCAACCATCTGATGAAGCCGACCGCAACCAGCAGGCTTCCTAAAGATAAGCATTTATGCGGCGGCTTATCACAGGCGTTAGGTTGCTACTTTTTCGCATGTGACAGTTCCTCAAGTGACACAACCATCACCCTCAGAGATATTACCGGCGATATACTCGCGATCCGATTTTATGGCCTTCGCATCTCAAAAGCATGGGTCATGTCTTCCACATTAAGAGGAGCCTAAGAGCATGACGATGCCTAAATCAAAGATCGGCGGGCGGCTGTCCGGCCTCTATCTGCTCGTGGCAGGAGCAGCGATAGCTATCGGTGTGATGGGCCGCAGTGACGGCATGGTCTGGGTCATCCCGAGCTTTTGTACACTCCCTTGGTCATTATTGGTCATGTTCCCTTTAATGAAGTCGGTCGAGCATAACATCTCGTTACCAATTCTTAATTCGATTGACCTGCCGGTTCTCTTATCAGCCTTGTTGGGGGGATGCGCGATGCTAAATTCTATGATCTTGTATTTTGTGGGGGTAGGGATTGATGTTATAAGGCGGAGGCGTGCAAGCAGTATGCGTGGGGGCGCCGCAACCTAACATTCGCTCGACCGGACGCGAACCAGATTGAGCCCTGCAGATTGGAGCCTTACGCGCCGGTCAGCTTCGACGTTATGCTTCTTCCCTTATGGAGGGTTCGATGAGGAAAGCCGCATTGTTGATGATCGTCGCGGCGTGTCCTCTTTTTGTCGCCGTCACCGGCCGGCTCTTTATGCAGATGTGTGCGCACGCCGCTTTCGAGCTCACCGCAATCGCGATAATCTATTGGAATGTCGAATCTGCTGTAGCCCACTTGATCTTCAGATAGACGGACCGTCATGTCCATTTACAGGGGGACGCATCGAATGTAGCGCTGTGATAGCGTGGTGCGGATCTCCGATTTGTCCGCGGCTCTTTTCTTCGACGGCGCGTGCTGCGGGTGATCGGTCAAACTCTCGCCCTCGTCCAGTTCCGTCTCAAGAGTGGACCGTGCTCCGGGTCCCTTGATAAGAAACCGTATATACTTTACTATATAAAGTACTTTATACTACGGCGCATCTGAGTCACGGGCCGCGGAGGTTCTTATGAACGCACCGATAAAACGGCGGCGGCTATCCCGCCGGATATTCAAAGGCTTTGCGGTATTGACGATGCTGGGTATCCTCGGGGTCGCGGCGTTGTTGGTGTCGCTCTGGCTGGAGCACAGGACCGAGATCACACTCCCGACACCCACGGGGCCATTCGCGGTTGGCCGCTCGATTTATGCGTGGGTCGATGACGTGCACTTGGACACGCTGGCGCCGGTTCCGGGGACCAAGCGCGAACTCCTGGTCTGGATCTGGTACCCGGCGGCGGCAGGGCCATCAGCGGCGGTGATGGACGACTACCTGCCCGCTCCATGGCGAGCGGCGGACAAACTACCCCTGATTTTTAGACTGTTGACGCGCGATCTGTCGAAGGTCCATGCGCACAGTACTCGTAACTCAGATGTGTCACCGCAGCAGCGATCGTACCCCGTGGTTATCATGAGAGCGGGGGCTTCTGCCAATGTGACGAATTACACGACACTCGCCGAAGATCTGGCCAGTCACGGTTACGTCGTCGTGGGCTTCGATGCCCCCTATCGCACGAATGTCGTCGTTTTTCCTGACGGCCGGGTGATCACAAGGAGGCCGGAGAATAACCCGGAACTCTGTTTGGGCCGCCAAGACCAGGAGCGTTGTGCGAGCAGGCTGCTGGCTGCGTGGACCGCGGACATCGCGTTCGTGCTTGACCGGTTGGAGCAGTTGAACGCCTCGGACGCATCCGGCAGGTTCACGGGACGGCTCGACATGACCCGCGTCGGAGTATTCGGCCACTCCTTTGGTGGGGCCGCCGCCGCACTGTTTTGCCACGAAGATTCAAGGTGCAAGGCGGGCATCGATGTGGACGGCGCTCCGCACGGCAGCGCCATTCAGGCAGGCATCGACCGGCCGTTCATGTTTCTTCTGAGCGACCACGGCGATTCGTCCGACCCGGAGGGCCGTGAGGTCATGGCCAACATCCAATCGATTTATGATCGTCTGCCGGTAGATGGACGGCTTCGCATCGCGATCCGTGGCGCGAACCATTTCCTCTTCAGCGACGACGGAGCCCTGTTGAAGAGCCAGATCGTGCTGCGGACACTCCGTATGCTAGGTATTCTCGGTATCGACGGACGTCGCCAGCTTGCCGTGACGACGTACTGCGTGCACAGCTTTTTCGACGCATACCTCAAGGGGGCAAGCGTTTCGCGGCTCAAGATTTCATCTCCCCTTTACCCCGAGATCCAGGTTATCGAATGAAGCGCCTCTCGTTTTCGCCGCCGTGCGGCCTAACAAATTAAGGGTTGTGTTGCAAAAAGTAGCTTCACATATATAATCCACCACTTGTGCTTCCCATACTCTGAGCGAGGTCGAACTCTTGAAGTGTCAATCTTACCCTTTTAAGTGGCGCCATTATGAGGCAGAGATCATCCTATTATGCGTCAGATGGTACTGCAAATACCAACTCTCTTACCGAGACTTAGAAGAGATGGTGCGTGAGCGTGGCCTCCCGGTAGACCATACGACGATCTTCCGCTCTCGTCCAAGCTTACGTGGACAAAATTCTCCATCTCGGTGGATAAGCATGCCTCATATCCTGATGCCTTCACCACTTCACAAGATGATAAGGTGCTGCCCAAGGACTGCAAGCTCAGGCGGACAAAATACCTGACCAACATCGTGGAGCAGGACCACCTATCAATCCGGCGGAGGTGGCGAGCGCGCTCAGTGCTTCCGCTCGTTCCACACCGCGGAGAGAGCGATCGAAGGCATCGAGGCGGCACACATGATGAGGAAAGGTCAGGTGAAAAGGATCAGCGGAGATGATGCAGTGGGACAGGCGAGGTTCATCGAGGGCCTGTTCCAGATCGCTGCATAAGACAGGAGCCACCTCGCAGCCCTCTTTGCCTCACAGTAATTTTTGCAACACAACCAAACATTAAACACAGGAGGAGATAGAAATGAGCGTTGAAAAAAACATGGAGCTGATGCAGACC
>CAYLJO010000335.1:0-5264 GCA_964383905.1 uncultured Blastocatellaceae bacterium
ATGACCCTTGATCATTATCGGACCCTTGTTCGTTATCCGACGCATGATTCTGGACACCGTAGACTGTATGTCCTGGATGAGTTATTATGACAAGGCACTAAATCAATGTCGTTTCTCATCTGCTCCGATTTGGAGAGAATAATAGGGCGGTCCTCATTGCCAGCCCTCAATGAGGGCAGTGCGGTAAGGAATGCGGTGAGTAGTAAGACACTTACGACACCTAACCGCATGAGTGAAACCATGTTTTAGCTCTCTCTCTCTGGTCATAGCAGCCTAAATGTTATCCCATCCTGACTTATACTTTCTTACAAGATTTAGTGTGTCCCTTCGGGACGCTGGCTTGATATCATGCCTGAGTCGTCAAGCCGTTGCACCACAGGTGGGGCGCCTCCTTTGATTGATCTCGGGGGCATAAGCCTGGACGAGAGCGGAAGATCGTCGGATGATCAACCGGAAGGCCACGCTCACGCATCATCTCTTCCAGGTCGCGGGCGAGAGAGCTGGTATCTGCCATACCAGTGGACGCATGAGTAAGATGATGTCCGCCTCGCGAGTGGCGCCACTTAAAAGGGGATGATTGACGCTTCAAGAGTCCGACCTCATCACGGGTATGGAAGAGCACGAGCGGTGGATTATACTCGTGAACCTATTTTTTGATGTTATGAAGCAGGCGCCTCCTGCCGTGAACCTTTGCTAAACTCACGGCGGACTTGAGATCGCATAAAGGAAGCGCCCAATGACAGTATACTGCGGAGTCGACTTTCATGCTCGTTTACAAACGGTTAGTTTCATCGATACAGCAGATGGGGAGATCCATCAATACGATCTCCATCACCAACGTGACGACATCTGTGCCTTTTATTCACGATTGGTGTTCGTCAACCTCAAGGAGGAACAGATGTCGTCACGTTGGTAAGCAATAGAGGCCAAAGCAAATCAGGAATAGCCCTCCAAAGAATTCGCTGATCATAACGGGGCAGAAAACTGACGGACTATTGGCGATGTGAATATGTAAGCGCCTAACGCCGGACTTCAGCCGCCGCCGGCCGCCAACAGACAACGCGGAAAGCACCAACAGACGTTGGTGAAAAGCAAGCGGCGGGCGGTTGGAAGGACTTGTTAGGCAGAAGACGCTCATTGAATTCCAACATAGATTTTTCCGTCCTTCATTACAAACTTCACCCGCTCAATGGCGCTGAAATCTTTAACAGGGTCGCCGTCCACTGCAACCAAGTCAGCAAAAGCACCGGGCTTGATGACTCCCAACCGCTGCTCTCCGATCAGACGCCCGGCGAAGGAGCAACATCGTCTGGCCTGGCTGGCTGGGGTGACGGACGGGTCAGGGATGGCGGATCAGATGCTCGTGGATGTGCGCAAGTCTTTGAAAGGGATAGCCATAGGGCGAAGGAACAGACTTGCGAGTGTGGCACGCAGAGTATTGGAAGAGATCTGGCGTCACGCCTGGGGTGAGAGCACACCACTCAAGGTCGAGAGCCTGTACGTGCATGTCTCCCGCATACGCAAGCTGATCGAGTCCTCCGGCGTCCGCATCGAGTCGATGATCAGGGTTGGCTATGGGCTCATGCCCGCCGCCAGTCAGGACGAGGCGGGAGGGTAGCGGCTGATTTCAGAGAGCCGAAGGCCGATGACTCGATTCCTATGGCGAAACCCATGCTGATCGTCGAGGACGACCCGGACATCGCGACGGTGACTGCCGAAGGCTGTGTGGAGAGACTCAAAATGGCTTGAAAATCGCCGGGTATGACTCTGTTACTTCATACTTTCCGCAACGGAGAACATTTCATTCTCATCTGGACGCGGCTCGTAAAGTTGCTATAAGATATGGGATTGGATTAGGATCCTAATCCGACGTCAACGCCCGTCAGCTTCTGTGTTTACATTGAAGGACTCCTTTTAGCGGAAACATTGCAGCATCAGAAGTACGCCGGTTGATAAACACATAAGCAGGCGGGATAGCAAAGTAATCACCTCGTCGGAGCAATCTTCATCGATCCTTTGTTGCCGACCAATGCAGGCGCGGATTTGGTTAAAAAGTATTGCCGTCACGGCGCTCATGGCGCTGTTACTGGCGCCCTGCCTATTCATTGCGCAGGCGTCATCGCGGCATATACCACCAAATTCGACACACCCGACAGGACTCGCGTTACCACCCTGTTCGCTCTCCCTCTATACTGATTTCGACGGAGACCACCAGCCGGACAAAGCGGAGCTTTTCTCAGGCGGCTTCGGAAAGATCATCGAGATCAGCTTCGGCAACTCCCGCCGCAGCCACGTCTACTTTGACCCGGGCGCCGCTGATCGAGGCGAACTGCTCACAGCGGATATTAACCACGACAGCCATCCTGACCTGATCTGGGTCTCGGAAGCGCGTTCACGGAAGCCGCTTGTTTGGCTCGGGGACGGCCAGGGGAATTTCGCGGTATCCGGGGAGGGTGATTCGTTCCAGGCTGAGATCAATGCCCTGTTGGGTAGGGATGATGAGACCGGCTCACAGTTTGGGAGGGGGAACAACTCCCCCCACCATGCTCTGGCCCCGCCCGTCTCGAAGGATCTGGCGCTCGTCTCGACCGACCGTCCCGAACCCGAAGAAAAGACCCGAATCTTCCTCATCACGGCTGACCCGTGCGGGGAACTTGCGGTCTACCTCGCGCACCTTCACGAGCGGGGCCCCCCGCCAAGCCTTTTCTAAGAACCACACACAACCTAATGATCATAACTCCGGGCGCTAGACGCCAGGGGTTGAGCAGGATTCGTGCTTGCGTGCTCGAGCCTATTGTCGTGTTCTCATTCTTGAGAACACGACAATCTATGTGCTCCGTAATCCGGGAGGCCGATCAAGCACCGTCACCGCAGGGTCTGCCGAGCCCTTATCCGTCGCCGCAGGACAACCAGACGACAAAGACCAGCCAGTCTTTACCTGCAGTCGCCCGGTCACTACGTCAAGCGTCCTGTGGAAACGGGGGCCGAGACGGAAGGTGCAGTAATCATCCGTTCCGGGCTTACGGAAGGCGAGCGGGTGGTTGTCCGCGGCGGCCTTCTCATCTCCCGGCGTGAGCGACCCTGCTGAGTGAGAACAAATTCTCGCGCCACGGGTCGGATCCGGTGTCGAGGCATAACCACAATTCAAGAGATACTATCGATGCAAAAACGAGAGTCACAAAACCGCCCTTACCTTCCCCTGCTCCCCGGGCTCTTTCGGGTGGCTCTGATACTGATCATTGCCACGACGAGCCCTCTCGTTGTTTTTACTCAGGCGACAGGCGGCCGACCCACTTTAGCTGACCGAGCCGGGACTCAGGTGACAGGCCCCGCCACCACTTTGGCGATCGAGAAGGGGATGAATGAGTTCGGGCTGTGGGGCGGCAGTTCGCTCGATTCGCCGGCCTTGATCGGAGGCGCCAAGGGGCGCAAGCTCCCCTTGTTAATAGCCTTAAGATACGGGCGAGTCTTCGCCGCCGGCAAGCGGGTCGCCGTCGAATACACATTCGATATTGTTCCGGCCGCGGTCGTCTCTCAGCCCGAGTCGGATCCTACCCTTTCCTCTCCGACGGCGAACCTGACAACCAATCTTCAAACGACCCGCCGCCGGTATGGTTATGGGGCAGGAGTCTTCCCCGTCGGTTTCAAGATCCTCTTGAGGAGACAGAGCCGGGTGAAACCGTTCGCGGGGATCAGTAGCGGGCCCCTCTACTTTAATAGACGGGTGCCGCGCCCTGACGCGGCGCGATTCAATTTCCTATCCAACGTCAACGCCGGCGTGCAAATCTTCACCGATGCGGGGCGAGCGATCACCATCGGGTATGAGATCGGCCACCTTTCCAATGCCGGTATCTCGAGGGTCAACCCCGGCTTTAACATGAACTTCTTCTTTTTCGGCATTGCGATGTTCAAGTGAGGATTTCGGCGGCCTGTATTTCTGCAGGCGCGCAGGTTCTGGGCGGGTGCCCTGGCGGCCGCACGCGTGTTAGAGGGCACACCTACTGGAAAGGAGCTAAAGATGATACGTAAGCTGATGGATTTCATCCTCCGCGAGCAGTTCCTCGTCGTCGGATTCGCCGTTGTACTGTTTCTCGGGGGGCTTCTCGCCTTCCAACACCTCAACATCGAAGCCTACCCGGACCCCGCGCCGCCGATCATCGAGGTCATCGCCCAGAACCCCGGCTGGTCCGCCGAAGAGATGGAGCGACTGATCACCGTCCCACTTGAGACCCAGCTCAACGGCATGCCGGGTATTGACAGTATTCGCTCGATCTCGCTCTTCGGTCTGACCGACATCAAGTGCTACTTCGGTTTTGAAACGGACTACAACTATGACCGGCAGGAGGTCCTTAACCGTTTACAGATGGTCACCCTCCCGTCGGGGGTGCAGCCTCAACTGTCACCCAGTTCCGCGGTCGGCGAGATCTACCGCTACCAGTTGGTCGGGCACGACCATAGTGTGATGGATCTGAAAGTCGCCGAGGACTGGATCCTCGAAAGACAGTTCAAACAGGTGCCGGGCGTTATTGATGTCGTGAGCTTCGGCGGCCCGACCAAGGAGTTTCACGTCGATCTCGACCCGCGGAAGCTGATCGCTTACGCCGTCTCCGTCCCTCAGGTCATCGCCGCCATCTCGAACAGCAACGCTAATGTCGGCGCGAGCTATCTGATGATCGGCGAGCAGAGCTACAACGTGCGCGGCATCGGGCTCTTTAAGGATGAAGAGGACATCGGCAACGTCGCGGTCACGACCCATGGCGGCACCCCCCTCTACCTCAAACAACTGGGGGAAATAAGTATCGGGGCCAAGGTGCCGCTGGGCCGTGTCGGCAAGGACAATGATTCGGATGTCGTCGAGGGGATCGTGCTGATGCGGCGCGGCGAGAAGTCGCTCCCGACCCTTGAGCGGGTGCGCCAGAAGGTCGAGCAGCTCAACAACGGGATTTTGCCGAAAGGGATGAAGGTCGTTCCCTATTATGACCGGACGGACCTGATCAACATCACGACCCATACCGTCCTTCACACCCTGATCAGCGGGATGGTGCTCGTGGCCCTTATTCTGCTCGCATTTCTCGGCGACCTGCGCGCCTCGCTCGTCGTGGCCCTCTCGATCCCGCTCTCGCTCCTTTTCACTTTCATCCTGATGGTGCTGCGGGGTGATTCGGCCAACCTGATCTCGATGGGCGCGATCGACTTCGGGATCATCGTCGACGCCTCCGTGGTGATGGTCGAGAACATTTACCGCCATCTCGCGCAGCCCAGGC
>CAYLJO010000336.1:0-5262 GCA_964383905.1 uncultured Blastocatellaceae bacterium
TATTGCGATTTTGAAATCCGTCACATAGAGGAACGATGTTAGTACCCCAGAGCAAGTAAGGTAAGAGGGAAGTAAGCCGCCCTTTCCTTATCATATCGTTGACTGAAATAGATTCTATTGGTTGGATGATGATCAGATCATTGACCAAAGTGGCGATCTCATCTGACACTTTATTATAAGGAGAAGCTTGCCGCTGGATGTGGCGGTCTGTCCGGTTGCGATTCCTGATCACTTTCTCTCGAAGCGGGAGGGGCGACCGCGGCGGGTGTCCGTGGCCGGGTAGCGCTCGACGTGGTGTGCGGCCTGCAGCATATGTAGTAACAGCTTCTCACCCCGTGGGATAATGTCAGGCAGGGACTCACGCAGCTCATCCAACACAGAGCGGACGGCCTGCGGAGAGGCGAGTGAATCAGGTTGACGTGGGCGTCGTCTCGTGATGCGCAGAGACATTAATGGACTCCTGATGAAAAATCTAAGAGGGAATGTTACACGGGCGAGGATTATACTAATAGGATCAGCGAATATCCACTAAAACAGATCTAAGGTTACACGAAGTCTAAATTTCTGTAACCTTAATCGCGCGCCTGTGATATAGTTCTGGGCCATGCGCGAGGCTACAGAAACCGTCCTTGTACCCCTTGAAAGAGATACCCGGGCAGCCCTACGCCACGCTCTGCGTCTCTGGGCGGAGGCTTCCACGGCACCTTCGACCGAGCGACGCGGTGAGATTCAAAGCTACAAACGGAGGGTCGTCTCCTCATTCTTCTCATTCATCAGAAAGCAACCGGGTGAGATTTCCGCTCTCGATATAGAGGAGTGGCGAAAATGGCTGGAACGCCCGAAGCCTGAAGGATTAGGTTTGAGGCCGAATACTGTCTATGCCCGCGTCTCGTTCCTCTCCTCCTTCTTCCGGTGGGCGATGCGAGATCTTTCCTTGCGTGAACATATCAGGAGCAATCCTGCACGGCTGGCCCTTCCTAAGGCTCCCCGTGCTTACCAGACCGAGAGCGTCAAGGCTTGGACGGATGAGGAATTGCAAGCAATCGTCCGAGTGGTGAGCGAGAAGGCTGAGCGGAGCGATATCGTTGGAAAACGAGATTACGCGCTCCTGCTTTTCTATCTGACGACGGGGATGCGCCGGCAGGAGGTAATATCCTTACGCGGCGGCCAGATCAAGCTCGACGATGACTCCATCACTCTGACGGGCAAAGTGAAAGGCGGCGATTATGTCGGAAGGGAAGTGCGTGACTCGCTTCTGCGGGAGGCGTTGCTGGACTACCTATCTTCATCCGACCGATTAACAGCTCTTAAAACTGACTCGCCACTGTGGACACGCCATGACCGGGCAGGAAGACCTGGCGCAGTTCTCACCTCGCATGCATTTGTGAAGAACCTAAAGCGGTATGCAAAGGAAGCAGGCGTCGGCGACGTACATCTGCATCAGACCCGCCATAGCTTCGCGCGAATCGTCGCCGAGGAGACAGGCTCGCTCACTGACACGCAGGATGCGCTCGGGCACCGCAACGCCAGTACGACCCGCGTTTATGTTCAGCGCATAGCCATCAAGCGTGATAAGCACAGCGAAAGAATTACGAACCGTCTGAAAAAACGATGACAACGCTATAGTTGTTTAAATAGATTCCGGTAACAAGCGACGCCCTTGTAAACGGCAATAACTGTTACATATTGATCTGCTCATAGATTACCTCCTGGAGGGCCGCCGCGAGGTCCTCGCCGATTTGGTTTTGGAGTGCTGGTGACAAGCGTCGCCTGACGTCTTCTGGTTGATATGGCACCACGCCTGGACCTTCTCGGAGACGGTAGCAGACGCTCACCCCCAAGAGTGGGGCGGGGAGCTGCTTTCGAAGCCTCCACAGCCCGAGCAGGATCCGGACCGCAGACTTACACCTGAAGAGATTTCATCCTACTCTGCCACGGCCACGGATCTGCTGAAAGACGGGGCCACGCTGGAAGAGGTGACGGCACAGTTTGCCGGCAGCCTTCCCCCGGAGGACTGGACGGCGATCCGGGAGACGGCTACGGCGCTGGTCGAACAGAAGGGGAGTTGACGGCCGCGCGTGAATAAAATTGAATCCGGGCAGGCGCTTTAAGTTCAAAAGAAGCGAGACTGAGATGGCGAATCGGTCAGAAAACACGACCCTACGAGTTGTGGAAAACCACTACCCGTTTCCTCTTGCCTTCAAACTAAAAACGGAGGTGCTGGAGGCCGCCACGCCCCACGAGCAAGCCGAGGGGCTGATTCGCCTCGCCAACACTGCCCTGCAATATGCGGCGCTTGTCACCGCTAGCAACTATGCCGTCGCGCCTTTCAAGGATGCTCAGGTCTCTTATCGCCTGGAGCGGCTCAAGCGCCCACATGCCTCTGATTTTGCTAACTTCCTTCTGGTCGCTGTGCCGGCCCTTCAGGCGCAGGACCTTTTTGTGACCGAACTCGCCGCGTCAATTAAGGCTGCCGAGAGCGAGAGAGTGCTCACCTGGCGCATGGGCGAACACGGTTTTGAAAAGAGTGAGATGAACCTCCTTGAGGCCCTCGTCAATCTTCGTAATGCTCTTGCGCACGACCGCTTTCGTGGGAGGTGGAATACTTTTGTCGAGTATCATGCCCCTCTCGTTTCTCGCTTCCTGGAAATCATGGATTGGTGCCGAAGGTATCCGGTGCTGAGGCTGGTTGGCGAAGATCAGTGGGTACGGTTGATGGGCGCGCAAACGACTTTCACCACGGAGCCCGTCGCGCGCACCGCATCGCGTGGACTCAACAGCGCCCGAGGTCGAGGCGCAGCGACTGGTGTGCTGCTCGCCACCTCGACATTCGAGAAATTCATGACGCTTTACCCATTCATTCTCTGGGCAGATTGCCCTTATTGCAAGCAGGAACCGTTGCTCGGCTTGACCGAAGAGCTCTTCCTCTTTAACGGCGACGAGGGGCGGGATTATGCCGCTTACATCGGCATTCGCCATCCGCGCCCGATGCGCGAGCCGAAAGAGCGCGTCGAGCAACTCTATGCGGAAAAGGCCGTCCCACCCGAACCCATTGCGATCAAACACTTGAGCTACCACCTACTGCACGAGCGGGCTGGGCGTCAGAGCGAGGTGTGGCTCGCGGAGAATATCGCTGCCCGCCGCTACATTCCGCAGGTGTACTACTCGCGAAAAGAGATGGAGGGAGAGACCGAAGCGTTCTTGCACGGATGCAAGGTGGGCTTTCTCTTATTGGGCGAAGCCGGGATGGGCAAGACCAATCTGCTCTGCCGCAAAATTGAGGAGTGGCGCGAGCGCGGCCAGAGCGCACTTTTCTATGCAGGGCATCAACTCTCGTCCGAAGCGAGCGTCGAAGAGCGGGTGATGCGCGACCTGCACCTGACGGGCGACTTTTTGGAATTGATGATGTTGCTGCGCCGAGAGGGGCAATGGCTGCTGCTGGTCGTGGATGGAGTTAATGAGCACCCGAACGCTCCAGCTTTGCTTGCTCACCTGTGCGCCTTCATCGCCCGTTACAGTTCTTCGACTGATGACCAACTGCGGCCAACAATCAAGGTCATCCTCTCGTTTCGTTCGGCTTTTTTCCAGAAGACACTGCAAGCCCTGTTTGCGGGTGGGGGCGAGGAGGCTAGCCTCTTCCCGGTGCCGGCCTTTCAGACGCATACCATTGAGGAACAGGGGCGCAAAATCGAGACCTATCGCTTCACCTTGGAGAGAGTGAGCACAGATGAATTAGCGGGGATTTACGAGGGCTATCGCGCTTACGAGGGGCATCCCGACCACGAAGGGCGGCGATTGCGGTTTTGTCCGCGCACGTCATTTGCCAATCTCAATCCTGCGGTGCGCCGTATATTAACTCATCCGTGGTATCTGCGGATGGTGATGGAAGCATACGATGGGGAGCCCATTCCTTCCGCGCTCTGGACAGGCAAGATCCTCGAATCATTCTGCGCCGCCAAGATTTATGGGCGGAACTCCGCAGAGTCTGAGCGTTTTGCTAGTCGAGTTGATCTGGTGAACAAGTTAGTGGCGCTGCTGCGCCGCCACAAGACTGACGCCTGCTATCGAGATGAGCTGCACGACATCTCGCCGCAATGGAGTCGCATCCTGATAGAGAGCGAAGTGGCGCGGTCGCCGTATCTGCAACTGGTCGACGAAAGCGTGTTGATGGAAGTGGCCGAAGCTGAAGTTGTCGGGCGCAGGACTCGCACACGCTACAGCATCCGCTTTGCCTTTGATCCACTATTGGAATATTTGCTCTCGGAAGAGATGCTGCGAGAAGCGGGCGGCTGGCAACGAGTGGCCGGCTCATTTATGGCCGCGCATTTGGAAGAGGGCAAGGGGTTTGACCATCTGACGGCAGCGGTGGAGATTCTGCTGACGGAAGCGGCGCAGCTGGGCAGCTTCAATCTTCTAACAGAGAGCCTCAACGTCGCCGAGGAGCAGACAGCGGTTCCAGTCTTCGTGCGGGTCCTGGTGACGCTGGAAGGGATGGAACACAGCAACTTCATTCCACTACTGGATGCCCTCGCCAAACAGAGTGAAGGGGAAAAGGCCATAAATGTATTCCTCACATCCTCAGCTAGATTCTGGGAAAAAAAGCGCCTGCGCGCGATGCTCAACTGTGCGGAGCGCGCAGAGAGAGTAGCCAAGCGGATGCAGGCGGCGGGGCGCACGGAGTTGGCTAATGATTTGGCCATGGCGCTGATGAACAAAGGCCTCGCGCTAGGTGATCTGGGTCGCCTCGCAGAAGCGGTTGGTTACTATGATGAGGCGATCGCCATCCGCAAGCGGCTGGTGGAAGAGGAAGGGCGCACGGAGTTGGCCAATGACCTGGCGATAGCGCTCGTGAACAGGGGCCGTGCCCTAGGTGATCTGGGTCGCCTTGCAGAAGCGATCGGTTGCTATGACGAGGCCGTTGCCGGATACAGGCGGCTCGTTGAAGATGGGCGCACCAAGTTGGCCGGTGACTTGGCGATAGCGCTCGTAAATAAGGGCGCTGCGCTGATGCGATCAGGTCGTCTTGCAGAAGCGATCGGTTGCTATGACGAGGCCGTTGCCGGATACAAGCGGCTGGTGGAAGAGGAAGGGCGCACGGAGTTGGCCAACTACCTGGCCATGGCACTGATGAATAAGGGTGTGGTGTTGTGGCGCTTAGGTAATCTTGCAGAAGCGGTTGGTTACTATGACGAGGCGATCGCCATCCGCAAGCGGCTGGTGGAAGAGGAAGGGCGCACGGAGTTGGCCAACTACCTGGCCATG
>CAYLJO010000337.1:0-5204 GCA_964383905.1 uncultured Blastocatellaceae bacterium
GGGAGAGATGAGGATCGTTTCGGCGATACCCTTTCTCCAATGAACGCGCCGCCTGACAACCACTGAACCCGATTCGCAATCATGGTGTGTCCTAAAGGTCAGCTCGGTTGCTCGCCGGTTAGCTTCATCCTTAGACACCCTCTGCCTCAACACGATTTTTATGAAACTCAAGAAAGCTGCTTACATCCTGAAGGAGATGTTGGACCGTGCCGGCGACAGCTATCAGTCACCTGAAGTTGAGAGCGGCTGGTCAAGCTGCACCTATCAAAATCCCGATTTTATCAAAGCTTGGCAGATGTTTAAAGAGTATGCTAGGCAGCAGACATCCTGCGAGCTGGATCTGCTTGAATATAGCTGTGGGATGGCTGAGGCATGCGGGCCGCATATCTTTCATGCCCATTTCGGTCGTAGATTCAGAGTTGGATCAAAGGGGGGTTACCCTCAGGTCGCCGCCGTGGAGTGTCAGTTCGATTACGGCTGGCATCCTGAGCTGAATGGATGGGCCGCGAATGTGTCTGAGAGCGCGCGTGAGAGCGAGAGATTCTTCGAGCTGGTTGAGTCGCTGAAGGAGTTTCAATCACTAAAGAAGGGATACGCGCCGAAATGCTTAACGATCCGAATGTGTCATCCTGTAAGAGGGGTGTTAGCAGATGCTTGAGCTGCTTGAGGGGAAACTTTCATGAGCAGTTCTGAGGGGAGGGGGGTGTCAGCAATGCCACCTCCTTACCCGACTGCTTCCCTCTCTATATGGAAATCGAAATTTAGTCGCCACTTCCGTATAATTAAGCCATGAAGATCAAAGTTATTGTCCACGAAGCAGAAGAAGGCGGCTATTGGGCGGAAGTTCCCTCTATACCGGGATGTGCTACTCAAGGCGAATCCTTTGAGGAACTACTTGAAAATCTCTATGAAGCGGTGGAGGGCTGTTTATCGGTTGATATATCGCCCGCGCAGGTCAATGACAATGACCGTGTGCTGGAGATCGCTGTATGAAGGTGGTCTCCGGCAAAGAGTTTGCCAAAGTTCTTGAACGCCATGGCTGGTCGTTGTTTCGCATCCAAGGTAGCACCATATTTATGGAAAATCGGGCAGCGATGTGCGGCTCTCCGTCCCTATTCATGGGAATCGAGCGCTCAAGATTGGGTTGCTCAGACACCGATGAGAATGGGTGGGCTGACCGAAGAAGACCTATCACTCTACGTCGCATCTAACAGAAAATGGCGCCATTCCCTGACCCTACAAGCGGACGGGAAATCAAGTTGAACACTACCTTTCTGTCGCGCCGCTTATTGTGGCGTTCGACAGCTTCGCCTTTACGGAACGATTCGCAGAACTATGCGTTTTCTAATCAGGAACGCTCCCGATGAAAACTCTTCGGGCAATCTCCCTATGCGCCGCGGCTTTTCTCGTCGCGCTCGCCAGCGGGTCTGACGTTCACCTTTGGCGGGAATGTTTACGTTCATCGCCGGGCGCACTTTGCGGACGCTGCTTTGATGGGGTAAGGTAATCGCTCAATGCTTGATCACTCAACGCCGATGCAGTCGTTTCCTTTCAGTGTCAGGCTTAAGCTGCGGTCAGTGATCAGTGCTGCAGCGTCGCGAAGCGGGCTCATGGCCGCCGGTGCTCTCACATGTTTCTTATCGCTGCCGGTCTGCGCACAGATGGCCGGTTCTCAGGCGCCGCCGGTTGTGGTGCAGCCCGGTGCGCCAGGCCAGCCCACCCGAACACTGCCGCCATCGGCGAGGGCGACACTACCGCCCCGCTCACCGAAGGATGTGGAGTTCATGCAGGGGATGATCATGCACCATGCGCAAGCGGTCGAGATGACGGCGCTCATCGAGTCGCATACGGAGAATAAGGAACTCCGCCTTCTCGGAGCGCGCATCAGCAAATCACAGTCGGACGAAATAAAGTTTATGAAACGGTGGCTCCAAGCCAGGGGAGAGCCTGTTTCGCCGCCGATGTCGGGAATGCCAGGTATGGATATGCCGGGCATGGACATGTCGGGCCAGCACATGCTCATGCCCGGGATGCTTACCCCAAAGCAGATGGACGCCTTAAGAAAAGCCAGGGGCGCGGAGTTCGATCATCTGTTTTTGAGGGGAATGATTCAGCACCACAATGGTGCGTTGATTATGGTCAAGGATCTGTTCGATACGGCCGGCGCGGGGCAGGATGCTGAACTGTTCAATTTCGCAACGGATGTCGACAGTGGTCAACGCGCCGAGATTAGGATTATGCAAACCATGCTGGGTGAAAACCAGTAGAGGAGAAACGATGAATCGAGTACACACTATCGCTTTCCGTTTACTAACAGCTTCCCTTGTTTTGTGCTCGTGTTTTGCCGCCAGGACGCTGGCACAAACGGCCTCGCCCTCGCCGTCTCCCGAGTCCACGAAGACGCCGGAATCCAAACCCGCCAGCCAGGACGGTAGGAATCCGTTTGCTCCTCAACCGGCGCCGCCGCTGCCGGCGGGGATGACGGGCTCAGATCCCAACGACCCGCGCGCCAAACTGTCGCCCGGATTGTACGACGCGGGTGAAGCGGCGGTGGGCATGAAACACCTCCTGCTGCTCAAAAAGCCGGACGCGTTTCAACTCGGCTCCGACGATCCTGATAATCCGAGGGTGCAGAAGACGCTGGGTCTCCTCGGCGTCGGCGACCCCTCGAAGATGCCAAAGCCTCTCCGACTGGTTTTAGCTCAACTCGCTTTCGCCAACTCGGACCTTGCGTTCCAGGGCAACCACCTGTTTCAGGGAAACTTTTATGGCGTCAACATCTATGACATCGCCAATCCGGCGAAGACCAGATTGTTGACTTCGATGGTGTGTCCGGGCGGGCAGGGCGACGTGTCCGTTTACAAGAACCTGCTCTTTATGTCGGTGGAGATGCCGAACGGCCGACTTGATTGCGGTGCACAGGGTTTTCCGCCCGAGCCTCCGCCCGCCGCGGGACAAGAGCACAAGCCGACTCTGCCGGCAGCGCAAAAAGATCGTTTCCGCGGAGTAAGGATTTTCGATATCGCCGACATTCGGAGTCCGAAGCAGGTGGCGGCGGTGCAAACCTGCCGCGGCTCGCACACGCATACCCTGGTAGTCGATCCGAATGATAAGACCAACGTTTACATCTACGTCTCGGGAACCTCTTTTGTCCGTCCAGGCGAAGAGCTGGCCGGGTGCTCGGGCGAGACCCCGGACAAGGATCCAAATACTGCGCTCTTTCGCATCGACGTAATTAAGGTGCCGTTGGCGGCGCCGCAAAATGCCCGGGTAGTGTCGAGTCCTCGAGTGTTTATGGATCCGAGGACGGGTGCTCTGAACGGCCTGAATAACGGCGGCACACACGGCAGGAACGGATTGGAAAGGCCGTCCGACACCGACCAGTGCCACGATATTACCGTGTACTCGGCGATCGGACTCGCGGCAGGCGCCTGCTCGGGGAATGGAATTCTGCTGGACATCAAAGATCCAATCCATCCAAAGCGCGTCGACGCGGTAAATGATCCGAACTATTCGTATTGGCATTCAGCCTCGTTTTCGAACGACGGGAAAAAAGTCGTGTTTACCGATGAGTGGGGCGGCGGGCTGGGTGCGCGCTGCCGCGCGAACGATCCGAACAAATGGGGCGCCGATGCGATTTTCCGCTTGAGGGATAACAAGCTGAGCTTCGCGAGCTACTACAAGTTGCCGGCCGCGCAGGGTGACAGCGAGAACTGTGTGGCGCACAACGGCTCGCTCGTTCCGGTTCCCGGCCGCGACATCGAGGTACAAGCCTGGTACCAGGGTGGCATCTCCGTCATGGACTTCACTGATGCGGACCATCCGGTTGAGATTGCCTATTTCGATCGGGGGCCGGTCGATCCAAAGATGCTCGTGCTCGGCGGCGACTGGTCCGCTTACTGGTACAACGGCCACATTTACGCCTCAGAGATCGCGCGGGGCCTGGACGTCTTTGAGCTGACGCCGACCGAGTACCTGACGCAGAACGAGATCGACGCCGCGAAAGTGGTTCGGGTGGCTGAATTGAATGTGCAGAACCAGGAGAAAATTGTGTGGCCCCGGCAGCTAGTCGTAGCGAAGGCGTACGTCGATCAGCTGGAGCGTTCGCAAGCTCTATCTTCCGGCCAAATCGCAGCCCTGCGGCAGGCGATTCAAAGAGCGGAGAGTTCACTGAATCGAAGAGAGCTCGGAGAACTCAAAAGCCTCGCGCCGTCCTTGGAGAAGAGCGCCGGCCTGACGAAGAGCGCAGCAGACTCAGCCCGGTTGCAAGCCCTGGCTGAAATCCTGAGGCGACCCGCACTGTGATCCTTTCGAGCGCGAACTCAGGCGCTCTTTGAGAATGCGCGCCGCCTCGGTCAACTCTACGTTAGGTGTCCATCCTTAGTTGTGGAACTGTCTCTATGAGTGATGTGCATCATCTACTTAAGAAAAACCGTGCCTGGGCCTCTCTGATCAAAGAAACTGACCCAACATTCTTCCAACGGTTATCTCATCAGCAATCACCACAGTACCTGTGGATCGGATGTTCAGATAGCCGCGTCCCCTCCACCCAGCTGGTTGATCTCCTGCCGGGAGAGATGTTTGTCCACCGTAACGTGGCAAACCTGGTCATTCATACGGACCTCAACTGCTTATCCGTCATTCAATTCGCCGTTGAAGCGCTTAAGGTGAAGCACATCATCGTTTGCGGCCATTATGGGTGCGGCGGCGTGCAGGCTGCTCTCTCCCATAACAGGTTTGGCCTGATCGACAACTGGTTGCGTCATGTGCAGGATGTGATGCAGAAGCATGCAAGTTTGCTTTCTCAGATACCCGATGGAGCTCGGCGCGCCCGTAAGCTATGTGAATTGAATGTTGTCGAGCAGGTCGTTAATGTGTGCCAAACGACAGTCGTGGAGCAGGCATGGGAGCGCGAGCAGGGGTTAACAGTGCACGGATGGATCTATGGTTTGGAGAATGGGTTATTGCGGGATCTCCAAATGGATATCTCCAGTTATAGTGAAGTGCCCGGCTGTTATAGCAATGCTGTGGCGGCGGTACAGGCCACCTAAGAATTGTTGGAGCCGACCGGAATAAGCTGACCTCTTAACTTTGATCTTGTGTTCCGGCGGCTGAACGAGGCGTTGATATGGTTGACAGTTGTCAAGAGGCCAGACCTCTCTTCTTACCGCGCCCTTTCCCTTCGCGGTACTGCTCATTCTGAT
>CAYLJO010000338.1:0-5202 GCA_964383905.1 uncultured Blastocatellaceae bacterium
ATGGAAATTCAAACAAAGACAAATGATGATCCACAGTTTGTGGAATTGGTTAGCCATACTATTTCTGGCTTGGTCAACGATAGTTTCCCTGAAGAAATCTTTGTGGTGCAGATTGATAATTGGTTCGATCACAAATGGCTCATGTTTTCTGGGATCGGTCGGGTCAGATTCGATGATCCGCATCTAGACATTGACACTGCCCTTGATGAATTCTGGCAGGATAAAATCACCTTCCCGCCGTTTACCCCGAGTCGCGTGATTAAAGAATATTTTTTCCTGCGTGATGAGAGCGGGGATTATTCTCTATCCACCATAGTGCCGCCTTATATCCATTCGAGGAGGCGTGCCTCTAGCTATAAGAATCTTCATAGGCGTGTGGCGGATTTTTCTGGTTCAGCCATCTTCGTGTGGTTTAGTTCAAATACAACATCTAATGGTCGTGGCAGTCTGATGGTTTATGAGGTGGGTAGTTCGAGGGTGCACACATGGTATGCGGCGTTTACTAAAGAAGATGGATGGGAAGTCTTGCAAACCAAAGGAATCACGCGGGAGCAAGTACAATTATTGATAGAGCAAGCTGTGATGCAGGGGCGCACATAACAATCACTTAAGCCGACTCGCAACAAGGCAGAATCCTAAAGATCAAATTGATTGCTCGCGGCTTAGTTTAATCGTTCGGCGGCAGCCGCAGTAGGTGACGCGGATGGAAGATGCGCATACCGCAGCTGAGTTAATCGCCACTATTCGACAAAATTGGCGAGGCACTCCGGAGGAACTCGAGCATAGGCTCCATCGGTACTACCTCGCGTGCGGTCGCGCGATTGGTTGGCTCATGCCACAAGAGGCGGGCCGAAAAGGCATCGAGCTCGCAGAACAGTATCTTGCGGGGAACCTTACTGCCGACGAGCTGGACAGGGAAAACTACGAGGTCAAAGGCGCGGCGTTCCTCATCGACTATGACACAGATCCTGACGGGATTGCGGGGTGGATAAAGGAAATCGAGGCGATTCCTCAGGATGTGCTTCGCGAGCGGTTATGGGGCATCGGGCCACAGACGGAGCTGTCAGCGCGCGAACTCCTTCGCTCTGCGGCCTACTTCGCTGATCTCGCAATGGTTTACCCGCTGCTGCGGCCGAGGGAACGGGAACAGCTGCGAAACAACTACTCGTGGTTTCTCTCGCCGGATCTACTACAGGAGATTTTCAGCGATGTCGAACCTCCGAAGTAGGCCCAGGGCTCGCGGTCCCCGGGTATGGCCTGGGGACATAAGTGACAAATCAGTAGGGAGACATGGGTAACACTTTTGGGGCAAGATTCTCCTCCGAAAGGAGGCGCTTTAGATGCCCCGTAGGGAGACATGGGTATGCAGCGTATGTCTGAGTTGCATCTGAAGCCGAAGTTTTGGGCGGAAGTGACGTAAAAGAGAGCACCGCTAATTATGCGGGGCTTCCGTCATCAGCCCCTTCAACTCAGCCAAGCTATGAATGTAATGCGCCGCGTTGCTGCCGCGCGGCACGCCCGCCCGTAAGATTTGTACCGTGCGCATCCCCAACCGATTCCCCGCCTCAATCTCTGAGTCCGGGTTGTCGCCAACTATCAACACTTCCTCAGGCGAGAGCTGATAGTTCTTCAGAATCTCTTTGAAGACGCCTTCCTTACCCTTCCGATCAGCCTCGTCAATCGCGTCAATGTGCATCGCCTCAAACAGCGACTCGAACTGAAGCGCCCTGATCTTGCTCTCTTGCAGACGGCGGAAGCCGGAAGTCACGAGGAACAGCATGGCCGGGAGTTCCGCCAACGTGCCGAGATCGGGGTAGCCGTGCATTGGCGCTTCAACCTCCGTGCGCGCGGCCACTTCCCACCCGGCGGCCAGCATCTCGTCTGAAAAGCCGTACTCACGGGCGACCCAATCCAGCGGGTGACGCCAGCAAGCTTCAAACGCTCGGGCGAGCGCCTCGTCGGAGAGCGTGCCCTTATTCGCCCGCCTGATCGCGTCGAACACAGGTTCGAGCAGCCCGTACCCTACTTCGTCAGCCGCGCTTAGGCAGTTGTCTAAATCGAAAATGATGGCTCTGATCATCTGGATTAGACGGCCATCATACTTGAATCGTTGGGGCAGACTCACCTTTCGTTGGGCAAAAAAGCCTTCCCTTGGGCAAAGCTCTGTTCCCGGTTCTTGATGGCAATAACCATTCTTCCAATAGTAGATAAGCACTCCTACTGATCTTGAAATCTTTGCGTTCATTATTAATGAACATAGCAAATTTGTGAACGCAATGATATACTGTTACCGTCCTCGTGAGGGATGATACTTGGAATGTGGTGAGTTTAAGTGACCGATAAAGAAAGAGAGATATTCGAGGCGGCTGCTGCAGCGCTCCGCGAAACCAGCGGTCTGGGTGCTGCCTTAAAAGAAGCTGGGCGGTTGCCGCGCGTATCTACAGGCCGGCGACCCGACGCGGTCGTGCGTATTAGCCAACAGAAGAAGACCTTTCGTTTCAACGCCGAAGTCAAAGAGAGGTTGACCACTTCGGGATTAGGCGACCTCGCCGCCAAATTACAAGATGTACGGGGACGCGCCCTGCTAGTCGCCTCTTACGTTAATCCGGTACAGGCCGACAAACTGCGCAACTTCAACATTCCCTTCTTCGACGGCGCCGGCAACGCCTTCTTCAACGAACCGGGGCTGTTCGTGTTCGTCAGCGGAAAGCGTCCCGTCAACGACCCTGATACTCGTCCCCTACGTGCCTTCCGCTCGACCGGACTGAAAGTTATCTTCGCGCTCCTAGCCGCGCCTCAATTAGAAGCAAAGACATATCGTGAGATTGCCGCTCATTCCGGAGTCTCACTCGGCGCGGTCAACTGGCTGATGCGGGATTTAACCCGGCTTGGCTATCTTCGAGAGATGAAGCCGGGCGAACGTAAACTCGTCAACAAGGAAGACCTGTTGCGCCGCTTCGTCGCAGCATACCCGGAACAGTTGCGCCCCAAGCTGCTGGTTGGGCGCTTCAGCGCAACGCGAGCCGATTGGTGGAATGGCGCCGACTTGAAACCCTTCGGCGCGTGTTGGGGCGGTGAGGTAGGCGCAGCACTCTTAACTAAATATCTCAAGCCCCAGTTGATAACCATCTACGCCGAAGGGAACACGTCTCGCTTACAAGCCAAGTTCGGGTTGCGGCGCGACCCTGTTGGTGAGGTGGAAATTCTGCGCAAATTCTGGAAGCTGCCGGACATTACCCCGAGGGAAGAGGTCGCACCGGCACTGCTCATTTACGCCGACCTGGTCGCGTCAATGGACGACCGCAACATTGAGACGGCGGGAATAGTGTATGAACGCTATATCGCTCGACTTGTCGGGGAAGCTGCCGCCTGACGAGGTCGGCCTCTTCCGCCTGATCAATGGGGTCGCGGCGCGCGAGCACGTGCAGCCCTTCGTCGTCGGGGCGAAAGCGCGTGATCTCGTTTTGCATTACGCCTACGGTATCCCGCAACGGCGTGCGACAAACGACATCGACTTCGGCCTGCTGATGAGCGCTTGGGATGAGTTTGATCGTCTCAAACGGGCTTTAATAGCTACGGGCAAGTTCGTTGCTCATCCACATATGCAACATCGGCTGTTGAGCGAAGAGTTTTCCGCAATTGTTGATCTGGTTCCGTTCGGCGAGATCGAGAATCCGAAAGGCATAATTGCTTGGCAGCCAGACTTCACAACGAGGATGAGTACCCTCGGCTTCCGCGAGGCGTGGCAGACATCAATCCATGTGCGGTTAGCTGAAGATTTAGAGATCGCCGTCGCGTCCTCTACCGGGCTGGCGCTCCTGAAACTTGTCGCGTGGGACGACCGCCATTACCAGCGGGACGCGCAAGACCTCGGCCTTCTCCTCTCTACATATCTGGGTGCCGGGCACGCCGAAGAACTCTACGGTGAGCAAGCGGAACACGCGGGCCTCCTTGATGACCCGGAGTTCGACTACGAACAGGCCAGCGCGCGGATTCTTGGGCGCGACATGGCGGCGATCATGAGCGGCGAGAGCCGCAGCACCGTCGAGCGCATCCTCGCCGAGGAAACGCGCGAAGCCGGACAGCTCAGGCTGGCGACAGAGATGGCGAGCGGCGGGCATCTTCATGGCGAGACGGAGCGCGCCTTAATCATGCTGCGCATGTTGTGGCAAGGGATAAAAGATCATGCGAGTGAGTAAAAACTATAGCCGATACTATGTTACAAGAAACAGCCTCAGAAGAGGCGGTTTCACAACCACGTGAGGAGGGGGTTAGTATCGGGGCACGGAAGCCCCTCGTGACGTATGTTACTTAAATGGCGCGAAGAGACTGCCGACGGTGCGGCGCTGCGGGAACAACTCCGACACGTCCACTGGCTCGGCGGCGGGAGCGGCGCAGGCAAATCGACCATCGCCCGTCGCATAGCGGCTCATCACGGGTTGCGTGTTTACGCGACCGACGACGTGATGGCGGATCACGCCCGCCGCAGCTCACACGAAGACGCCCCGTTGCTGCACACCTTTCTGGCCATGGACATGGATGAGCGATGGGTGAACCGACCCCCGAACACCATGCTCGAGACATTCCACTGGTTCCGGGGCGAGGGCTTCAACCTGATCATCGAAGACCTCCTATGCCTCCCGCGTGCGCCCGGTGTCATCGTCGAGGGGTTCCGACTGTTGCCACACCTTGTCAAGCCTCTCCTCTCCGTACCTGCTCAATCGGTCTGGCTCCTGCCGACGCCTGCCTTCCGTCAGGTAGTGGTCGCGAGTCGGGGCGGACCGGCCTCCGGGTTTCTCGCCCAGACCACGGATCCGGAAAGAGCCTTGCGCAACCTGCTTGAGCGCGACCGGATGTTCACGGACCGACTGCGCGAGGAAACGGCGCGTCTGGGAGTGCCCGCCATTGAGGTCGACGACACGATGACTGAGGACGATCTCGCCAAGCGAGTGACGGAAGTGTTCGGACTCTAAAGCCGCGACCGCAAGCCGGACGCCCTACTGATCCCAGTGTCACCAGCGCTGGTCACCTGTCGGCAGCAGCCCGCCCTTCGGCTGCGGGTGCCGACAAGGCAGCAGCGGTGCCACCGGCTGCGACAACTCGTCCGTCACTAGCGGCTTCATGCCTCAAAGGTAGCTCCCGAGTAGTAGGTTGTGAAACCGCCTCTAAATACCCGGACGAGGGGCGACTTGTAGATTCCTC
>CAYLJO010000339.1:0-5102 GCA_964383905.1 uncultured Blastocatellaceae bacterium
TATGCTGTTTCGAGGAAGGTGCGAAAAGAATAAAAGGAGAAGTTAATATGACAACTATTGGAACTGTCGAAAGTTTATGGCGTTACCCGATTAAAAGCATGAGCGGCGAGACGATGACTGAAGTGTTTATGGGATTTTCCGGATTTTACGGCGACCGATGCTTCGCCTTCAAGAATTCATCGGCACGCAAAGGATTTCCTTATCTGAACGCAACGGTACAGCAACAAATGCTGCGCTATCGCCCACAGTTTCGTTATGCCGAAAGAGCAGCGAAACCACCGATTTGACCGAAGCGATGAGCATCGCACCCGGTATCACTCCGGCAAACGCCGAACCGAACGACCTGATATTGGATGTCGTTACGCCGTCAGGCGCGGTCGTCGCTGTTGATGACCCGGCCTTGATAGAAATGCTCGGTGAAGGATTGCGTGGTGAAAATCAGCTCACGCTCGTGCGTTCAGACCGCGCGTTGACCGACTGTCGCCCAGTTTCGTTGATTGGCCTGCAGACTGTCCGACAGGTCGAAGCTGAGTTGGGCATACCGATTGATAAACGACGCTTTCGGGCAAACATCTATCTTAATCTCGCATTGGATAACGGCTTTGCCGAGGATGAGATGGTGGGTCGGAAACTGCGTATCGGATCGAGCGCGGTGATAATGGTTCTGGAACGCGACCCGCGCTGTAAAATGATTTCGCTCGACCCTGATACCGGCGAACACAACCCGGAAGTTTTACGCCAGGTCGCCCAGGCACACGCTAACTTTGCAGGCGTTTATTGCGCTGTTTTGGTTGAGGGGATATTGATGAAAGGCGATTCAATCCGTCTGTTAGATTAAAAGCGCGACGCGGTTGCTTTGTTAAAAATGTCAGAAAGTCCTGAACATGACTTTTTAAAACGCAAGACCAATCAGGTTTTGTCCGATTTCTCCAATCTGAAATTGTATGGTTTTTATTCCCAGAGAATACGTACGTAGCTTTGGTCCGGACAATTGTTGAAGCAATGAGGAAGTGGGATGTTGATCTTCTAAAGATGAAGTATGCTAATGTCAGTCTGCTTAACAACGCGCTCATGCCGACCGCCAATCAGCATGCATCCTAAAGATGGAGAACGTAGACGGTGGCTTAGCTTGAGCATTAGATGCGGGGGCGTCATTTGGCACCTCCTGTGTTATCATGGCAGTTACGTGGCGCTTAGCATGTTATGAATGGTAGGTGAAAGATATGTCTTTCCAAATTGCTCGAAGACATTTTACGGTTGCTGAATATCATCGTATGGCAGAAGCGGGGATATTCTCAGAAGATGATCGTATTGAGCTGATCGAAGGTGAGATATTAAAAATGAGTCCGATTGGGAGTCTGCACGCCTCTTGCGTTAAGCGTCTGAACAAATTGCTCAGCAACCTTGTAGGGCAGAGCGCGATTGTGAGCGTACAAGACCCGGTCCAGCTTAACGATTTCTCTGAGCCAGAGCCTGACATCGCCTTGTTGCGGCCACGCGATGACTTCTATGCTCAAGCTCATCCGGGGGCGGCTGATGTGTTATTGATTATTGAGATTGCAGACTCTTCCGTTGAATATGACCGAAACATAAAGTTGCCGACGTATGCACATTCGGGGATTCCTGAAGTGTTGATAGCTAATCTTGCTGCTGATACCGTTGAGGCGTATTCTGATCCGGTCAATGGAAGCTATCAGCGCACGCGGTTGTATAAGCGAGGTGAAACTCTCTCACCGCAAATGCTTCCAGGTATCGCTATTAAGATCAGCAATATTCTTAGGTAACAATCCGCATCTAACAGCTAATAGAGGCGCCGCCGTCAAGAGAAAAGATCTCCTCTTGGGTCACTAATTTTTCACATCAGGGCACGGCCCAGAATTTTGCTATGCATAATAATGTCAAAGCATCTGCTATAATAGCTCTGGCATTGATTCCACCTTCAATGCATTTGATGTGGAGTCCTTCACCTGGCCTCACTCACACTACTCCTTTCCTCTGGCGCTTAGATAGCGGGCACAAAGGACGCAATGACGATGAATCCCGACCATGAATTTTTCAGTCCCGCGAGGGTTACGAAAGGTGACGAATTGTTACGAATAATTTTTATTGGGACTGGGATTCACAGGCTAATTGTTGTGTTTAATTAAGTTACTGAGGTAACAGCGGGATTTGGGTGTAACCCTGAGGCTAGCGCCTAGTCGGTAGAGGTGTGCCCGCATTCCGCTCAGCCGAGAACATCTATAGCGATGATCGCAGGGCCCAGCGACCTTTGTGGCTTGGCGCCTTTCCTCCGCCTTCCTCCGCGTCCTCTGCGGTTCACATCCCTTCTTCCATCCATTAAATATGCTCTAGAAATCCAGCTCAAACTTTCCGCGAACCGACGTCCCCAGGCTGTTGAAAAACTGGCCGAAGCGCGGGCTGCCCAGATTGTTCTGCACGTCACGAGGATTAAAGTGATTCGTGATATTGAAGATGGCCACACCGATGCGCGCCCTGTGCTTTTCAAATCTGGGGACGCGGAAGCCCTTGGTCACCTGCGCGTCAAGCGAGATGAAGGTCGGAAGGCGCCCCGCCCAATTTCTTGGGCCGACAAAGTCCAACTGCTCATTCACGAATGAGTATGGAAACCCCGAGCGAATCTCCAGGCTTGGCGCGATCCTAATGTCATGGCCCGTCTTCCACTGGCCGTAGACGAGAAAACGGTGCGGAGAGTCAAACGGAAGCCTCCCGTACTCGTTGGGGCGCACGACGTAGGCCGGAAAGTCGCCGAGGAAGTTATCCACCGTATTGAGATCGCCGCGCGCGCTTGACCACACGTAGGAGGCATTCCAGTGGCCCATCCGGGTGTTGTTATAGGTTGCGAGCAGTTGCAGCTCCCGGTACTGCGATCGGCCGTGGCTGCCCAGCACGAGCAGGCCCTTGTGAGACCCGCTGACGCTCGGGTTAATAATTAAGTCATCCGTCGTCGACCGCTGGAGATAGCCGACGCGCGCCGTCACGTGCTTCGTCAGACCTCGGTCGGCTTGCAGGCTCCACCTGATGCTGCGCGGGCTGCGCAAGCTCAGCTCGACTATATTCCTGAAGCGGCGCGGGCCGTCGATGATGGAGAAACCATCGGCCGCGTAGGTCGTCACGACGCGCTTCGGCAGATGTATTACGCTCGAAGAGTCGAAGATTGGCTCATCATCCCCTTCAGCCCCGAACCCAAAGTAGGTGACCGAGAATGGGGTGCGGCCGTAGAAGAGGCCGACCCCACCGCGGATGATCGTGCGATCATCCTTGAGCGGCAGGAACATCAATGAGAGGCGCGGCGCAATATTATTTGCCCTGTTGATCCCGCTCCGGTCGTAGCGCAGCCCGGCATCAACCGTCAGCTTCTGCCCCGCCACCCACCGGTCCTGCACAAAGGCGGCCAGCTCGCCGACCTGATGGCTCACTCTCCCGATGCCCATAAAGTCGATGCGCTGAGCGAGAGTGCCATCGTTGCGGCGAATCAGGATGGGCCGATAGCGCAACCGGGCCGAAACAGCCGTGTGATCCACCTCGCTGCCGAGCTTGATGGAATGCTGGCCGTGGAAGGTGAAAGGGCGGGCGTAGAAGGTTTCCTGCCACTGGAAGCGCCGTGTTTGGCGACGCGTGTCGGCGAAATAGTTGCCGCTGCTGCCGTCCGGTAAAAGCGTCAGCGGCTGCGTCCCCTGCCCGTAGACGTAAAAATCAAAGGTCTTATAACTCAGGGCCGACGAGAGGAACGATGCGTCATTGAAGATCGCCTGCTCCGAGACGGAGAAGAGTGACCCGCGCTGCCTGGTGTTCGGCGTCGTCTGTTGTGACGCGAAGGTGTTGAGTCCGACGTAGCGTGCCTCCTGCGGAAAGAAGGCGGCAATCATCTTCACCCGATTATTCTTGTTGAGCGTGAAATCAAATTGCGTGAAGGAGTTGAAGCTCTGTGACGTCGAGTTGTCTCGCGGGCCGGGAATGCTCGGCACGCGGACTCGTGTGAAGCGGTATTCGAAGGACTGTAAAAAGAATAAGCGGTCGCGGATGACGGGGCCCCTCAGTGTCACCCGCGGCCTGAACGAATATACGGGGCCACTGAGGATATAGCGGAATGTCGGGAAGAAGCGTGCGGCGGTAACCTTAAACTTATTGGTTCCGGCCTTCGTCTCCAGGTTGGTCGCGCCGCCGGTGAGCCGCCCGAACTCGGCCGAGTAGGGATTCTCCTCGACGTGCACGCTGGCCGCCGCTTCGATCGGGATATCAAAAGCTAAGTTGCCGGTGACGGGGTCGGCAACATCGACGCCGTTGACCGTATAAGCGCTCTGTCCGGCGCGCGCTCCCTTGAGGTGATCGAGCCCGTCATTACCGCGTACCACCCCCGGCGTGAGCGCCAGCGCGCTCTGGTAGTTCTCGGCACGGAGCGGTAAATCTTTTAAAAGTTCCTCGCGCACGATGTTGGAAGTGGTCGTCTCGGACGTGCTCAGCAGGCCCTCCTCGTCGCGCACCGTGACGGATTCAGAGACCGTTGCCGTGAGCTCAATCTCGACCGTGAGTGTTGCGCCCGCCGTCAGGCCAATCTCGCGCTTCACGCCCGGCAATCCGTCCGCGTCGACGGTCAGCAAGTAGGTCGCATCGGGTAGACCAATGAAAGTAAAATTGCCTGCGTTATCTGTGACAGTCTTGAAGGATTGGCCCGGCAAATCACGATTGACCAGTGTGACCCGCGCGCCGGGGATTGGGGCAAGGCGCGTGTTCGCGGCCCCCGTGGTTGCCATCACGGTGCCCTTAATGCTACCGGTCGCCACGTTGGCAATGGCAAAGGATGGCTGAGTCGTCAAAACGAGAAATATAAAGATCACCGGCAATGCGAAAACAGTTGTGGATTTGCTCGCCGCTTTCATGCCAATCTTTAGATGGATCGGATCAAGACCTTGATTTTAATACATGTCGAATCGATACCGTTTTTCATTTTTGAAAGTAACTTTGCCGCTTGAAATTTTAACATTTTCCGGTAATATACGTATGCGCCATACAGAGGGAATCCCATTCACCCGGGCGTGCGACTTCCACCTTACGGCCGCGTTTCACCTAACTCTTTAAATTGA
>CAYLJO010000340.1:0-5089 GCA_964383905.1 uncultured Blastocatellaceae bacterium
TAGTTTTGGTACGATCCACTTTCGCGCATTCGACGCGGGTTGCGGCTCCGGCCTCAGCCCGCATCCGTTCTTATATGAGAATAGGGAGGGCTAACGATGCGCAAACTAACCAATAATTCCGCCCCCCTGAGGGGTAATAAGCCACACTGCGAAAATCTCACCCCCCGGCCTTTCACCGGAAGGCGCATGAAACGACCCCTCGCGGTGGGTTTGTTGGTATTTCTTCTTTCGTTTGCCGGAGCTGCCTTGGCGCAGAGAGGCGGGGGCAGCACGCTGTTCGGGGATTTCAAGGTCGATGAGAGCCAGGACGGCGGACTCAAGCCGCTCTCTTTCGACTTGATCCTTTACACTAGCGGTGGCAGGTCGTTGGCCGTCAGAAAGTCTCCAGTAATGGGCGGTATAGCTTTAGGGACGTGCCCAACGGGGAGTACGATCTGGTCGTCGAGGTGGAGAACAGCGAAGTCGCGCGTATTCACATTCTGCTGATGGAGCCCGTAAAGACTGACGTCCGCAAGGACATCTCTTTGGAATGGCGCGAGAAGTCTGCGTATAAGAGATCGGAGAAGGCTAAAGTCGTTCCGGCCGCGGATATATACAGCCGGCCGCCAGCAAACCAGGCCCAATTCGATAAAGCTGAGAGGGCAATCGATAAGAAGGCATACGACGATGCCGTCGTGCTACTACGTCAAATCGTGGGCAGCGATCCGAAGGACTTCCAGGCTTGGACCGAGCTGGGCACCGTCTACTTGATGCTCAAGGATGCCGGCAGTGCAGAAAAGGCATACCTACGCGCCACGGAGGCACAACCATCATCCGCCCTTGCTTTCATCAATCTGGGAAGGCTGCGCTTAATGCAGAAGAATTACGAGGGGGCGATCGAGATTCTGACGCCGGCGGTCAAGCTGCAGCCGCCGTCCGCCGGCGCCAACTACTACCTCGGCGAAGCCTATTTGCAAATAAAGAAGGGCTCCAAAGCGGTGGGCTATCTGAACGAAGCGATCAGGCTCGATCCCGTAGGGATGGCGGAGGCCCACCTCAGATTGGCCGCGCTTTACAACGGGGCAGGCTTGAAGGATAAAGCGGCCGAGGAGTATGAAAAATTCCTCGCCAAGAGACCGGACTACCCTGATAAGAAGAGGCTTCAGCAGTACATCGCTGAACATAAGAAGCCGTAGGCCGGTTCGCCATTGGCGAAGCGAGGGGACTACTTTTTATCCGTCCGTGAGGTCCGGTGTGGAGTTTTGTCAGTAGCGTCCCCGGGTGTTTCAAGTCAGGCCGCCCGGTGCGTGCCCGTCGCCGGCGCGTGGCTTTCCCACGGGGCCGAGCAACCGCGTACATCTCCCGGGCGATCCGGTCCGCCATGCCGCCTTCGTAGAGGTCAAAGTGATCGCGGCCTTCCAGGAATTCAAACGTCGCGTCGCTGCCCAGGCCTTTCAGCGTGTCGCGCAGCAGGTACACCGCAGCTTCCAGGTGAAAAGTATCCATCGTGCCGACGATGATGTGAATCTTGCCGCGCAGTCTTGGCCCGAGCCGCCCCCAGTGGTTTCGCAGGATCCGCGAGATGTCGTAGCGCTCCCATGCCTTTTGCACAAACGGGTCAATGCGTCCCGTATCACGATCAAATAATGGCATCGGCTGGCCGTCGTCCCGGCGCGGGCTAAAGACCGCTTCAAACGAAGCCATCTGACCGCCGTAATATCCGAGCACACGCTCCTGACGGGCGAATTGCTCCAGCGTCATGATCTCACGCCCGTGAGAGCGCACCAGGTTATACGGCGAGCCGTCGGGCCGGCGGTAGAAGTTCTGCGGCGGCCTCTTTGTTAAATCCGGTCCCGTGAAGTTGCGGAAATCGACCGGGTCGGGCGAAGTGGACCATGTCCCGCCAAAAACTTCCGGATAGTTGATCTGCAGCCAGAGCGTCGACCATCCGCCCGAAGAATGCCCGGTCAGCAGGCGACCCGCCGGAACCCCGTCCGTGCGAAACCTTCTTTCCAGGTAAGGGATCAACTCTCTCGCCAGCGCATGTCCCCACGGCCCGTTGTTCACCGAGTCGGCAAACTCGTGATGACCCATCGGCCATGAGCCGTCGAGGTACACATAGACCATCTCGGGCGTAGCGCCCTCCGCCATGCGCCTGACCAATTCGGGCCCACGCTGCCACGCCGTCGCGTGAGAGCCGCCGAAGCCGTGCACATCGTAGACGACCGGGTACCGTTGTGCCGGCGACCGGTTGTAGCTCGGCGGCAGCACGACTCCGGCACGCATCTCTATCGGACGACCCCAGAAAGCGCCGAGCGACGGGCTTTTAAAAGTGACGAGCTTGATTGAGTCGGTATCATTGAGAGGCGTATCGGGCACGCGCTTCGCTAAGGTCAAATCAATCGGCGTGGCTGAGGGCGGCGTCAGGCTGCGCACCATGGAGACCGCGCTGTACAGGTCGCCGGGCCCCATGCCTGAATAGGTATACGAGTGGTTCAAGTCGAGCAGCGCCATGACCTGATAGTCGCCGGCGGGCGCGGTCGAAAAGGGGGCGGGAAAAGCGAGCGCGTCCGCGTCAACTTCAACAATCTTGCCCGGCTCCATATCTTGCACCTCGGCGCCGGCCACCCACACGCTCTCAGGATTGAAGAAGTCGGGCTCAATGACATCCACCGGCCCCGTCTGCTTGGTCATAAAAAGCAGAAGACGGCCGGAAACCGGCGGCGCTGCCAGCCCCGGCGCAAGGCTTACTCTGAACCGTACCGGCTCAGCAGCGGCGGCCCTTTGGCCAGGAGCCACGAGCGTGAGCGCAAGGGAAAGGGTTGCCAAGAGGAAGCATTGCTGTTTCTTGTTGATGCGCATCTCAGCTTATCTCGTCCAATCAAAAAAGTATGGTGGAGCAAACGAGTCCCGTTCGAGTGCTATAAGCATACTTGAAGCCATTCTTTTCGCGTGGAAGGCAAAGGCCCGCGACCCCTTGTCTGATAGTTTTATGATGTCAAGATTTTCCTGCTCTTGCGCTGAAGGTTAGTTGCGATTAATGATAGCAGATCAAATCATAATTAACAGTCGGCGGCAAGATGGCCCCGGCCGGCCAAAATAGTCCGAACCTGATTAATGATTTCATCGTTTCTCTTCTGGAAAGCTGACCCGAAGCGAATGTGTTGCAGGAGATTGGGAGGCGCGTGTGATGAGACGGTTGTTGATTGTGGCGTTGCTGGTTGGGATGGCAGCCTGTATGGGTAGAATGCGATTCGGGCGGGAGCAGTCTGCTTCGGGAACAGGCGGTGAAGAGCGCGACGAGATGACCCGGACCTACCAGCTCGAGCCGAACGCGGAGGTCGAAGTCTCCGGCATCAACGGCACTGTCCAGGTCGAGACTGTGGAGACAAAGACGGCCGAGGTCCATATCGTGCGCACGGCGCGCAGCCGCGAGGCTTTAAATGACCACAAGGTGACGGTCGAGCAGACGCCCGCAGGCCTCGTTATTCGTGGCGAGAGCGACAACGGCAGCGGTTGGCTGCAGCACCTGTGGCGCGGCAACGTTCGCCAGCAGGTCATGCTCAAGGTTCCCCGCCAGATTGCGCTGGCGGCCAGGGGCGTCAACGGCAGCGTCACCGTGAGTGAAGTGGATGGTCCGACCAAGATCAGCGGTGTTAATGGCAATGTCCAGGTCACCCAGGCGAGCGGTCAATCGAATATATCGGGCATCAACGGCAGGGTTGTCGTCGCCGTCAAGCAGCTTGACGCGGGGGGTCTTCACCTCAGCGGCATCAACGGAGCGGTGGAACTTCGCCTGGCGGATAACTTGAACGCCAGCCTCGAAGCGCGTGGGATGAATGGAAAGGTCACCTCCGATCTGCCAGGCGTGAACGTGGTGAGCAACGATCGCTCAACCTACTCCGCGCAAATCGGCTCAGGCGGCCCCCAGATTGCCATCTCGGGCGTCAACGGCGGCGTGCGGCTCACACGCGCCGCCGTCGCCTCCAGCCCTTCGTCTCCGAATCCCGGCAGCTGAGCTTCTTTCCAGTTGAACCGGAGCGACAAAGCCATCCCACATCCCCGGTCATCGGCCGGTAGTAGCGTTTGCACCGGAGCCTTTCAAAGCGGTGGCCGTCGCGTCTTCATCCGCGTCCGCAAAGCTGCTCAGCAGGTGTCGCATCTCTTCCGGACTGGACAGGTAGTACTGCGCCCTGGTGCGGCTGTTTCCGACATGAATAGTCCAGGCGTCTTCGGATAAGCTTGCGAACAGGTCTTCGTCAGTCCGGTCGTCGCCGGCGGCGAGGGAGAATGCCGGTCCGGGCGACGCCTGTATGAGCCGAGCCAGCACTTCACCCTTGTTGGCCCAGATGAGCTTGATTTCGACAGACTTTTTGCCCCGGATCGCCCGGAGCTCTGTTTCGGCAAGCATCTGCTCCAGGTTCGCCACCAATTCGTTAGCCAGCCACTCGCCGAACTCCGGATCAGACATCCGGTAGTGCCACACCAATGAGAACTCCTTCTCCTCGATAAAGCTTCCGGGCGTTCGATCGACGAAATGTTCGAGCACCGGGTAGACCTGCCCCTTCCACTCTTTGGAGTAGTTGGGACGGTAAAGCTCCCACTCGGCGGCCTCGGGCGATCTCATAGTCGCACCGTGTTCCGCCGCGATCCACAGGCCCTGAATCTGGCCAAACCAGTCTTCGAGATCCCTTCGCGATCTGCCCGATACGACGGCGATGATATTTGCCGGGTTGCCGGCGAGTCGTGTCAGGAGCTGAATCAGGCCGGGCGGAGGCACCGCGTCCTGCGGCCTGTTGGCATAGCCGACGAGTGTGCCGTCATAGTCGAGAAGCAAACGGCGCTTCCCGGCGGCCCGAAAAGCCGCCAACGCATCCGCGACTGGCAGCTTCCTCGGCCTTTCCGACTGACGATCCGCGCGCGACGCGGCGGCCTCACTGAGGCCGGCGAGAAAGCGGTCGCCCCAGGCAAAGACATTATTACGCAGCACCCGCTTGTGAAGCGCAGACATCCGCTCGCGACGCTCCTGGGTGGGCAGCGCCAAGGCCCGCTCGATCACTTCCGCGGTGCGCTCCTCATCGTAAGGATTGACGATAAACGCCTCGCCCAT
>CAYLJO010000341.1:0-5078 GCA_964383905.1 uncultured Blastocatellaceae bacterium
CCCAATCCCTTCAAAAAACTCCTTGAGGTATCTATCCACGCTAATGACATGGCCGGAGATAAGCAGGCCACCTACAATTAGGGTAATACGAGGATAGACATCCTCCGAAGGGGTTGCGTTCTTCTCTGCTTCCTCTACCCCTATGATAATTGACTCCAGAACGGTGTCTCTTGGGGGCGCCTGATCAACAGAAGCAGGGGTCGCCTTTGGCTGTGTCCTTTTGCTCACTTCTTCCCACCTTTCTATAGTGCCATCCTTTGAGGCCAACCACTCTGGCGTTGGTTCCTAGGCTGCAGCTCATGCCCTGCAGCGCTTGGGCAGGTCTGTAAACCCTTTCTCGCCAAAGAACTCTTGCTCATCCGCGCTCCAAATAAACTCCTGTCAGTGCCCAACGCAGGTTAATTTTTGATCTTGAAAGCGTAGCGAATTGGTCACCCCACACCTCCAACTTCATGCTTTTAAATCGCACGAGTTCTTCTTCATTCATGGGCCGTGCGTTGCCGTCAACGAGGAGCACGTTGAGGTGGTCTTAAATATTGCGACACGAAAGGGTTTGAATCTGGAAACCTGAGATGACGCTTTGGCTCGGTCATCAAGTGGTTACTCATGTTCTCCTTTTTCGTGAGCCAGCGTTCCACTACAGTTTCCAGGTGATTGAAGCCATCTCAAAGGGTATATATTCAATTCCACATTCTCTATTCTGTCAAGATGTGGCTTTCTCTCACGCATATCAGCATGATCAATCGTCGCGATGAAGCTGGAGGTCTGGTGCCCCTGCCGGTGCTCATCACCTTAAGAGAAGATTGAAGGAGCCCGGGATAAGAGACGGGAGCGGGGGAACTATTTCCCACTTGACTCCTGTCAGCCATATCAACGCCTCGTTCGTCCTTGATACCAAGGAACTCAATCCCTTTTGGCCGTTCAGAACAACAAAGAGAAATATCACTGATCACATCCATGTTTGCTATCCACTGCTCCAGCATCTCTTTCGCGTTGTACTTTTTAGTAGGCTTAACGCCAAGTGTATCAATCAACTGATCAAGCTCCGAACCGCCTATTTTGAATAGCTTTTTTAACCTCTCGGCCGCATTACACAAATACCTACTCCACTTAGGGACTACTTCTTCTGGTGCGTCCTCAGGGGGTAGTACACCAGCTTTCAGTAATTTGATGATCCAGTATGCTCCCCATCCTTCGATCAGCCTGCATACCTCCTCAACGGGAACAAGATTTCCTTCTTTCAGCGTCCGTGCAGGGATCCTTAAGGTATTAGAGGGCTCAACACCCTGGCAGTACGTTATGAAGTCGTCCGGCTTTTTCATCGGATTGAAATCTTGCTTGGTCATGAGGTCGGCCTGCCATAACACTTCCGCAGCCGTTTCGGTCCGCTCTTCGCTTTCCTCTTCCGAATCACTATTAATGTTTGACTCCTGCTCCATGTAACTCATCCTTAGCGCGAATGCTGAGCCATTCCATTTTTATCTCGGGAGGGATACCGGGATTAGAGAGAACCTCCTTGGCCCAGGGGTAACGCGCGTCATCATCGAAGCGACGACCTAGCGCGTACATGTAATTAAGATAACGGACGATGTCCTGCTCGGAGGTAAGACCGTAGGAGTGGGCGCGGTCTACGGCAAGGCGGATTGAGGCGCGAACTGATTGCTCACCCAACCGCGCGCATTTATCTCGCCAGAATGCCTTCAGATGAGCGATGGCGCGGTCTTCAAACCGCAACGCCTGCGCTGCGGCAAACGCTTCGAACTGTTTATCTCGAATGATCACGGGTGAGGTCCTCTTGCACCGGTCACTAGGATCTAACTGCCATTAGTAGCTGTGCATCTCCGCCGAAGTGGCGAGAACAATGCGGAACTAAGTCGATTGCGCTGCGACAGTTTATCATAACTCCGGAACCTGGCTTGAGTTGAGCCGAGCTCAGCCGGGTCACAAAGACCCGAAGATGTCGGGGCACGCCTCAAGCAGATGGGTGGCGAACGAATGCCGGAAGGTGTGGCAACTGCCGCCCTTCGTGATCCCTGCCGCGGCAACCGCCCGCTTGACCCCCTTCTGCAGCACGCTTTCGGCCTGGTGGTAGCGGCGCATCACGCCTGGCTAACAGTGAAGGCAGCGATAATTCTTCTCAACGTTTTTCTGCCGCTGGAAGTATATGTAAATGGGAAGTAGAGAAGTTATAGAGGTGCCGAGCGGGGCTCGCGACATGAATCTGGCCGTAGAAATACAGTTGCGGGTAAACGTCCTGACTCAAAACCGGACAACACTTGCTCATCTCATTGAACGCGCCGCCTCTGGCGATACGGCGGCCTTCGAGCAGATCATGATTCATTCTCAACAGAGAGTGATGGCGATGGCGTGGCGGATGTTGGGCAACGAGGCGGACGCCCGCGACGCTTCCCAGGAAGTATTCCTGCGAGTTTACAAGTACCTGGGGCGTTTTAAGCAGGAGCAGGACTTCTTTGCGTGGTTATACCAGATTACGGTCAATGTCTGCCGCGGCGCCGCGAAAAAGCGTCAACACTACCGCGACCGTGTTACCTCGTTCGACTCGGGTGGAGACGACCGAGCTTTTGAAGTCCCCGCCGAACAAGAGGACGTCGATGAGGCTCTCATGCACACACAACAGCGTGAGTTGATCGCCAGAGCAATGGCCGCGTTGCCGGAGAAAGAGCGCGCGGCCATTGTGCTTCGCGACATTGAGGGACTCCAGACGGATGAAGTGGCGCGCATCATGAAGTCCAGCTCGACAACAGTGCGCTCACAGATCAGCTCTGCGCGTAAGAAGATCAAGGTTTATTGCGAGCGTTATCTGAGAAGAAAGGGGCGGGGACAGTCTCATGAATTGTAAGCACGTCCAGGAACTGATGCCGCTCTACGTGGGCCGCGACCTCGAAGAGAAACGCGCTCAGCTGGTCACGGCGCATGTGGAATCCTGCGCAGAGTGTGCCCGCTCAGCCGAAGAATACCGCGAAGCCCAACAGTTGCTGCGACTGTTTGAGCCGCCGCCATTCAGCGAAGCGGTTTACGCCGGAATCCGCCAGCGTGTGTTGCGCGAGATTGGACGAGAATCTACTGCGCCGACTCTGCCCCAATTGGTCGCGAGCCTGTTCCGACCGCGCATCAGGTGGGCCGTCGCGACCGCACTGCTCGTCGCCGTCTCTGTGTTTGCCTTTTACTTTGTCGCCAACCGGAAGAACGACCGGCAGCAGCTTGCAGACCGTAGTCGCACGGTAGATCAGAACACACGGGAACAGCAGGGCCCCGAAATGGCCGGGTCCCCTTCGCCTTCGAGCGACAGACCGCCGCAGGTGGTCACTGGCCGACATGCGGGCGCGGACACAACGAGCGCAGGGTCAGCCAATCCTACTAATCAATCTCGGCGAAGAAAGAGTTCCGTGGCGACTGTCGAAAGCGCAAGGTCCGTCGCCGTGAATATGCCTGACATCCGATCAATGACCGCCAAGGCTTCTCAGGAGAGTAACAATCTCACTGGACCGGACGCCGTCCCCGCCCTCGCTCCGGCCGCTTCAGAGAAAACTCTGAGGGTGGAAATGCAGACGAAGGACCCGAACATACGCATCATCTGGATTTCTCATCAACGCCCTGAACAAGATTCCCTCAGGTAAGTCTTACACGAGTTTTAGGAGGAAGGCCTTATGCATAAAACCACGAAGAACGCCCTGGCAGCACTCGTTCTAATATTAATTTTTATCTCCGCGCCATTCGCGCAGCAAACGGGCGCGGGCACGGCGCAGAAGCCCGACGGCGATTTCGTCACCGAAAAGGGCTTCAAGAGTAAAATCTTCGAAGTTAAGCACCGCGACCCGGAGAGTCTCGCAAAGGTGTTGCGGCAACTCGGCAGCGGCTTCAAGGGCGCGTCGATTTCGGCTAACTCCGAGTTCAAGACCATCACTGTACGCGACTTTCCTGAAAACCTCGTGACCATCGATGAGGCCCTCAAGCGGCTCGACACGCCCGCCGCGCCGCGCCCGAACATCGAGCTGCACATGCACGTGCTCGTAGCCTCTAACACGAGCGGCAACGCGGGCGGCGCGACCGCACAGATTCCCGCCGAACTGAGAGACGTGCTCACGCAGTTGCGCCAGACTCTGAGCTATCAGAATTATGAGCTTGCCACGTCGATCGTCCAGCGCCTCACGGAGACGCCGAGCTTATTGCAGGGCAAGGGCGTGGCGGAGATTACCCAACCGCCTACATCGGCGGGAAGCATGAGTTTGCCATACGATTACCTCATCAGGTCAGTAACGTTAGCCTCGACCCCGACAGGTGCTCCGATAGTTCAGATCGGTGAGTTCACCTTCTCCACGGGGTTGACGTCCCAGACGCTGGACAATCGCACTAAGGTGCAGACGGCGCTTAACCTGCGCGACGGGGAGAAGGTTGTGGTGGGTACAGCCACTCTCGGAGACCGTGCTCTGATCATCGTTCTCATGGTCAAGATCATGCAACTATGAGCTGCCGGCAAGCTCAAACTCGACGGGATATGATGCTCGAGACGACTCTCCATTCCCGAAGGCAAGGGCAAGATTTTGCAAGGCCGCGGCTGGTGATGGAGTGGGTGCGCTAGGCACTGTGACTGTTGATACTCATCACTCTCGCGGCGCGTGTCGCGGGCACTAATCAACATGTTTCATTAATGGAGTCAACGCCGACTCTGAGCGGAGGTCATATGAGAGGAAGGCTCATGCTGGTAATGATTGTGATGTTCTTTGGCGCATCATCATCGCTCGCACAGGAAGTCGGCGATGAGAAAGAGCCAGAACTACGCGCAGAGTTGATGCGTCTTGTTAAGGATGACCAGCAGATTAGCGGAAAGTTCAACAAGTATCGTAGGGAACATGGTCTGTGGGGTATAGATAATAAAACAGCGAACGAGAAGCTGAACAGCGATCCGGAATTAAAAAAGGAGTTTCTGGCGCTCGCTAACCGCATGGGGGAGTCTGATGATCGCAGGCTCCTTCGCATGAAGGAGATTATCGCGAAGTACGGTTGGCCGGGAAGGTGCAGTGGCCGCCAACATCATTGGCACATTTGGCGGATAGGTT
>CAYLJO010000342.1:0-5037 GCA_964383905.1 uncultured Blastocatellaceae bacterium
ATGGCTGAATCAGTTGAGCGTTATTTTCGTCTGATGCCTGTCGGACGCCGTGCGCGCCCGACAACGCGTCTGTGGTGCCCGGCGGCGGATGTCTACCGGACGCGCGACGGGTGGATCGTCAAAGTTGATCTGGCGGGCGTCGCCGCCGAAGACCTCGAAATCACCATCGACGGCGCAACTTTACTCATCGCAGGCTGCCGCCGCGATTCGTTTTACGGCGAGGGGGTCACCTACCATCAACTCGAAATCACCTACAGCCGTTTTGAGAAGACGCTGCGCTTTCCCTGTTCTATCGAGGGCGCTCGCCTGGCGCGTGACTACCGCGACGGCTTGCTCATACTTCATTTGCGCGGCGAAGAGAATTGCGAATAACTGAGCACACCATTATCAATCTTTCTACAACTTGCCGGTTGATTTAAACATGATGGCTGAAATTTCAGAAAAAAAAGAGACGCAAGAGCTACGGTCAACTACACAGCAGATAAGTCCCCAGCAACCGGAAGCGAAAGAAGCTGGCACGCCACAGGCGGAAGCCGTTCCGTTCGAGATCCCTGTGCTGCCTTTGCAGAATACGACGGTGTTTCCGGAGACGGTCGTGCCTCTTGCGGTCGGTCGGGCGCGATCGATCGCGGCGGTCGAAGCGGCCCTCGCGACCGAAGAGAAGTTGCTGGCCTGCATCAGCGCGCGCACGGAGAACATATCCGGCTCGGACGCTACTCCTGCCGACCTTTACCAGGTCGGCACGCTCGTCACGATTAAAAGAATGATGCGTGAACAGGATTCTATCCATCTCATCGTGAGTGGCACGGAACGAGTCAAGGTACTGGGGTGGATGCAGGAGCAGCCATTCTTGCGCGCGCGGGTGCAGATTTTACCTCCGCTACGCACGGAAGACCCGGAAGCGGTCGAGGCCACGAAGCGCAATGTACAAGCGCTTATCCAACAGGCACTCGCCATGCTGCCGCAGGTGCCGCCCGAAGTTCGCAGCGCCATCCTCGCCGCCAACGACCCTGTGCGCCTCGCCTACTTTCTGGCCTCGATCCTTAACCTTGGATTAGAGCAGGAACAAAAGATGCTGGAGGCCAATACCGTCGACGAGCTACTGCGTCTTGCCCATATCTTCCTGGTGCGTGAAGTCGAGATCATCGGAATACGCTCGAAAATTGCTACTGAAGCGCAATCGGAGATGAACAAGGCGCAACGCGACTACATCCTGCGCCAGCAGATGAAAGCGATCCAGAAAGAGTTGGGCGAAGACGAAAGCGGCGAGCGCGCAGAAGCCGAGATGCTGCGCGAGAGATTGGAGAAAGCCGATCTACCTGACGAAGTACGCAAAGAAGCCGAGCGCGAATTAAGGCGCATGGAAAGGCTACCCGCCGCCGCGCCCGATTACCACGTGATCCGTACCTACCTGGAGTACATACTTGAGCTTCCGTGGCGAAAATCTACGGAAGACAAGCTTGATTTGAACGAGGCGCGACGCATACTTGATGAGGACCACTACGGGCTGGAAGACATCAAGGAGCGCATCCTGGAATTTCTGGCCGTCATCAAGCTGCGCCGCGAAGCGAAAAGTCCGATCCTCTGTTTTGTCGGGCCGCCGGGGGTCGGCAAGACCAGTCTGGGCCGTTCGATTGCGCGTGCGCTGGGCCGTCAATTTGAGCGCCTGAGCCTCGGCGGCGTCCGCGACGAAGCGGAGTTGCGCGGTCACCGCCGCACATACATCGGCGCCATGCCGGGGCGGATCATTCAGTCCATTCGCCGCGCCGGCGTGAATAATCCGGTCATGATGCTCGACGAAGTGGATAAGCTGGGCAACGATTACAGAGGCGATCCGGCCGCCGCGCTGCTCGAGATTCTTGACCCGCAGCAGAACAACAGTTTCATTGATCACTATCTTGATCTACCGTTCGATCTGTCGAAAGTATTCTTCATCGCGACCGCCAACCAGCTTGGGCCGATCCCGCCCCCCCTGCGCGACCGCATGGAGGTTATTCAACTGGCGGGCTACAGCGATCATGAGAAGCTGCATATCGCGCGGCAATATCTGGTCCCCCGCCAGATTCGTGAGAATGGACTCGACGAGGATCAAATCAGCATCACGGACGCCGCGATCATACTGATCGCCACGCGCTACACGCGCGAGGCGGGCGTGCGCCAGATGGAGCGGACAATCGGTCGGATCGTGCGTAAAGCCGCGCTGCAGATTGCGCGGGGCGAAGCTACGCAATTGAAGGTTGATGCCACGGACGTTAAGGAGTATCTGGGCGCGCCGCGTTTCTACCCGGAGGAAGCACGCAAGGAATTGCCTGCTGGGGTGGCGACCGGAATGGCCTGGACAGAGATGGGCGGCGAAGTCCTCTTCATCGAAGCAACGCTCCTGCCGGGCGGGTCGGGTCTGACAATCACCGGGCAACTGGGCGAGGTGATGCAGGAGTCGGCGCGCGCCGCGCGTTCCTACCTGTGGTCGCACGCAGCTGAATTTGGGATCGACCCGGACATGTTCAAGGGCTACGGCGTACACCTGCACGTCCCGGCCGGGGCCATTCCCAAAGACGGGCCGAGCGCCGGGGTAACGATCACTTCTGCTCTCGCCTCTCTGTATACCGGACGCCGCGTGCGCCCCGACACGGCAATGACGGGTGAAATCACCCTCTCGGGTCTGGTGTTTCCTGTCGGCGGGATTAAAGAGAAGGTTCTGGCCGCGCACCGTGCGGGAATTCGTCGCATCATTCTTCCGGCGCGTAATGAGGCTGATACGGAAGATATTCCGGAAGATGTCCGGCGCGAGCTCGAAATTATACCCGTCACGCGCATCGGCGAAGTGCTGGATAAGGCGCTTGAGATACTTGTCTCCAATCCGCCGCCGCCCCCGGCGGAAGCCATGCGCGAGCGAGCGCAGCGCGAGCCGGAACCCGAACCGATGATAGCCCGCGAAAAATAGGGCGCGAGACTAACGGTACTCTTTACCTGCGTCTCGGCCCCGATCAGAAGCCCCGACATGTTTGCGTATACTGTCGGGGCTTCCGGTTATCGATAGGAGATACGGGCAATAACGGGAGTGTGAGTGTTCCTTGCGTGTGTCAGGCCCGCTGAAACGATATGAGGCGAAACTTGATCGTGGGTGCCATGGTCGGCGCACCCATTTTGTGGGCGACACGATCAGTCTGGGCAGGTACAGGGGTAGCGGCGGAACACATGGTTAAGAGCGGCCCGGCGCATGGTCTTGATCCGATGGTGCTCGTCGGCCTTGCGGTAATCTTGATTGTCGCAAAACTCGGCGGCGAGTTCTTTGAAAGGGTCGGACAGCCCGCGGTATTAGGTGAGCTCGCCGGTGGCATCATGATTGGCAACCTTACGCTGCTGGGCTTAACGGCAGTCGAGCCGTTGAAGACAAATGAAGTGATCGGCGCATTCGCGGAGGTCGGCGTCATTATTCTGCTATTTGAAGTCGGGCTGGAGTCAAACCTCGACGAGATGTTGAAAGTTGGCTGGTCTTCGTTGCTGGTCGCGTCGATGGGTATCGTAGCCTCTTTCTTTCTCGGCTGGGGCGTGTCTTCTTACTTTGTACCGGGCGCGCCGCGGCTCGCTCACATCTTCATCGGCGCAACTCTGTGCGCGACGAGTGTGGGAATCACAGCGCGTGTGTTGAGAGATATGGGTAAGCTCACAACGCGCGAGGCACGCATTATTCTGAGCGCGGCTGTGATTGACGATGTACTGGGCCTCCTGATCTTGGCCGTCATGGTTGGAGCAATCAGGGCGGCCGGGGCGGGGACAACACTCTCTATCCTTAGCGTTATCATCATCGCCGTCAAAGCGATCCTGTTCCTCGTCGGCGCGATTATCCTGGGACATTACGTCACGCCGCACCTGTTTCGCGGCGTCGGACGCTTTGAAGGACGCGGAGTGTTATTGGCGGTCTCGATAGCCTTCTGCTTCCTACTGGCGTGGGTGGCGGCGAAGGTGGACCTCGCGCCGATTGTCGGAGCGTTTGCCGCGGGACTCGTGCTGGACGAACTACACTTTAGCTTATTGCCCAACTATGAGAAGCGTGACCTGCAACAATTGCTGGCGCCCGTCGGCACGGTGCTCATTCCTATTTTCTTTGTCTTAGTGGGTCTGAGGGTGGACTTGCGAGCGCTGGCCCGGCCCAACCTGCTGGCGTTCGCGTTGGCCTTGACGCTCGCGGCAATTACGGGTAAGCAATTCTGCTCTCTAGCGGCGTTCGCCCGGGGGATCAACCGGCTGTCGATCGGCCTTGGCATGGTGCCGCGAGGCGAAGTCCAGTTGATCTTCGCAGGTGTCGGGGCGACGCTCATGCTGCCAAACGCGCAAGGCGTCAGCGAGCCGGTTATCAGCGCAGCCACGTTTGGCGCGATAGTCATGGTAGTGATCGTGACCACGCTTCTTACGCCGCCGGCGCTTAAGTGGTCGCTAGCGCGCGTTAAGCTTAATCACGGCACCGGTCTTAATGATCCGGCGCGTGAGGTCGCAGAAAATAGCGCTGAGCCGTTAAGATAGTGCGGCAAGCGAGTACACGAGCCAGGGTGAATGAGAGATAACCCGGCGCGGCTCACTTTGAAAGACACGGCTTGTGAAGAGTAGATTTACCTGACAATCATCAGCCACCAGATAATAATAGGGGGAACAAGATGGGCACTAAAAAAGATCAGCACAAGGCGGGAATACCGGAAAAGCCTCGTGGCCAGGAGATGGGAAAGGCCGGCACTCCGGACCAGAATCGTGAGGCGATGAAAGATACTCCGGCGCTGCGCGGTCGGCGCAAAGGAGCCAATGAGATGTTTGCCGACAATTCGGCGCAGCATGTCGGCGGCGATTCAGTCACACCGCGTTCAAACTCGCCTTCGCTTCCGGCAGCATTGCCGGCCGATATACCGCTCGGCGAAACCGGTGGCGAAAAAGTTTTCAAGCGGAGGCAGGCGAGGCGTCGTCAGTCTAAATAAGAAACACAAGCCTTTGCGCGTGAGAGCCCCCAACCGAGAATGCGCCAACTCCAGCATGATCTAAAGTTTC
>CAYLJO010000343.1:0-4987 GCA_964383905.1 uncultured Blastocatellaceae bacterium
TGACTCCTTCTGTTGATTCTGCTCTTTCTGTTTTGCCATGACTTTTCATCTCCTTGGTTGAAGAATACCGCCCATGAATCCCACAACTCACCGCGCTTTTTCACCCTCAACTATTAACTGGTTTGTCACCTCGAAGGCGCCGGGCACGCCGCGCGCCGCCACGTACGCCAGTTCACTGTCCGTTTTTGTGGCGACCGCGCCTTTGAGCGTGACCCGTCCATCCTTAACAAGGATATGAATGGGCGGCACGGCGCGCGTCGCGTATTTGAAGAGCGGTGAATCAGGGCGTTGATATGGTTGACAGTTGTCAAGAGGCCAGACCTCTCTTCTTACCGCGCCCTTTCCCTTCGCGGTACTGCTCATTCTGATGCGGAGCGACCCTGGTCCGCTGTTGCCAGGTCAGCCAGTACCCGTTCATCGAGCGCAACCGGCCAGAAGAGCATCAACTCCGGATTTTTCGCACGCGCACGCCACGCGCCGGTTGTACTCTGAAAGAGCGGCACACGACGCCCGCCATCGACTTCCATAGCAAACCAGTCACCGTTGGCGCGTCGCATCGCGTATAAAGGTTTCTTCATCTCTCGCCACCCCCTCTCCGCTCACGTGTAAGGGAAGCGATTTCGTCGCCGGCCTGTTCTCTTTGTGCGGAAAGAGGCGCTTCCCGATCGGGCCCAGGTTTTAGCAGTGAAGCAATGGCCGGGTCGAAGCCGGTAAACTCGTCCGGCTCAAGCATGCGCTCGATACGGATTTCAGGGCGCGGGCGATCAAAGTTCACAGCCTGCACGGGCTGCGGCGGCACGTTCATGTGACGGCTGGCCGTGTCCCGGTGCGGGAGGCTGAGAATTGACGAGAAAAGGGCTAAGCCAACTACAACTATGACAGCTATAACCTGATAGATTTTGAGCCTTGTGTGTCGCATGATCATAGCGTCCCTCCTTTCCCCTTAACGAATAAGCATTGGCCAAGAGGGAAAGGCCGCGAAGCCCGGTTGTCGAGCTTGCGGCCTTTCCATTGCGGTTCAAGCTTGAGTTCTTATGGGCAAGCTCGAAGATAGATTTTTGTCACACGTTTATTGCACCGTCTTGACCTCGATCTGGCGAGGCTTGGCCTCTTCACGCTTCGGCAGGTGAACGATCAGCACCCCGTCCTTCAGTTCGGCCTCGACGCGGTTAAAATCGACGCCGCCGGGTACGGTGAAGGAGCGGGTGAACTGGCCGTAGAAGCCTTCCACGCGATGGTATTGGCGACCCTCACCCTGGATCAATTCACGATTGCCACTCAAGGTCAGCGTCTGGTTCTCGAAGCTGATCGAGACCTGATCACGAGTCCAGCCCGGCAGTTCCGCCTCGAAGACATACTCATCCTTGGTCTCGTAGACCGTAACGGACGGGCCGTTCGCGCTGCTCCTCAGTCCGTTGTTGAGGATAGAGAAGGGATTCTTTAGTAACTGATCTATCTGGCCTGCAAAGAAAGGCACAAACGGAACCTGATCACGTAACATGATGTTAGTCATAAGCTTATGCACCTCCTTTAGTAAGAAGTCTGGACTAGGATTTCCAATCCATGATTGTGATGTCAATATAAAATATGAGCGTTGTCTTGTCAAGTATCTTGACAAGAAAATTTTTTATTGTGTAATATTGGCTCGAATTCTGGCGGAAGGGATGCAGTATTCTGTACAGGTCCTTTCCTTCCCATTCATGATCAAAAGTTTAGATTGGAGAAAGGGGGTCAAAGGCGATGAACGACGAGAAGAAGGAGTATACAAAGATTGCAATCGGTTACAACTGCATCATGCTGGTTATGGCAATCATTGCGCTTTCGGTGAGCGTTGGGCTGCTAATCAGCGGCAGGTTATTCAGAGAAGGCGTTGACGGCACCTTCCTGTTTGCTGTCGGCCTCGTGCTGGCGACCACCTTTTCGATCAACCCGTTGCTGGCCGTTCGCGAAGGGTTGCTGCGCGATATGCTTGAGTTGTGGCGCGAAGGGTCTCGGGGCGCTATAGGGGAGAGACCGAGCGCTCATAAGGCCTGGCATGAATCCCCTGCGCACTAATGCCGTCAGTATGAATTCCGTAAAGCGCGGGTTGTCGCACTCGTAGGAGACGAGAGGAGTAATCATCGGTGGCAGTACGAACGAGAGATTATTACGAGGTGCTGGGCGTGAGCCGCGCCGCCACCGAAGAGCAGATTAAAGCGGCTTACCGCAAATTAGCGCGTAAGTTTCACCCAGACCTCAACCCGGGGGACAAAGCGGCTGAAGAGCGCTTCAAGGAGTTGCAGGAAGCCTATGAGGTGCTCTCCGACGCCGAGAAGCGGAAGAAGTACGATCAGTACGGTGAGAACTGGCGCATGGCCGATCAGGCGCCGCCTCCGGGATGGGAAGGGTTCGGCCCTGGAGGCGGGCCGCAAGCCGGCGGCTTCGATTTCAGTGGTTTCGACTTCGGCGGATCCGGGCGCGGCTCAGGCACAGGCGGCATGGGCGACATCTTTGAGGAGTTGTTCGGACGCGCCGGGGGTAGGGCACGTGCACGTGGCAGTAATCGCGGCCGAGATGTCGAAGCCGAGCTCGAGCTATCACTAGAGGAGGCGCATCACGGTGGGCGCCGCACGCTCTCTATGCAGGCGGCTGAGGACTGCCCGACCTGTCAGGGTACGGGGGTCGCCGGTAACAACCAGGTCTGCCAGACGTGTGGCGGAGCGGGTCAGGTGCTCAGGCCTAAAACAATCGAAGTGAATATCCCTGCGGGGGTGCGGGACGGCTCGACCGTTCGGCTCGCGGGACAGGGCGGAGCAGGCCACGCGGGCGCACCCGCGGGCGACCTCTACCTGCACATACGCTTGCGACCGCACCCCGTGTTCACGGTGCACGGCGATGACCTGGAAGTGGAAGCGCCCGTTGCGCCGTGGGAAGCTGTGCTCGGCGCGCGCATCGAAGTGCCGACCATTGAGGGACAGGTGGAGATGACCGTTCCGGCGGGGGCGCAAAACGAGCAAAGGCTGCGGCTGCGCGGGCAGGGGTTGAATAAGCGGCGCGGGGGACGTGGGGACATTTATGTAAGGCTGAAGGTCGTCACACCAAAGCAGGTGAGTGCTGAGGAACGGCGACTGTACGAAGAGTTGCGCCGCGCCTCGCGTTTCAACCCGCGTGCGGGTCAGCAATCCACGAAGGGAGCGGGCGTGTGACAAAAGCCAGTTTTATACGGCTCATTGACTGTGAACTTGATGAGCCCCTGACGCTTGAGATGGCGGCCGAAGCGGTAGGGGCACGCCCCACTCAGCTCGCGCGACTGATCCGCCTGGGGATCTTGGACGCGATTAGCGGAGAGGCGGACCAAATACTTCTCTCAACCAGCTCGGTCATGCGCTTGCGGCGTCTGCACAGGCTGCGTCGTGACCTCGGCGTCAACTTCGCCGGCGGGGCGATTATCCTCGACCTGGTCGAGCGCATCGAGCGGTTGAACCGCGAACTGGCCGAGATGCAACGAAGGCTTTGATTCAGAATTTTTTATCGACCGGCAGGCATCAGTAGCCGGGCCTGCTGAGAAACAGTAATTAAGGAGGTAACGAAACGAAGATGGTAACAGCAATTCGTCCACTACACGATCGCGTGCTCATCCGTCGCATCGACGAGCAGGAGCAGGTGCGCGGGGCCATTATCATCCCGGACACGGCCAAAGAGAAGCCGCAGCAAGGCGAGGTAATCGCTGTCGGCGAGGGCAAGTTCCGCGATGACGGAACACGCCAAACGCTCGACGTGAAGCCGGGTGACCGTGTGTTGTTTGGCAAGTACGGCGGCTCGGAAGTGAAGATCGGTGATGAAGAGTATCTGATCATGCGCGAGGACGAGATCCTCGGCATCTTCACGGCGACCGCGAAAGCGAAATCGGCTGCCCGCTAAGTTCGGGCGGCGTCACTGACGTGTAATCGGATCAGCAATTAGATTAACTTTGAGGAGGTTAAGCTGACATGGCAGCGAAAATGGTAGTGCACGGCGAGCAGTCGCGCCATGCCATTCTGGATGGCGTCAACACACTCGCCGAGGCGGTGAAAGCGACCCTCGGACCGAAAGGTCGCAACGTCGTGATCGAGAAGAAATTTGGCTCCCCAACCATCACGAAAGACGGCGTGACGGTGGCCAAGGAGATAGAGCTCGAAAGCAAATTGGAGAATGTCGGCGCGCAGATGGTGCGCGAAGTCGCCTCGAAGACTTCGGACGTCGCGGGCGACGGCACGACCACGGCGACCGTGCTCGCGCAATCAATCTTCCGCGAAGGCTTGAAGACGGTCGCGGCGGGCGCCAACCCGATGGCCGTGCAGCGCGGAATCCAGAAGGCGACCGAACGTGTTGTCGAAGAGATCAAGAACTTGTCGAAACCTGTGAAGGGTGAATCAATCGCGCAGGTCGGTACGATCTCGGCCAACGGCGACCGCACCATCGGCGAACTGATCGCCGAGGCAATGAACAAGGTCGGGAAAGACGGTGTAATCACCGTCGAAGAATCCAAGACGATGCAGACGGAGCTGGACGTTGTCGAGGGCATGCAGTTCGACCGCGGGTATCTGTCACCCTACTTCGTCACTAACCCGGATCGCATGGAGGCAGTCTTGGAAGACCCGCTCATCCTGATCCACGAGAAGAAGATCAGCTCGATGCGCGACCTGCTGCCGCTGCTGGAGACGGTGGCGCGCGAAGGCAAGCCGCTGCTGATCATCGCCGAGGACGTCGAGGGCGAAGCGCTCGCCACGCTGGTGGTCAACAAGCTGCGTGGAACGCTTCATGTCTGCGCGGTCAAAGCCCCCGGCTTCGGCGACCGCCGCAAGGCGATGCTTCAGGATATTGCGATCCTGACGGGCGGCAAGGCGATCAGCGAGGATCTTGGCATCAAGCTCGAGAACGTCAAGACTGAGGACTTAGGGAGGGCCAAGAGGGTGGTCGTGGATAAAGACAACACGACGATCATCGAGGGCGCCGGCAAGCAGGCGGA
>CAYLJO010000344.1:0-4975 GCA_964383905.1 uncultured Blastocatellaceae bacterium
CGTCGGTCATGACCAGGTCGGCATCGGTAATGCTCACCCCATAAAAGATCGCTGTGTCCATCCCCATCTGGTGATGGTTATGCCGACTCCTCATGACCGCTCCCGCCGTCCGGTCGCCGATCACTGTGCCCCGTTTCTCAAGTTGGATCACGCGCGCCAGAACTTCCGCGGCGGAACCCGACTCGCTGTTGACTAGTACTACTAGTTTGCCCTTAAAGACACGGTCGCCGCGCGTCTTGGCCGTGAGCGGTTTGGTCTCTTTCCGACCTTTCATGTCACCGACTTTCACATCATGGTCGAAGAAATATCCGAGCAACCGGAGCAGCGTCTCTTCACCACCGCCGGGGTTGCCGCGCAAGTCAAGGATGAGCGCCTTGCGCTTACTAGCCGTGTCCATCATCGCATCGACTCTCTGGTCAGTGAGATCGAACCGCGGCATCCTCCAAATCAGGAGTTCGTCTCCCATCTCGTAAGAGATATGGCGACCTAGCCGGTCTTCCAGTTGGGCTTCTCTCACGATGTTCCAGATGTCATCCCCGCCTGTGAAATCAAGCCGCCGTTTATCCTGCCATACTTTCGCCATCGCATCTAACTGGCGTCGCTGACTGTTGGGACTCTGCACAACCAGCCGCATCCCGGGCGCGGGTCTTAACGCGTAGTACAAATAGCGTAACTTCCATAAATTCTCGCGCGTCGGACTGACCCCGTTGATTGACTCGATGAGATCACCTGCTTTGAGACCCTTTGCCTCAGCGTCGCTGCCCGGCTTCACGGCCGTGACGTAACACCTGTCTCCGATGGCCTGCATCTGCCACCCGTAATCGGCGTGTGCTGTCTGCGCCGGCGGTAAGAAGAAGGTGTGGGAGTCTTCCAGGCTCAGGAGCGCCTGCGCGATGATCCCGAAGACCTGGCCGAGCGATGTGGCACGCTTGATCATGTCGTCGGCTGCCTTAAAACGCTGTTCCACGTCGATGCCATGGAAACTCGCATCGTAGTAGCTCTTCTTGAGATCATTCTTGATCTCACTAAGCATGGCGTGGCCGCGGTCGCGGTCAATATCACTGAGTGACTGCGAGCGGGCTGGCCGAAGCGCGCCCTGCATGGCTAGTAAGCACCATAGGGCGGCGAGCCCTATGGTGTATAGACGGATCACCGGTCGGGGGTAATTGCTGATCTTCACGGGGGGATCTCCTTACCTTTGATTGATGGACTTGTCCATGAGTTTAAGCCGCAGCCACGCGGAGGCTAGACCAATGAGGGCGGCCACGGGCAGCTACATTAGCACGAACTTACCGGGCCGCAAAGGAGATATTTACACCGATGCCCGAGGCCGTTTAAGCCGTATAGGATTGACCTGGCCGTGGATCTGCACGAGCGGTTAGAGCGGCTGGCGAGTGAAACTGGCATGACCAAAGAGATGATCAACGACCCGATGAATTACGCCATCAGGTCATTGATCACACGCCTCGAGCGTGAGGCCAAGCAAGCCGGCAAGGGGTGAACATTATGGCAGAGTAAAAACCTATTCTGATCTGGCGATTAAAGGAGGCGAGCAAACCCTGATTGTGAGGAGTTCTCGCACCTGCACTACGGGCGGAATGAAGAGGGGCTATTGCTCGGCTATGACGCTTACGTCGTTCCGGCATTGACGGGCCGCACCATGTTTCCCACTATCGGGGAGTAATGTGCTCACCATCTGGGGCATCCCTGACTTACGTAAGGCGAGCGGGAGAGGGCGCCATCCTTAACCTTACGTAATAAGATGATTGTATCACGCATTGCTCTTACGTAAGGCAATAGTTTAAATTGCTTGCTTAGGGCTCTGCCGCGGCCCATCGATCGCGAGCCGCAAATAGTGGAAGGCGGATGTAAGCATAAAACTGCCAAGGCTAAAATGCCTGGGAGGAAATTCTATTGCGCGTGATCGCAGCTTCCCTTTTGTTACCCCATTTCCCTGCCCTTTACGACTTGGTATACACTCCACATCTCAGAACCAGGTGCTGCTAAAGGAGGAATAATCTTGAGCCGGCAATCTATCTTATCCTTCATTTTGATCCTGGCTGCGTGCTGCACAAACGCTCTTTCACACACTCTCATTCAATCACAGCATGGGGTGCAGGAAGCCAGCGCTTCATTCAAAGAGAAGAAGGGTAAGTATCGTGTCGATGAGTACCAGAAGATCATTGACCAACTCTTTCATGTCCCGACGCCATTCGTCTCAGAGGGTGCCATCATCCACGTTTACTAAGAGCCGAAGCTGAAGATGTGGTAAGGATAAGGTCAAAGACTGTGCGGTGTTGAGGCTTACGTGGATAGCCTCAAGTTCGCGGGCGGCTCCTTCGCCCTCATGCCGCGCGAGAGCCTCAAAGAGATCATTGACCTCTGCCACCGCTACGACGTGCTGGTCTCGACGGGAGGGTTCATCGAGCGCGTCCTCACGCAAGGGGCGGAAGCCGTTGACCGGTACATTAAAGAGTGCCGCGACCTGGGCTTAGACACCGTCGAAATCTCCGGCGGCTTCGTCACCATTCCGACCGATGACTGGCTCCGGCTCGTCGAGCGCGTGCGGCAGGCGGGCCTCAAGGCCAAGCCGGAGATCGGCATCCAGTTCGGGGCCGGCGGCTCAAGCGCCGCCGGAGAGCTCGAGGCGGAAGGCACGCGCGACGTGGGGTGGTTGATTCGCCAGGCCGAGCGGTTCCTCGGGGCGGGCGCCGACGTTGTGATGATCGAGTCCGAAGGGATCACGGAAAACGTCAGCCGGTGGCGCACCGACGTCATCGCTTCGATCGCGAGCGCGCTGGGGTTGGAGAAGGTGATGTTCGAGGCCGCCGACCCGGAGGTCTTCGCGTGGTACATCAGGGACTACGGCCCCGAAGTGAACCTCTTCGTGGATCACAGCCAGATCGTCCAGCTTGAGGCGCTGCGCGCGGGCGTCTGGGGGACGAAAAGCCTGTGGGGGCGGATCGTCACCTATAAAGATTAGCGCGGGGACTTGGATAGTTACGAATAATGGATTCCACAAACGCAAAAGCAATGTACCCACCGCGCGATGATGGCCAAGAAGGCGAAGCTGAGGCCGAATCCCTTGTCGCTGAAGTGGGCGAGAGCGAGCCAGTGACGCCGGCCATAGAGTTTCGCAACGTGCACTTCTCTTTCGAGGACAAGAAGGTTCTCGACGACATCAGCTTCACAGTCGTGAAGGGCGAGATCAAGATCATCCTGAGCGGTTCGGGGGGCGGGAAGTCCACCATCCTGAAACTCATCCTGGGCCTGCTTAAACCTGACGCCGGACAGATTTTCGTCGACGGGGAGGAGATAACAGGGCTTGAAGAGACTCAGATGCAGCGCGTGCGTGACAAGATCGGGATGGTCTTTCAAGAGGGCGCGCTCTTCGATTCGCTCTCGGTCTATGACAACGTCGCCTACCGATTGCACGAGCAGAATGTGCCGGAAGAGGAGGTGGAAAGAGAGGTGCGCCTCTTGCTCTGCTTCGTCGACCTTGAAAACGAAATGGATAAGCTGCCGAGCGAGCTTTCGGGCGGGATGCAGAAACGTGTCGGCATCGCCCGTGCTCTGGTCGGTGATCCGAAGATCGTCCTGTTTGACGAGCCGACCACCGCGCTCGACCCGCCGACTGCCGCCACGATCTGCGAACTGATCATCAAGCTCCGCGACCTGGAGGACGTCGCCTCAATTCTCGTTACGCACGAGATGGATGTGGTCAAGTATCTGACGACCGGATACGCGGTCGTGAGCGATGAAGGTGAAGTCACCGTCAAGGAGGAGGGCCAGCAGTTGTGCCTGACAAATACGAACATCTTGATGCTGCGAGATGGACGAGTGATCTTCCGCGGCACGGAGGAAGAGCTGGTCAAAGAGGAAGACCCTTACATTCAGGAGTTCATACGCGACACAGAAATAGTGAAAGACGACGCGGAACAAGGAGAAGGGAAAGAGCTAGGCGAATGACGGTCAGCGTGGCGGTCTTTGTTCCTCGTCTGCTTCTTTCTGCCGTGGGTTGCTGTTGAGTTGCGCAGGGCTCAAAGATTCGGGGAGCGGCTTTGATCTTCGCTGATAAGGAATTACTAGAAGTCATCCCTAAACCGATGAACAAGTAGTTTGATGACAGCATCTAACCAAGCCAAAGGAGAGATTAATAAACGGTTCTATGGCTTGGCGTGCTGTCACCGATAAACAGTGGAAACGAATTGAGCCGCTTTTAACAAAGAGGAGACCTAGTCCGAAGGGCGGCAGACCGCCGCTCGATGATCGCAACTGCTTTGAAGGCATACTCTGGATTCTCTGGACGGGTGCTCCGTGGAGCGAATTGCCCGAACGATACGGCTCAAAGAGCGCTGTCCATCGCCGGCGAGAGCGAGTGGGCCGAATCGGGCCTGCTCTTAAACCTGTGGCGGGCCTTTTTAGACCAACTCGATGATCGGCGCAAAGTGCGGTGGAACGAATGCTTCATTGACGGCATGTTCGTCACCGCCAAAAAGGGGGCGCGAAAGTCGGCAAAACCAAGCGCGGCAAGGGAACAAAGCTCATGGTATTGGCCGATGGCGCGGGTACTCCGAGAGGACTTCACGTGGAGGCGGCTTCCCCAGCGGAAGTGAAACTGGTCGAAGAAACGCTGGCGCACGGGCGCATCGGCTCGCGGCGTGCCAGGCGACGACGGATTCGCCGCCTGCTTGCAGACCGGGGCTAGGACAGCAATGGCGCGCGGGCATTGTTGGTGAAACGTGGCATCGAACCGATCATCCCGGCGCGGTCGAACAACAGGGTGGCAACGCACCAAGATGGAAGAAAAATGCGTCGTTACAAGCGCAGATGGGTCGTTGAGCGGACGAATTCGTGGTTGCAGAACTTCCGCCGGTTGGTCGTGCGTTACGAGCGGAAGGTGAAGAACTTTGAAGCGCTGATTCATATGGCTTGTGCTCTGATCACGCTTAATAGGGTTTTGGGATGACTTCTA
>CAYLJO010000345.1:0-4963 GCA_964383905.1 uncultured Blastocatellaceae bacterium
GTCAAGATGGTTCCGCTTCTCGCGCGGTAGTGGAACCGGGCACTTACAGGGTATGCGCGTTAGCTGGGGCAATAATGTTTTGGTCCAGTTTGAGATCATCTCGATCCAGAACAGTTGACAATGTCTGGCTTAAGCTTGTTTATTTTTCCCTGTTAGGTTCCACTATTCTTGTCGTAGAAGAAGCCTGATCACTTCTCACCCCCTTTCTTCAACCTCTGACTGATCTTCCGGCTGTGCTTGTCTCTTCTCACAGCGATCCGCTGCACGTACACCCGAGTCGTCGAAACGTGACGGTGCATCAGTGCTTCTTGCGTCTCCATGATCTTCCGATGGTATAATTTTCGCAACACAGCCGGTACTTCCCCTTAGACAGCAGGCTCTGATACTCGGAGGCCAGCCTCGCCGCGTCCGCGATTGACGGGTCTACCCTTCCGGTAAAGGTCACGGTGTCAGCCACAGGGCCGAGCGCACGGCCGGTGCTCTCGTGGTAAACAATGTTCAGCGATTAAAGCGTGAGGCCGGATCCTTGAAACGGTCGTCGCTTCTGCCTCGCACACCCCCCCTGTACGGTGCTGATGGATGACGCTCCCGCTGCCACATGTGCCCCTCATGACGGCCGGCTGCCCTGCGCCTCCCTTCCCTGCCCATATCCGGCACGAACTTCTGGAAGCTCGGATCAAGTCGCTTCTGCCACCCCTCGTAGTTCTTGATCCGCCGCTTGGCCGCTTTGCGAGTGATGCCCATCCTTTCAGCGACGTAGCCGATCCGCTCGGTGCGCTCCACCTTGGAGTCAGAGGCCTCCACCTGTGCGAGCTGATAAATCCTGTAGGCTTCGGCCCAGATCGCTTTGGTCTGCTCGTCTGCGACTGAGCCCTTGCCGGTCTTGGTGCCGTCTGGTAGCCCGTTCTGACTCATGATTGGCGTAATCCCTCTCCCCTGATCTGTATGCTAGGTGCATGACAAGTATGAATTCTAAGTAACACGTGAGCACGACGTAAGAAACTGAAGAGAGAACCCAATATTCGTCAGATGGGGGTGGCCAAAACCACCATCTCGACCAAAGAAGGCTCTCTCAATGAACATGTTAGCTCTTTTCTGTGACATCGACGTCTTGTGTTTTAGGTCGATCTAACTCCTGAATATCCTCCAGATAGCGCCCCGGCAGTAACAATTGCCGGACGAGCCACCGTAGTTGCAGCCGGTCAAAGACTCGATACGTCCAGAGCACATGCGAGAGCAGCGGCAGCGGGTTTAGCCTCAGCAAGCGACGCACCCGCTCAGGCACCAGCATCGCCTGCACCCGAAGCAGCAGTTCGTAGCGCCACCAACCGAGGTGTCGTCGGTACTCGGCATAGAGCTTCGAGCTATATTTACTGTATGCCAAATCGCGCTCGAGATGGCGCCGGCGGTCATGCTGCCATGCCGTATATGTCGCGGGCAGTTCCGGGATCCGCAGCCCGGCGCCGACGCGGCGGAACACACCGTAGAGCTCCTGCTGCTCTGCCGCCATCAGCGGGCGATGCAGCAGTTGATAGGCGCGTTCCGAATAGTCGATCAGCATGTAGAGCACGTCACGGTATGCCCAATCGGGGATCAGTTTCCCGCGCCTTCGTTCAACCGCAGTGTGGATGGTGGAGATCCGAGCCAGCGTTTGCTGAGCCGCCGCCTCATCGGCAAAGACGATCTCCTGGGCGAAGCGGGCGGTGGAGAACAAGCGCCCGATCGGGTCACCGGGCAGCTTGTTGGTGAAGAAAAGCCAATCGACAGCGCGGTTGAGGGCGAACTCGGCGGCCGAACCGGCAAAGACCAGCAGCATGATATCGGAGTCGCCCCAGATGGTGCGGACGATCGAACGCTGATCAACAAAATCAGCTCGGGGACTTTTTATCGAATTGATCTGCCTTTCAGATTGAACCACTTTATTTTATCGTATCTGAGTTTTCGCCCGCGTTCACGTGAAAATCCCCGCCGCCCCATCCCTTGCATCTGCTACGTGGATCTTGAAATGAACGTAGTTCGCGCCCCGTCCGACCGAAGGGTGCGAAGGTCGAGACGCCGGAAGCGATCTGCGCTCATACATCAAGGGGGGGACGTCATGACGGCCATTTTATCCGCCCTGAGATGGTCAAGCAAAGTACGCCCGGGCGCGGGGGTGGCGTAGGAGATTGGTAGTACATCCATTTCCCTCAAATAAATGATTGCTTTTTACGCCTCAGTGCGGGTAATCTGCCTTGTTTGTCAATGCCTCCTTGCCGCGCTGCCGCTTTACTCTCACCGGCTTCTGACGCACACGGAGACCGGGCCGCCGAAGCAGCCTTATCTGGGAGCACCTGTCAATCGCGGGGCGGCGCCTCGGGCGCCCTTTTCTTAGACCGGAGGCAGCGTACTTTGCAGAATCACTATCGCCACCACCACCGGACTAACGCTCGTGGTTGATGGCGGCGGGTTGGTATACGTCGTACTCATGTCGCCGGCAAGCACCGAGCAGACCAGCGCTATGGTGAGTACGGAAGCGGCAAAGATTTTTCTCAAGGATTTCATGTTTCTCCTCCCACTAATGGTTAAACTTGTGAGTCTGGTTGGTGGTCAAAATGAGGTGCCCGATCGCACGCTCAATAACGCGAGGGCGCATCATAACACTAAAGTCCGCAAGTTTTCTTGCGAACGCCGAAGAAAGGCAGTCCTCACATGCGTTTAGAAGCCGACCTCACCCATCAAATTGGTGACCCCGCGCTCACGCTTTCCGAGCGCATCCGGCTGCGCTGCGCGCTCGCCAAAGAGTTGGAGGAGGGTGGGAATTATGAGGCGGCGCACGGCGCGCTGGCCGAACGGTGGCGATGTGTCGGCGAGCGCCCTCACCTGGAGGGCCTCGACGAGTTGACGGCGGCCCTCGTGCTGCTACGCGCCGGCACCCTCACCGGATGGATCGGCAGTTCCCGGCAGATCACCGGCGCCCAGGAAACGGCCAAGGACCTCATCGGTGAAGGTGAGGCCCGGTTCGCGGCGCTCGGCGATACCATGCGGGCGGCCGAAGCGCGGATCGAGATCGGGGAGTGTTACCGGCGCGAAGGCGCCTTTGACGAGGCGCGCATCACGCTCCGTGAGGCGCTATCACGCCTATCTGACACGGAAGGCGAATTGAAAGCGGTCGCGCTGATCCGGATCGCCGATTTAGAGCGTGCGACAAATCGCCTCCATGAGTCGCTGCGGGTGCTCAATGAAGCCGCGCCGCTCGTCCAGGCCAGCGGCAAGCACTCGCTCAAAGGTAGATTCCACAACACGCTCGCCGTCGCGCTCAAGAATCTGGGGGCCTCCGAGGGGCATCAGGACTGCATCGACCGGGCGCTGGTGGAGTTCGCCGCCGCAGCCTTCCACTTCGAGCAAGCCGGGCATACGCGTTTTCGCGCGCGCGTGGAAAACAACCTCGGCTTCCTCCTCTTCAGGCTGGGCCGCTTCATGGAGGCGCATCAGCATCTGGATCACGCCCGCCGCCTGTTCGTCAGTTTGAGGGATAAGGGCAGCGTCGCGCAGGTGGATGAGACGCGCGCGCGGCTGCTGCTGGCGCGGGGCCGGAACGCTGAGGCCGAGCGGGTGGCGCGCTCGGCCGTCCACGCCCAGGAGAAGGGCGGCGAGCAGGCGCTGCTGGCTGAATCCCTGACCACGCACGGGACGGCGCTGGCGCGGCTCGGTCGCAGTGAGCAAGCCCGATCCGTCCTGCAGCGCGCCGTCGAGACGGCCCACCTGGTGGGTGATCACGAAAAGGCGGGTCTGGCCGCCCTGACCATCATCGAGGAGTTAGGCGATCACCTGTCCCGTGGTGAGATCACCGCCGTTTACGAACGGGCCGACCGGTTGCTGGCCGACTCCCGGCACCTGGAAACGCTTGACCGCCTGCGCTCGTGCGCCAGACGGGCGTTGAGACTTGGTCGCGCCCGTCGGGAAGATCCAGGCGCCCCGGATTTCCTCTACGCCGCGGAGCGGACGGCGGCGCTGCTGCGCCTCGCCCGCCGCATGGCCGGGGCCAGGAACGCGGTTCTCATCACGGGCGAAGCGGGCACCGGCAAGGGGACGCTGGCGCGCCAGATCCATCAATGGTCGGGGCGGGGTGGGGCCTTCGTTGCCGTTAACTGTGGGGCGCCGGCGGACCATCCGAACCGGTCTCAGCTTGTGGGCCGCCGCCGGGGGAGCTCCGCCGAGGAAACCGCAGGTCTTCCCGGGGCGATCCGGCGGGCCGAAGGCGGCACGCTTTTCATCGACGAGGTCGCGGGGTTAAGCGGGCCCGGCCAGGCACAGCTCCTCCATTTAATTGAGAAAGGGAAGGTCCACCGGGTGGACGCGGAAGAAGAGGAAGGCATCGACGTACGGGTGATCGCCGCCACCAGCCGCGACCTCGAACAGGAGATGTCGGAGGGGCGTTTCCGTGAGGATCTTTATTACCGGCTCCAACCGTTTCAACTGGGGATCCCGCCGCTGCGGGAGCGGCCGGACGATATCCCGGTGATGGCCGAACATTTCATCAAAGAGGTGCTCGCCGAAAGGCGTAAAGAGGTGACGTTCACGCCCGAGGCCGTCGGGGCGATGCGCAAGCTCAAGCTCAGAGGTAACGCCCGGGAGTTGCGCTCGCTGATCGAAGGCAGTGTGTTACTGGCGGGCGAAGGGGCGGCGGTCACGGCCGAGGCGGTCGAAACGGTCGCGCTGCGTCAAACGCGGGGGGCTACTTTCGTCGGGGAGTGGGAGGGCTTTTCGTTTCACGAAGAGGTGCTGACGTACGAGGGTGAGCTGATCAGGCGGGCGCTCAGCGCGGCGCAGGGGAGCGTGTGCCGCGCCGCGCGGCTGCTCGGCATCTCGCATCAGAGCCTCTCTTACATGCTCAAGAAGAGGCACAAGAACTTGGTGTCGGCGGCCGATCTGGTGAATCATCGTCACCGCAGTGTGACGCGCCCGTCGTGAGTGAAGGTCAGAC
>CAYLJO010000346.1:0-4957 GCA_964383905.1 uncultured Blastocatellaceae bacterium
GTGGATGTCTCTCAAATTGATCGAATCACCGGACGGTAATGACCCTAGAACTACTCACAGCCATAGCCCTTAAACTTTCGGGAGATTATTAAAGATCAAAGTCTCATTTTAGTATTAGGCCCTTCTGGCGCGCGGGCCGCCGTGCTGGCAGGTGAGCCATTGGAAGCAGGAAGCGTATATACGTTTCGCCTAAAGATGCCCGACGGTTTTAAAATTCCGCCGCACCGGCCCCCGTCGGACGAGTATGTCACTGTTCTTCAAGGGACCTTCGGGACTGGACTCGGCGAGGAATTCGATCAATCTATCGGGCGTGAAATAACCACGGGATCATACGTTTTAATGCCGAAGGAGGTACGACATTTCGCGCGGGCGAAACTATCATCCAACTCCATGGCGCCGGGCCATTCATAGTAGCTTTTGTGAAGCCACCGGGTGAGTAGTCCAAGGCCTCTGTTCATAGCGCAATCGATCACCGGAATTCAATCCGGTTCGGCTTTGAGTCCTTCGAGGAGCTTTTCTAAATCTATCCGCTGCTTTGCCAGGTTTCGCTCATAGTCCACGCGACGACCCGGTGATAGCATCGTAAGGTCAGCCACGCGGTGATGTTGATAAGTGAGCACCAATCCTTCGATCCGTTTTCTTCTTTCGCTGGTGAGTCCATTGGCTATGTCGGGGAGTTCTTTGATCAAGTCATCGTCCGTCATTGCTATCCCCTTCTTTGATGATAGGGTGGCTCTCGACCAGCCGCCCTTTCCTATGCCGGTTGCGCGTTTTCGGCGGGTGAATGGTACCCCCGGCCTTCCCCGGCCCCGCATGTGCTCCCAGGGCACAGATCCTGTCTTGTGTCTGACACCGGTCTCTCACTTCCGCGTCAGGAAGGTTTTCTTCGACGGCTCTAACAAAAGGCGACAGCCAGACGAGCTTGACCGGTAACGGTCGCGTGTCGGGGCTGTCAAGTTATAAACCTGATTGCCGCTGGTAGAGGCGATTAATCGTCCTTGTCCTCGTCCTCTTCCGCGACTTTCATCTTGTGCTCGGCCGCTTTCTCTGCCGCCTTCGCATCCGATCTGCTGACGCCCAAAGATTTAAGCGTCATGTCAATTTAGTGACACTACGCCTATTAGCGCTGATCTCTTAACAGGAATCAAAGGGCGCCGCGCTATCACTAGAATTGCCTCAACATGTTACGAAAAGTCACACCTACATTTCACTCGGTCGTTAGAGGACGCCGTTTTCACAGCCTTTTTCAGGCAAGAAGCCATTGGCACAGCCTTTGCTTTCCGATCGTGAGCCGTGTGCTTCACATGCGAAGCACCGCGGCGGCTCCCCAGACTCTTGGAGGCGAAAATGGACCGGCAGTTAACAAATATTTCGACGGTAGGGCCGCAGCCGAGCGACGCGCGCGGTTTCACCGTGGTGGAACTTTTAGTCGTGGCGGCGCTGCTCGCCACCGTCGCTTTATTCGCCATCATGAGCATCCAACGGTCGCGTGAGACCTTAAATCTCGCCGGCACGGCGCGCACGCTCTCCGCTTACCTGGAGCAAGCTCGTGTCGATGCGGTTCGCCACCACGGCGGGGCGAGCGTCGTCATTAATAGCTCGTCGAGTTACACCGCCAATATTGATTTCGGCGAGACCGGTACTCCGACGGCGCGGGCCATCACCCTCCCGCCGGGGATGACCATCAGTTATACGCTGCCGCCCTCGACCACGAGCGTTGACCCCTCTGTCACCCCGTTAACGATTCAATATGATTGGCGCGGGCGCACCGCCAGCACCGCTACCATTACGTTGACGGATGCGGTTTCAGGTGTCCCACCCAGCACCCTTGTTGTCGGCTTCGACGGTGATATCTCGGTCGACACAACGGTCACCGGGCCCGTTGCCACCCCGACACCTCAGACAGCAGTGACCACAACGGCGGGGATCAAAAACATGAGTGGCAACTGACGGCAGCAACCGGGAGAGATCAGAGATGAGAGTAGTCAGGTTAATGCAACGTCGCGCGACTGTTATGAAAGTGGGCGCGGCCGCCGAGGGCGGATTCACGCTGATCGAGACTTCGATCGCGATGTTTATCTTGATGGTGGCCGGGCTCGCCGTCGCCTCCCTCTTCACTTATTCGATCACTTATAACTCGGGCGGGAATGATCGCGCCCTGGCGATGAGTGTCGCGCAGCAACAGATGGAGCAACTGCGGGGCGTCCCCTTCACCGATTCGAGCCTCAACGTGACGGGCGCGTCAGGCTCGGTACTGACGCCCGACATCGTCAGCAACGGCCGCACCTATCGGGTCACGAAGACGGTGATCGGCTCGAATAATGATACTTCCGGGAATCCGACACTTAAGACGATCACGATTCAGGTCAACCCGATGAGCCCCGGGTGGGCGGGCTTTCCGGTCATCGTCAGGACTGTCCGTTCCGCGACGACGACCGGTTCATACGCTCAGTAAGGCACACATAGTCAGGCAGCGCGAAGGATGGAGTCTATGCAGAAATCAAATCACAGGCCCGCGAAGGAGGGCGGCTTTTCGCTCGTCGAGTTGGTCATCGCCATGTCCGTTACGCTCGTGGTGATGGCGATCGCGGTCACTCTGCTTGCTGGATCCTTCAACATCCGCGGACGGGAAAATCAGCGATCGTCGGCCATCGCCGATGCGCAACGCGCGCTAAATATTATGTCGCGTGAGATCGCCAATGCCGGCTACGGGCTGACGGGCAACGGGATCGTCGCCGGGGATTCCGGCGCCAATCAGATACGCGTCCGCTCCGACCTGAATTTGTCGGGCGCGACCGCCGAGTCGGGCGAGGACGTCAAGTATGTTCTGGTCAACGACGCCAACGGAAGCTTCATCGTGCGCATGGATCTGCAGCCCGCTCAAACGACGGGCCTGCTCGCCAATCGGATCGACGGATTGGTCATCCACTACTACGACCAGAAAGTGACTTACACGATCGGTAACGGTGACATCAGCAACGCCCTGAACGCCGGGGGCACGTCCCAGGCCGAAGTGACGCCGGATAACGCCAAGTATATCGTGCTCGTTTTCAGGGTGGCGCTGCCGCCGGTCGGTACGCCGGGCGCCGCCGGCTACCAGCCTGCTTCGTCGACCCAACTGGTCTCGGACGTGACGTTGCGCAACGCCAATTTACAGACTTACTGAAAGTCGCCTTGTGGATAAAGGTTGGAGGTTAATCATCATGGAGAGATCAAAATCAAGACCCGCCGAGGGCGGACGCGCCAGCGAACGCGGCGCGGCACTGGTCACCGCGCTTCTGGTCGCCACCATGCTGTTGGTCGCGGGCGGAGCATTGATTGCGACTACTTCCATGTCGGCCAGAACCGCCGTAGATTCCACCTCGGAAATGCAGGCCTACTACGGGGCGGAAGCCGGGTTGCAGGCGGCCCTTAACGCCTTGCGCGGGAACATGGCGCCGACGGCCTCGGCGATGCCGACAGGCATGACCGGGATCAACTTCCGCAACGCCGTCATTGCCGCTAATTCTAACGACTGCCCCGGCGGGACGGGAGGAGACCCCTCCACGGTCGCGCGACTCTCTCGGTGGCTCCCTTACACTAATACCCAGGCCGCCAATACACGCGTCACGGTCGGCACCAACCCCACCATCCAGTACGACGTCGTGGTCTCACTGCCCGCCGGGGACACGCTGCCGCCCTCGCCACTTGAGCCCAAGCGTTTACTGATCCAATCCACGGGCTACGGCCCGAGCGGCGCCATCAAGCGGATGAGTATGATGGTCGCGAGGAACGCCTTTGACCCGGCGGTGCCTGCGATGATGACCTTGATCGGGACTCCCGGCGGCTCTCCTTCGATGAGTTTTAGCAGCGGCAACAGCGCTCACCACGTCTACTCCGGGGTCGATCATGGCACCCCGCCGCAGCCCACTTTGCCGGCCTTCGGCGTGACGGATCCAACGGACCTAACAATCGCCACCACTTCGGCGGCCGCGAACACAACCTCGACGCCGCCCGCCGCAATTCTGACCAGCTCGAGTATCCCGGCGTATCTACAGTCGGCGTCTGCGGCGCGCTCCTTCCTCAATGCGATGCAGGCGGCCGCGATCACCGGCCAGGCGAACGGTACGGCCACCTACCTGCCGAGCGGAGGCAGCGGAACCCCGACCGGGTTCACTTTCGTCAACGGCGACTACACGATGGGCCCGGGCAGCGGTTCAGGCCTGTTGATCGTTACCGGCCAGTTGACGACCAACGGCGCGACCAATTTCAACGGCCTGGTCCTTGTACTCGGCAAAGGAGAAATTAACCGCAATGGCGGCGGCGGCGGCTTCTTCTACGGCGCCACTTTTGTCGCAGCTTTTGATTGGCCGGTGCCGGTAGGGACGACGCCGTCGCCCAATTTTAACGCGCCCTACTTCAACTTCAACGGGGCGGGCAATGCGACGATGCAGTACGACTCAGGGGCGGTGGCCAACGCGCTTAAGACGCTGCCATTCCCCGTCTTAGGCGTGAGCGAATACTAGGAGTTAATGCGCGCCGGGACCTCAAAGTGAGATCTAAATTTGGATTAGCCCATGCAACCCACCCCCTCTCGGAAGCCTTCGAGGGAGACCTGTGATGAGCGAAACCCATCTCGCAGATAAAATATAAGCTGTGGAAAGGTGCTTGAACATTGTCTCAAAAAGCGGCCAACATAAATCATCAGGCGACCTCCGGTAAAAGATGCCCCCAGTGCTCTCTGGTGAACTTCGCGGGAACGGAGCGGTGCAAACGCTGCAAATCTGAGTTGTCGTTACCGCCTGCCGAGAGTTTAAACAAGCGGGCGGCGCGCGACAGCTTTCCTGAGCCCGGTCGCGCGAAGATTAAGCCTTTCTGGATGATTGCTGTGGTCTTAGTAGTTCTACTGGCCCTTGGTGCGCTCTATGTGGGACAGAAGCCGCAAGAAGCACAGGAAGCGGTAAAAGAGACGCAGGAA
>CAYLJO010000347.1:0-4900 GCA_964383905.1 uncultured Blastocatellaceae bacterium
GCTTCTCGCCTTTTCCCTGGCGATCGAGCGCTTGTGCGGCACGCAGACGGGCGATAGTAACGACAGGCTGTTCGGCTTTCGCAACTGCCGCAGCGGATAAGAATTCGCTCGTCGTATACGACCGTTAACGAAGTGATGCGGCCGCTCGGCCGGCTCCGCACAGTCGTCCCTGACACGCCTGTCAAGGAGGCGCTCGAAGTGATAGGCCGCGAAGACCTGAACCAGTTGCCGGTCCTGAGAGATGGGGGCGTCAGCGGACTGATCTCGCGCGGGCACATCCTACAACTGCTTCAGGCTCGCGCCGACAGGGCCGGAAATGTTTACGTCGCGTGGCATGCGGGCGCGGGATCGAAAGGCGACGCAACTCGCAGGGTGTGGCTGGCTCGTTCGACTGATGACGGCAGGAGCTTCGCCCGGGAGATTCCCGCATCTGCTGAGAAGATAGGCGCCTGCGGGTGCTGTGGCATGCGCGCCGTCACCGACAAGGTTGGCACCCTCTTCCTGTTGTTTCGATCGGCCACTCACGACATCGACCGGGATATGCACCTGCTCACCTCCAGAGATAGAGGGCAGACCTTCAGCGACACACTTATTCACAAATGGAAGCTTGAGGCCTGCCCGCTGAGCACCGCTTTCATCGGGCAGGCCGCAACCGGAGCCATGCCGGCGTGGGAAACTAACGGACAGGTCTATTACTCCGTGGCTGGTGGTGCAGCACAGGAACCTAGTACACCTGTGGAAGACCCGGGAGTGCCGGGCAAACGAAAGCATCCGGTTATCGTCGCTGCCGCTGACGGCCGGACACTACTCTGCTCGCCTGGACAGAAGGGATGGAAGAAGGGAGGTTCGCTAGCCTGGCAGGTATTCGATAGAACGGGAAAGCTGGCATCAGAAGTGGGCCACGTTCAGGTATTCCGCTTTTCTTTACGATCCCCCCGATGATCTCGACAAAGATGGTGCGCGAGATGTCAGCGATCAGCTTGTCGGCGCGCTTTTGCTCCTTGATTCCGCGCGTCAAGACCACCAGCACGTAGGGCTGGCGTCCCGGCACATAGACAATGCCGGCGTCATGGTCGGTCCCAGTAAATGAGCCGGTCTTGTGCGCCACTTTCACACCAGAGGGCAGCCCTGCGGGAATGCCCGCCTTGAATTCCTGTTCGAGCAGCACTTTCACCATCTCTATTGAAGACTTCGGCGAGACGGCGCGGCCTTCCGCGAGAGATTGAAAGAGGATCATCAGGTCACGCGCGGTGGTTGTATTATTAATCCCCCGCTCATAGGCTTTGTTGTCCTCTACGCCGCGCAAGACCTGAACGTGGCTTGCGCCTAACTCCCGCATCAACTCCATCACCCGTTGCGGCGTGACACGTTCGATCAGATTATTCGTCGCCAAGTTGCTGCTCACTGTGATCATCAGGCGCAGCAGCCGGCCAACTGTTTCCGTCTCTCCGACCCTCTTGTAGAGCGACTTCTCGGAGTCATCCTCGGCAGACAGGGCGTAGCGGCTGCCGTCGGCAAGGCTCGTGAACTGATTACTGATCGTGATGCGTTCGTCGAGCGAGAGTTGACCGCGTTCCGCCTCACGAAAGATTTCCATCATGACAGGCAGTTTCATGGTGCTCGCGGCGTGGAAACGTTCGTCCGCATTTATCAGCATCTCATCACCCGTCTGCAGATCGTGAAAAGCGACGGCGACCATCTCGGCGCCACTGGCGCTGATTAACTGACGAATCTCTTTCTCTACCTCCTGAGCGCGACTCTGAGCCGTTGCCACAAGGGGCGCTAAAATGAGAAAGCTGCCTGCGAAGGCAAGTAGCTGGAGGAGTCTTCTAAGCACGAGATGAAGGATCTCTCTCTGAAAGTAGTTCTAAACCGACCGACAAGATAGAAGTATACACTATCTCTTCTAAAGAGTATGTCTCAGTCTGATGGTGGAGGCGCGATGAAGCAATAAAGGATTTCATGAGCTCCGACTCATCATCTAATAAGAGAGGGGAGGGCAGCGGATTATGAGACACACGCAACGGCGTGTCTAATTTATGGAGTCAACCGTTCGATGGGGGTGCGCCGAAGCAGCTTACCGACTTTAAATCCGATCTGATTTACAGATTCGCTTACTCACGCGACGGCAAGCAACTCGCCCTAGCGCGCGCGGGAACGTGAGCCGTGACGCAATGATGATTAGCGAATCTAAGTGATTACTGCCCCTCGTCTTTAGTTCGAACAGAGTTACGCAGAATAAAGGTGAAGTGCCGCTGTAAAGATCAGCATGAATATCGCCACGCTGCTTGCCGACCCTATAACCATCCGCCTCAACTATGCGCAGTAAGTTGAAAGGGTTCGTGTACCATGAGGAACTTCTCACGCAGTTGCGCCCGGCAATAGAGGTGGCAGCACGCGATCTCCACAACCCGATGCCGCCCGTCGCGGTGCAGGAGGGCGACCGCGCCCAGCGGGATCAGGGATCGACACACGCTGCAGGGTCGCGATGCGCGCGCGAGCACCACATCCTCCAGGCAGTGGACCCCTCCTGTGACTGCTTGATGCGCCTTCATTTGTGTATGGCAGTGAGTTTAACCTGGGGCCGCAGATGGGCGCAAGAGTGAGATAATTAGGCAATACCCGCCGCCCCGGACTTTCTCTCCCGCCGTCTTCAGATGATAAAGTAAGCGGAGAATGGCAATAGTCCTATCCATATGTTTACTAACGACTGTGACGCTAACACCTGCGGCGCCAGGGCGTAGTCATCATCAGTGAGAAGGGCTGCGATTACTTCGTCGTCCGAACCTTCAAGGGCAACTCCATTCTGGAGGTAACTGAAGGGGAGAGGCCCACAGAGGGTGATGAGGTAGTTGGTGATTTTGAGAGCGCAGGCATCACGGAGGTCCATAACGAGACGGCCAAAACTCATCTGAAGGTACGGGTCGAGGGTTACCGGCTCCAGCGTCGGGAGGCGATCGACTTATATTACATTCTGTGCGGTGACGGGAGAGCCGGAGGGCGATGGCGTGCGATACGGAATGCCGATCAATATTGACCAGAGATGCGCCCGTTGCGGGACGGTTTTTCTGTCCGAAGCGAAGGGCGAAATGTGCGCGCTCTGCCTCGCTTATGAGAGTGGAGAGATGATCCTCCGCGAAGGCATGACGTTCAATGTCACCGCGGCCCATTTTACTCATCTTCAAAACTGGCTAAGTGGAGTATTGATACCGAGCCGGATCCTTGAGTCGCACCCGACTTATGGAGGAGCCAGGGGCCGAGTGGCGCGGCTCAACCCGCAGGCACCGGGTAATGAAGAGGAGTTCTATTTCGTCACATCGAGCCGTGCTCTACTGGTGTAAGCGGTAAAGGAGAAAGCATCTAACCATGAAACGATTGTTAGCGCTGACGAGTCTGCTGGCCTTTGCTCTCTCCTCCTGCGGCCGCTCGAACTCAGGGGTGGTGAATAGCAGCGCCTCGAATGCTGTCACCCAAAGCTTGCCGGCTTCGACGGCGAGCGTGTCCCCTGGCACAACCACCGCCGCCGCGAAGTGGTCACCCCCGATCCTTCCCGACCCCAAACTGACTCCCGGCGACACGCTGGATGTGACTAAGGATGACATCTGCGTGCCCGGCTACAGCCGGAAGGTGCGCGACGTGCCTGAGGCGGTCAAAAGGGAGGCCTACGCCCGCTACGGGATCACCTCGCACAAGCCCCGTGAATATGAGGTTGACCACCTGATCAGCCTGGAACTGGGCGGCAGTAACTCGATCAAGAACCTGTGGCCGGAGTCCTTCGAGACTCAGCTCTGGAACGCCCACGTCAAGGACCGGTTGGAGAATGAACTGCACCGCAGGGTATGTAGCGGTGAACTCGATTTGAAGACTGCGCAGCGGGAGATCGCCACCGATTGGATCAGTGCTTACAAAAAGTATTTAGGTGAACCGGGGCAGGAGAGGACGACCGCCAAATCCGGCTCCCGGCAGCCAGCTTCGAGTAATCAGAATGACGGCAAGAGCGCGGCTTCATCCACCGGCGGTGTGGGCACGATCGTCGGCAATAAGAGGAGTAAGATCTATCACCGCCCGGATTGCCCCGACTATGGCCGGGTCTCGGCGGAGAACAGGGTCGAGTTCGGCAGCGTTGAGGAGGCGGAAAGGGCGGGCTACCGTTTAGCGGGTAACTGCCCACGCTAACCTAGGAAGAGGAGCGCGAAGGAGATGGCAGCCAACAAGAAGCTGACGCCCATCCTGGCGGGCCGAACGATTAAGTCTGTGGAGCGCGCCGACGACGGGATCGGTGTGAATTTCACCAACGGCTCAACGATGAAGGTTAAAACAAGTGGGCCGGTAGAGGCCGAGAGCTTGATCAACCGCACGGTCCAGAAGGTGCGGCAGGCGGGGACGAAGATGAACCTCGATTTCAAGGACGGGTCGTCGGCGGAGATTCAGCTTGCCGAGGCCACGTCGAGCGTAATGCTCCGGGATAAGGATAACAAGATGGAGTATGCCGATTGAGAAAGAAAATCATCACAGGCGGGGGCATCCCTGCCACGCTCGATGCGCGCGTGAACATCTGGTCTTCTGGCTCATCCTCTTTAGGAACGATCATCCTTTATTAGCACGAAAGAGCCTTCCGCCCCGATAACTTGAGGCGGTTGATTAGAGTAGCGGGCCGGCCTTTGCCCCTCGAATTTGAGAGATATCAATGGTTCGCTCCAGCCATCGCGCTGTCGGGGTGCCTTGGTAAAGGATGGGTACGTCTGAGAGTTTTGTCGTGTAGTGCGGTGATGACCGCTCAGACCTGGTCCTCCACCGGCCACCGGGCCTGGCAACGGCCCAGCGTATAGTTCCTCTACCGTACTTGCTGTTCAGGCTGCCCACCACCGGCATCACCCGCCGGCACTTCTCCAGCATCATT
>CAYLJO010000348.1:0-4895 GCA_964383905.1 uncultured Blastocatellaceae bacterium
TAGTCGCACTGATCAAAATCGGGTTCGCGCTCTCATGGTTTTCCCTACCAAACGCGAATCCGCTCGATGGACAACTCTCGCTCATCTATTTGATTGCCATGACGACGGCGATTGCTTTGCTGGGGCCCGGGGCGTTCTCGCTCGACGCGCGATCGTTCGGCCGCCGCGAGATTATCATTCCCAACCCTCGGCGCGGCCCTCGACCCTGACTGTTCTGATTGGCTTGTTTCACTTCGCCTCTCTTCCTTTCAACCTGCGAGGAACCTCGTCATTCACCCTCCAGTTACCACAATAGTGTTATCCGCCGGTGAGCCATCAGTGGTAGAAAAAAAGCCTTCTATCCAGTGATATGCTCTGCGGCTCCGGTCGCGTATAGTGTGACCCGCCTTTGACAACACAGATTCCATAAACGGTCGGAATGTCCACCGGCGTGAACGCATATACGAAAAGGAGCCTCCCATAACCGGGCAGAAAGAGCGCGTCACAAAACCAGAAGACAAAAACGCGGCATTGCTCGGCCTTTGGAAGGCCGTCCTCCCGTTGGGAATTTGTTGTCTTCTGCTCGGCGGCTGCCGCTCGCAGCGGGACGGGGATGTACCGTCCATCAAATTTAGCAGTGTTCCCCTGGCCGAGAAGGGCGGGACGCCGGGGCTCGATACCGTCGGGGGACGGGTCACCGGCGCCCGCTCCGGGCAGCAGATTGTTTTATTCGCCCGGAGCGGCGCGTGGTACGTACAGCCGTTTGTCGACCGACCGTTCACGAAGATCGAAGCGGATTCTACCTGGAAGAATTCGACCCACCTGGGTACGGAGTACGCGGCCCTTCTCGTCGAGCCGGATTACCATCCGCCGTCCGTGACCGACGTACTACCGGGGCCGGGAGGGGGCGTGGTCGCGGTGGCGGTGGTAGATGGCGAACCAGTCTTCTGGCAGAGGTGGTGGTTCCGGCTCTTAGTGGGGTCAGGCTGCGCGCTAGCGCTCTTAGGCTTTTATCGCTTCAGGCTACGCCAGGTGACCAAACAACTGAGCGTCCGCTTTGAAGAACGACTCGCCGAGCGCATGCGCATCGCGCAGGACCTGCACGACACTTTATTGCAGGGTTTAATCAGCGCCTCGATGCAACTCGACGTGGCGGTGGACAAAATGCCCGCCGATTCGCCTGCCAGGGCGCCGCTCGGGCATATCCAGCAGTTGATGGGTCAAGTCATCCATGAGGGCCAAAACACGGTCCGTGGTCTGCGCTCGGACGGCGCCGGCTCACTCGATCTCGCGGAGGCATTTTCCCGCGTCCGACAGGAACTCGACAACGCCGAGCAGGTGGATTTTCGCGCCTTCGTCGAAGGCCGCCCCCGGCCACTGCACCCGATCATCCGCGACGAGGTCTACCGCATCGGCCGGGAAGCGTTGGTCAACGCATTTCGCCACCCCCGTGTGAAGAGCATTGAAATTAAGGTCGAATACGCGCACAATAACCTGCGCATAGTTGTCCGCGACGCCGCCAAGGGTCTCGACCCTCAAGTACTACGGGAGGGCCAGGGGTGGCACCGGGTGGTCTCGGAAATGCGCGAGCGTGCGGAGAGGATTGGAGGGAGGCTCAAAATCCGAAGCCAACCTGCGAAGGGAACGGAAGTCGAACTGACTGTCCCGGGTCAGGTCGCCTTCCGAACACAGTCACCGAACGCGCCAGCCGAGATTGTTCGCCGGACCGTATTCGAGAACAGCAGCATAAGGGAAATATCCAGCAGCGAGGAAGTGATGGAGAGCAATGAGCGATCTGACCCGGATTAAAGTCTTTAGCGTTGACGACCATCCTTTGCTGCGCGAGGGGATCGCCGCCATCATCAACAATCAACCGGACATGCTGATGGTGGCGCAGGCAGCGACCGGCGGAGAAGCCATTCAAAAATTCCGTGAGCACCGCCCCGAGGTCACCCTCATGGATCTCAGGCTACCCGACATGAGCGGCATCGACGCGTTGATTACGATCCGGTCGGAATTCCCCGAAGCCCGCGTCATCGTGCTGACCACCTTCGAAGGCGACGTCGAGATCCAGCGCTCGCTCGCGGCGGGGGCGCGCGGCTACCTGCTCAAGAGCACACCACCCAGGGAGCTGGTTGAAGTTATACGCCAGGTGCACGCGGGGAAGAAGCGGATTCCGAAGGAGGTGGCGGCCAGTCTGGCCGAACACATCGGGGAGGAATCCCTGACGGAGCGAGAGTTGGACGTCCTCCGGCTCGTCGCCGAAGGGAACCGAAACCGCGACATCGCCGCGCGGCTCTTCATCTCGGAAGAGACCGTCAAGGTTCATATCAAGCACATCATGGAGAAGCTCGCGGCAAGCGACCGCACGCAGGCGGTGGCGATCGGCGTGCGCCGCGGCATCATCGAGTTGTAAGCGACGGAAGTCACTCCGCTCCGAAGCCGTACCACGATCGTCGTGACAGGCCCCGGCCGTCTTCTCAAAATCTACAGCCCCGCTCTTCTAACCAACTACCTCCTTTCACAGGCGCCGGTCCGGCCCCGCTTTACCACGATGGTGGTACACCAGCATGCTGCCGACAGTGGTAGTAAAAAACCATGCTATCTCGTGATGTGCAATCTGCTCAGATCCGGCAAACTGTCATCGTGAAAAGATAAAGCCCGCACGGAATCGCGCCGGTGTATGCCACTCTGTTGCCCATTGCAATAGGCGCCAGACGTCACCTCATTGCGGCCGAAGAGTTAGATGGATGATCAACGTTAAGGACTGGGGGATATAGATCATGAAGAGGAGGCTACTCATTAAAAAGAGGCTGCTCAGCCAAAGAAGGTTGAACACGAAGAGTCTATCAACCGGGGCGGAAAAGTTAGTCGATGTGAGCGTCGTGCCGCCTGCGCCTTTTCAATCAACATGACGCTGACCGCGAAGAAAGGGGTTGAAAGTCATCATGCAAGCTGTGGGGGCAATGATTCAGGACGACGGAAACAAGCTGACCGATCTGAAGAATTTCCTGTCGGTTCCGGTTGGGCTCGCCGCCATGCTGTTCAAATGCTGGCACACGGATATGAGCCAGCCTTTCACTCGCGACTCCGAGACTTATCGTACCTGTCTCGATTGTGGCGCCCACCGCAAGTTCGACCTTGAGAGCTGGGAAATGCAAGGGCCCTACTACTTCAGTTCGCCCGAGCTTCGTCCTGGCCGGCGCGGAATATAAGGTGCATGTCAGGCACATCACGGAGAAGCTGGGGGCGAGCGACCGCACGCAGGCCGTGGCCATCGCGCCGCGCCGCAGCATCATCCACCTATACGCGGCTATTGTTAATCATCGTTATTCCGCCCTTGTCTCAAATTATCTTTCGCAGGGCGCGGGGCCAAGTCGCGGTTACCACGAAAGTGGTAGCCAAAAAACATTCTATCCGGTGATGCGCAATCTGCTTAGATCTTTCAAACTATAAATCTCGAACGTAACAAGACGGAACTGGCTTAAATCTCGTGACGCACGCAAACCAGGGAATGAAGAAAATTCTGATCGCCACTTCGCAAGAACGATTGAGTGAGTCGGCGATTGACGCAACGTTGCAGGACAGCTTTCCGGCAAGCGATCCGCCGTCCTGGACGCTTGGAATCGAGACAGAAAAAGGACACGTTATTTCCTCGCCGGAGGACGAAGGAGAGGGTAAACCGGAAACTTCCTGATCGGGTTGCTCACTCAACTGTCAGGAGAGCAGATGACGAGGCCCGTTCGTATCCTCGGAATCGCCGGCAGCCGGCGACGCGAATCGTACAACCGCGCCGCCCTGCGCGCGGTCACGACGATCAGAGTCTTACCCAGTTTCGTCCCAATGCCGGACGAAGCACGAGTGAACTCTGATTCCTGTGTCGGAATGATCAATCAACAAGAAGGAGAAATCTAATGGCAGAAAAACAGATCGGTGCGAACACCACCGGAAACATTAGCGCCCAACCGCGTCTTCATCAACGCGCCCGCGAAATCCAGTCCTACGGGACGGTCAGCCACATGCTGCCGCTTGAACTCGAAGAACCCGTGCGGCTGGAGATGACCGAGCAATTGAACCGACTGCTCGCGGACACGATGACGCTACGCGACTTGTACAAAAAGTCTCACTGGCAGGTGGCCGGCCAGACCTTTTATCAACTGCACCTGCTCTACGACAAACATTATGACGAGCAGGTTGAGCTGGTCGACTCGATTGCCGAACGGATACAGTTGCTCGGCGGGGTCAGCCTGGCCATGGCCGCGGATGTGGCTGAGACTACTCAAATCGAGCGGCCCCCTCGTGGCCGGGAAGAAGTCCCCGTCCAGTTGTCGCGATTGATCGATGCTCACCAGATCATCATTGGCCAGGCTCGAACGCTGGGACGCCGTGCTTCCAAGCTTGGCGACGATGGCACGAATGATCTGGTGGTGAGTGAAGTGCTCCGTACGAATGAGCTTCAGGCCTGGTTCCTGAGCGAACATCTGGTCAACGTACCGCTGGTTAAAGCGAAAGAGTCGTCTGCGGCTGCCGGCGCGGCATAGCAAAACGCGGCGCGGAATCAGTCAGGAGCCACACGATGACGCTCAACGTCCACGCCCAGCCGAAATGTTGGCTCAGTCTGCCGCCTGGCTCACGGAAGGACACCTATAGCGGTTCTCCAATGAGTGCGACCGAGCTGCAAACAAAACTTTGAACCGCAGAGGGCACAGAGGACGCAGAGGAAAAACAGGGAGAATAAAGAACAAACAAGATAGGTCCAGTGCTCCACTTGAAAAGAAGAGTGTGAGGTGGGCATGAAGAATCATCGCCGGGATTATCGCAGCGGTAGCGTTGGAATCTACGTTCGCAGGTGGTGACGCCGTGAATGCTACACCTGATGCTAACACCAGAAGTCAGGCCAAATCGACCAGTTACTA
>CAYLJO010000349.1:0-4832 GCA_964383905.1 uncultured Blastocatellaceae bacterium
CCTTTAGAACCCTTGACGTGGCGCACCACGCTTGAGACTAGGTGATGATGTTGCATAGACTTCATCACCCCCAATCGCTCCCAAGAAGAATCGAAGCTTTGGGACAGGAAATGAAGGAAAACTCAAGTCCTGTTCGTCTCCCCGCCTCATTAGCTACCGTAGGCGGTCTCATGATTATAGGTGTTCTCGGATTCGACATCATCAGTCTCACCGTATCAACTTCCGTGACGTTCTCGTCTTGGGGATGTAGCTTCCCCTCAAGACTCGCCCGTTTCCCCAACAAGCTTGATCTCATGCCCGGCTGTGGCGGCTATGCCAGAGCCTTCGGTTGGGTTAGGACAGGGTTGCTTGCCAACCCTGACTAGATTCTCTAGCTTTGCTATGCGGCCTAGCGCCGCGCCCCTTCTTCGTCATAAAAGTTTCCCCCTTCTACCTCGCCAGATCTTTCGCTAAGTTCTCATGGACTTCGGCCAGGGCGTCCGCCTCTTTCGCCTTCCCGGCAAAGAATTCTGCGAAGAACCGGCAATGACCGAGTCGGCCACCGGGGAACGAACTCTTCGGCTCAAACACGGTACGATTCGCATAAGCCGCGGCCATCTCTTCATGCGGTTGAGACTTCTCCCGCAGTGAACGCGCGCGCTGCCGGTAATACAAAGCCAGCTTCTGGTGGTCTTCCCGACTCTTGGCGCTTTTCGTCAGGGCCTTGACCTGCTTACGGCTCAAGGCCGGCTTCTGAAAAGTAACCGCCATCAGCAGTGGGGCCGAAAGTAAGAGCGTCAGGAGAGCGGCCGGTACGGCCGCCAGGGGTTTCACCCCAGGTCTTTTCGCTTTCATAAATCTCCTTTCAAGAAATGGTCCGCCTCTTTCAGGAGAGCCGGAGTCCCGTTCGGTACGAATGAGCGTTTCACAATCCTTATCCTTCACTGCCCACCCGGATGTGACTTGAGCCATTCGGCGCGCAGCATGAAGCTCCCGTCAGTGATAACCCGGTCGCCGACGCTCAGGCCTTCCCGAACCGGGTAAAACCCGTTGCTTTCAGGCCCGAGACTGACCGGACGCATGACAAAAGCATTGGGATCATTGGTTGCCATAAAGACGACCTGCCGGTTGTTGATGTTTTGGATTGCCGCCACGGGGACGACAGGGATGGTGGATTCGGAACCGGTGATAGTCGCGAAGGCCACATTAACGTACATCCCGACCTTGAGCGTCTGGCCTGGATTGGCCAGCTCGATACGGACCTGCGCCGTCCGTGTCGCCGGATCCAGCCGCGGATCTACGTAGGAGACGCGGCCGCGGAAGACGCGACCCGGATATGCTTCTGACGTGATGCTGGCGCCGCTCCCAACATGGATCCGGGCCAGATCCTTCTCGTAGACCTGCCCGACCACCCACACGCTGGAGAGATCCGTCACGCGCATCAGTTCCTTATTGGCCTCGACGACTTCGCCCGGATTGACGGTGCGGCTGGTGACAGTTCCCGCGACCGGCGCCGGGATAGTCACTTCTGAACTGACCTGTGATGAGGAGCGAAGGGCGCTGACACGCTGAGGCGATAGCCCGAGCTCAAGCAGGCGCTGGCGCTGGGCGGCGACTTCCGCTTCATCCGATCGCAGCCTGGCCGTCGCCTGTTCAAACTCTTCCCGGCTGGCCGCGCCGATTTCGACCAGCTTTGCCGTACGAGCATGATGTTTATGGTGCTCCTCCAAATCGGCGAGCGCCTTCAGGTAGCGAGACTGCGCATCGGCGAGGTCGTTACTGAACACCACGGCCAGAGTCTGGCCGCGCCCCACGCCCTGGCCCAGTTCGGCGCCGACACGTCTGACAATGCCTCCGACCAGGGACATCACTGGGGTTTCGCGATAAGCATTCGGCTGGACGACGCCCGTGGCTTGCTGCCCGGCGATTTGAGCGGACGGCCGCTCGCCGACCGGTTCGACCTTAATACCCGCACGTTGCACCTGATCGGCGGGGAGAGAAAGTGTGGGTTCAGTCGTGGCGGCGGTGTTTCCCTGGTTAGTAGGTTGGTCGATAGTCATTGTGCGCGGCGCTGGCACAGGTCGCCCGGCCTTGCCCGGCCGTAAGAACCAGAGGAGCGCCGTGATGCCGGCAAGAGCCACTGTCGCCGCTATGGTAACTACAGCCACCCTGTTTCGACGCCTTACCGGTCGCTCATGCGCTTCTTCGACGCTCGTTTCCTTGAGGGCTCCCAATTCTGTCGTGGTTGACCGCGCCACGCTCTCTTTACTTGGTTGTTTTGGTGTGTTTCTCATCTGCTGATCAACTCCGGCGCGGCGCCGGCGCGCTCGATCTCGACGCGCGCCTGGTAGGTCTCGAGCAGGGCGTCGATGTAACTATTCTGCAGCTCGATGTAGCGGCGCTGCTCGGTGATGTAATCGACGAGGGTTTTCGAGCCGAGCTCATAGGTCTGCCGGACGACCTCTAAATTGGCGCTCGCCTGATCACGCACCCCCACGCGGTAGATCTCCAGAGACCGCGCGGCCCGGCCATATCGTGCATATGCGGCCGCCACCTCACGCCGCACCGTCAGCTCGGCGAATTCGCGCTGACGTCTGGCGACTTCTGCCTCAGCGACGGCGGCCTCGATCGCGCCCTGATTCTTATTCCGTACCGGCAGATCCAGTGAGACGCCGAAAGTGAGATAGTTGAAATTACCCTCAACCGGCTGCAACTGTCCCGCGCTGTTGATGCCGTTAACGGAGAAACCGAACTTCATCCGCTGGTACCCGGCCACCAGGCTCGCATCCAGGCGCCCCGCAGCGCGGGCCTGCTCGATCTGCGCTTCAGCCAGTGCCTCAGTCGCCCGCGCCGCCCGGAGGTCAGGACGGATCCGCAGAGCCTGTTCTGTGGCACCGGCGATCGGGCGCAGCGGTGTGATCAGGTCGTTAAAATCCCCGCGCAGCCGTAAGGGCTCATCCGGCGCCATCCCGATGAGATTCCGCAATTCGAGCAGCGCTATTTCTACCTTGCCCTCGCTCGTCTCGCGCATGGAGCGCAGCCGGTTGACCTCTACGAGCACCATGTTCTGCTCGAGCGGCGCGGTCCGACCTTCGACGACGCGGGCGACGACCAGCTGATAGCCACGGCGGCTGGCTTCCAGAAGTTCCTCATCGAATCCGAGCTTGAGGATCTCGGCCAGCGCCTGACCGAATTTCGCGCGCACCTCGGCGGCGAGCGTCCGCTCGCGGTCGGCCACCGATAGCCTCCTCAACTCTAACTGGCGCTCCGCGACGGCAACCCTTGCCGGGCGGCGCCCCCCAAGCTCAAGAGGAAGCATGCCGTCGAAGGTAATGTTCCTATCCATCCCCGTGACGTTCTGCGACACGCTCGCGTCGACCCTGGGGTTGGCGCGAAGACCCGCTTGCCTGACCAGCGCCTGGGCGGCCGCGACCTCCTGGCGCATGGCCAGCAACTCCCCGTTGTGCGCCAGGGCATACGTCACGGCATCGTCGGCAGTTATTCCGCTCTTCGGATCGACGTAATGTGCGAGCGACGCGTTTTCATCCTGCGGCTGTGGCGCGACATTTGTGCCCTGCGCGAGTCCGCTCCGTGGGCCTCCCGTTATAATCTGAAGGATTGATAATACGAGAATGGCCGGCCATCGCCTTTTCCATGAATATTTCACTTCTTTCATCTATCACCTCTCATCAATCAACGAACTCCGCGGCGAATGAGGAGAAGAGCAGCGACTACGATGACTCCAATAATTAGTAGCCCCAAGAGCCAGCCGCCCATCCCACCACAACAGCTCATCATCCCGCCGCCCATCATGATCCCGTGCATCAGCCACATCCCGACTGCGCCTAAGATGGCGACGGCGCCGGTGACGGCAAGCACGACCAACACTACGTGCGGTCCATTTTGACCAGGCATGTCTAGTCTCCTTTCGTGGCTTCGTTGGATCTTCCGGCCAGCCAGGCGGCGATCCACAGGGAAGCCGGCACAAGCAGCGTGAGCTGCAGGAGCGGCCATACTCCGACGCCGAGAACGGTCGGCATCCGGCCGCTGTAAGACCAGTGACCCGTAGCGAGAGCCATGAGCTCGATCGTCGCCGCACACGCTGCCCCAAGAAGCGCGGCGCCCGCATACACCCTCCAGCCCCCTTTTCTGGCCCACCTCAAACGCGACGTCGCAATCACTCCAACGCCGTAAATGGCAATGGTGATGACGGCGTCTCCGATGCTCGCCGCCGTGCACAGCAGCATTGTTTCCCTCCACGAGCGTTCCCTTGTTTGCACGTAAGCAGGCATCTGCAGCATCTCCCACAGCCAATTCAGACCCGCTGAGGCGACGAACAGGGCGGCGAAGAGGGTCCAGTGTGACAGTCCAACCTCACCGTGGCGCAATTTCCTCCTCCTCCGGCTCGGGCCGGCCGTTTCGCCCCATCTCATCACCTGTGGTTTCGTAGGCATACTCCTCCTGCATCTGCCCGCCGGCCTGATTCGCGCCCTCCCTCTTCAGCTCGCGCTCGCGCAGGCTAAAGAAGATCACGGGTGTGACAATCAGCACGTGCAGAAGGCTCGAGACCATCCCGCCTAAGACAGGTGTGGCGAGAGGTTTCATGACCTCCGAACCGGCGCTCGTGCTCCACATGATCGGCAAGAGCCCCGCCACCACGGTCGAAACCGTCATCACCTTCGGGCGAAGGCGGAGCAGTGCGCCTTCGGTCACCGCCTCCATCAGAGTTTTTCGTGACAGGTAGCCTACTTCTCTGCGCTTCCTCTCAACGGCTTCTTCCAGGTAGATGACCATCACGACGCCCGTCTGCACGGCGGTGCCAAAGAGCGCGATGAAGCCGACCCACACCGCCA
>CAYLJO010000350.1:0-4812 GCA_964383905.1 uncultured Blastocatellaceae bacterium
TGCGCGGCGGCTCATCCCGGCGTTAGTGCGCCAAGCAAAGCTTGGTGCTTCTTGCAAGGCTCGGGTGAAGTCCGTTTCTGCGGTCAATGCCGCCTACATGTCTATAACATCTCATCGATGACTCGTTCAGAGGCATTGCGTTTGATGCAGAACACGGAGGGAAGGCTCTGCGTCAAATTTTATAGACGCCATGATGGCACCGTCATCACGTCGAATTGTCCGAAGGGCTTACGAGTGCTAGGGCGACGAATGATGAAATTGTCAAGTGCCGTGTTGGCAGCAATGTTGAGTGCCCCTAGTTTGATAGTTAACGTGAGTGCCTCGCCCTCGGCGCTTAATAGGTCAGCACGTCAATCTATTAAAAGACCAAGTCGGAGTAAGAAGCTCAGAAGGGTCAAAAGAAGAAGGTACATTCTCTCAACAATAGGCGCCATTGAGACCGTAGAGATGCTGACGGGGCCGCCCTTGATATTGCCACCACTACATCCTGTGCCAACGCCACCTACGACGATTGAGATTGAGATGACCCCTCCTCCTCCGCCCCCGCGCCGGTTAGCTTCGTCGTTAGGTGCTCGCCTTATGTTACGGAAATGGGTTTCGATAAAGCTAGCATGAAGGGCTGGGGTAAAGAAGTTCTTATATTCGGCATCTCCGGCCTGATAATTGCCGCGTATGTGGTTTATCGGTATCAACTCTCGCCCAATCGGAATGGTTCGAAGCTAAAGGAAGTCCAGCAGCTATCATCTGAGGCCCCGATCTTTCCCTCCTTTAAAGACGGCGGCTCGAACTCCAATGCTGGTTATGGACTCGCCAACGTCACCAGATATTTCTATTCGACCACTGACTATGATGAAGTCAAAGCCTTCTATTCCACCTCCCTCACGCAGCGCGGATGGCATTTAGCGAAGGAAGGGGCTGTAGGTCGTACAGGCAGGGAATTAACCTTCACTAAAGAAGATATGTCGATCATTATCTTTTATACAGGTAAGGATTCCGATCAAGGATATGACTACGCTATAAATTATGTGTGGCGCGATAATAGATAAGGGTAAGCTGATAAGTTACGCCAGGGCCGCATCTGTGGATGAGCTTTAGGCTTAGGCGGCGGAGGTATGAATTTGAATGTTTCCGGCGGAATCTTTCCGTTAAGTTTCACATCTCTGCGAATTTCTACCTCATACGAGCCATTTTCCTCTGGCTCTTTTGTTTTTCGTAGAAGAAAATCTTGCTTGCTAATCCACATGTCTATCGGAAAACTTTGAGGATGATAGCCTCTCACGATGTAGCAATCTTCTCCCTCAAACCTTTCTTCTCCGACTATGGAAGGGTTCGTCATTTCTGTAAGCCGGAAGCCCCCGATCTCTTCCATTAGCAAGACTGGAACTGTATGGGCTGAACCTCTTGATACGCCAGTAGCGCCCGCGACACCTAAACCAATGTCTTCTTTTTTCTCAACAGCCGGATCATCCCAACTATAGTAGCTATAGGTCTGCTTGCCATCATTCCAAACAACGCTCAATCATTCTTCTGACCTTACTATGTCGCGGTCTGTCCATTCAAAGCGGAAAAGGTGTGGGCGCACAAAATAAGTTTTGAATTTTATGATTGTTTCACTTTGACCAGCCGACTCTCCTTTTACATCCATAACGACGCCAGTATCTTGATACGAAGAAGCATTGGCATATTGAGCAGCCATTTTCTCGACAATAGATTGAGCGGTAATACTCTTGGTTTGGCAATTTACAGCGCGATTGCAAAATAGCAATGTGAGCAAGGTAAAGAATATACCGAGAGGTTTATTCGGTGACATAAGTGTATCTCCATAGATTCAGTAGCGAAAACGCCCAACTCCTAGATGGAAGGCGTTGGGTCAATATCCTGCGCGAGTTTGAAAAGTTCGATCCAAGCGTGATCGTTCCGGGCCACGGCGAGCGGGGCCCCATCAACATCGCCCGCGACCTTGCGTCCCACATCGAAACGGTCGGGCGCGAGGTGCGGATGCTCCGCCTGCAGGGCAAGTCGGCCGAGGACATCATCCGCGAGTACAAGCCCGAAATCGTCGCGGCTTTTCCCGGTTGGGAGCGTCCCGGATTGATCGACTGGGAAATCAATTATTTCGCGTCACAGGTCCGCTGAGACTGAGTTATGAAATCTTCGCTAACGATTACATCGATGACTAAGAGGCTGCACGTGACTATGACCCATCGCCGTCAGCACCACCTTCGGGTTGGAACGTGGCCCGCGTGCTCCCTCGTAGCGTTGCGCGCCGCATGGCCCGACCACCCTGTGAACTGGCTCCATCCATCGCATTCAGCGAACGTGGCACTTCAGCGGTCTTGGCCGTTGTCCTGGGAATACGCTCGCGCGCGAAGGCATCGCCACGAGTCTTGCTCTTGCCGCATTTCTGCAAAGTTATATCGCGCACCTCGTGACTGCCGGCGTTCGATTGATCCGCTCAGTCAAAGGGATGGACAACTTGCGATCGCCGAGCTCGAGGAAACGATGCCGGTGACAAGCGAGCAAGCCAACGAGTCAGCTCTGAATGACCCCACATAGGAGTTGCCCTTCGCATTGCCTGCACCAAAGTAAGGGAGCTAAGTTTTGAACGGACCGCCGATAAGATTAGTGATGGCGAGTACTAACTCGGCCGGTTCGACCGGCTTCGTGATGTGCATCTGATAGCCTTCCGAGAGCGCGCGCAGACGGTCCGAAGACCTGGCGTGCGCCGTCAGAGCGATGGCCGGGAGTCTTCGCCCACGGTCCTTCTCCAATGCACGCACCTTGCGAATCAAAGAGTACCCGTCTTCGTCTGCCATCTCGATATCGCTCACCAGCAGGTCCGGTTTCACCCGCCCCAGCTTGTCAAGGGCGTCGGCGACACCCGCTGCTACAGTCACAGCGGCCCCGCTCTGCGTCAGGATGGTCGCCAGCAGCTCGCGGGCATCTCGCTCGTCGTCGACGACGAGCACGTGAATTCCGTCCAGCCTCTTTAGCTCCGCGGGCGGCCGCTCGTCTTCACCCAAGGGTGGCCGCCGCTCGGCGGTGTCCTCGGAGAAATGCTCCGCGTGATGCACGATCATCACGGGCAGCCTCAGGACAAAGGTGGTGCCCTGACCTTCGCCCGGGCTCTCCGCACGGATGGTTCCGCCGTGCAGCTCAACGAGGTGCTTAGTGATCGCCAGCCCCAAACCGAGTCCGGACTGCCGCCTCGTCGTCACGCTGTCTGCCTGACGAAAGCGGTCGAAGACGTAGGGCAGAAACTCAGCACTGATGCCCTGCCCGGTGTCGCTCACGGTAATTTCGACGCTCGAGTTGATGCGGGCGAGGCGGACCTGGATGCGCCCCCCCTTCGGGGTAAATTTGACGGCGTTCGAGAGCAGGTTCCACATCACCTGCTGTAAGCGTTCGGGATCGCCGGAGATGGGGCCCGCCTTCGGGTCGAGGACGGCCTGGAGCCTGATCCCCTTAGCGTCGGCCGCAGGACTGACCACGTCGATGGCCGATTCGACGACCGACGCCAGTTCAACACGCCCAACGTCGAGTCGTATCTTGCCGGAGATGATGCGCGAGAAATCCAACAGGTCTCCGATCAGCTGGTTCTGCGATTCCGCGTTCCGCTCGATTGCGCCAAGAGCGCGCGCCGCCGTCGGTTCGTCAAGATTCCCCGTCCGCAGCATTCGCGCCCAGCCGAGAATGGCCGTCAGCGGCGTGCGCAGCTCGTGCGAGACCATGGCCATGAATTCGTCCTTGGCGCGGGTGGACTCCTCCGCCGCGCGCTTCGCCTCAAGGATCTCGTCCTCGTACTGATTGCGCTGGCGCATCTGCATCAGGACGCAGTCGTTGGTAACGAGTCCGTCACGCTCACGTCGCACCGCATTGACAAGCACGGGTATCTCCGCCCCACCCTTCGACCGGATAGAGAAATAGACCTCCTCCACCTTGTCGTGCAATTTGAGGAGCGGGAAGAGGTGCGTTTGGTAGAAGATGCGGCTGGCGACCGGCAGCAGGGACTCGACGTGTCGCCCTAACAGTTCATCAGGTTCGAACCCGAGCAGGTCCAACAATGTGGCGTTGACGAGGACGACCCGACCGTCGTCGGTGAATGACAGGAAGCCGCACGGAGCCGTATTCAGCAGGTCGTCCATTTGAGTTACTGGCCGACGGGGGGGCCGCTCAAGCGGCGCGTTCGGCCGTCAGGTATTCCTTGATGATCTGGATAGTCTCCTCCGGGTGACTCATGTGCGGGCAATGACCTGTGGCCCGCATGACACGCAGCGTGCTTAAAGGCAGGTGGCGGCGGAGGTATTCGCCGACCTTTGACGGCGCGATGGCGTCCTCCGAGCACTGCATGATGAGAGACGGGATGGTCACCTTCGCCAAGTCGCCGCGGTTGTCCGAGAAGAAGGTGGCCTCGGCGAACCGCCGCGCGATCTTCGGATCTGTAGAGCAGAAGCTCTCTTCCAGCTCCTGCGTCAGCTCCGGCCGCTCCGGGTTCTTCATCACGACGGGCGCCAGGAAGTTGGCCCAGCCGATGTAGTTCTTCTCCATCACGTCGAGCAGCCCTATGATGTCAGCGCGCTCGAAGCCGCCGACGTAGTCGGGCGGCTCGTTGATGTAACGGGGCGAGGGGCCGACGAGAATGAGGCGTTCGAATCGTTCAGGCTCACGGATCGAGGCCAGCATTCCGACCACTCCGCTCACCGAGTGGCCGACGAAGATGATGTTCTTCAGCTCGAGTGCGGCGCAGATGTCGAGCACATCCTGCGTGTAACCATCGAGATGGCCGTACCGCTCTGGACTGTACGCCTGTAG
>CAYLJO010000351.1:0-4801 GCA_964383905.1 uncultured Blastocatellaceae bacterium
CGCCTGTAGTGCCGACGTGACTTGGCCCGGTTGCCGCACACACTCATATCGCACCAGCGGCGGCTGTTATTCCGGCTCAGGTCCACGAACAACCAACCACACTTGTCGCCGGGACATTCACGTACCCTGTCCAGCTCGCCGGAGGTAAGCAACCCGCCCGCCGATTGCGCTACCGGCCACAACATCCGGTCAAGCGCCGCTTGATCGTCGTCCCAAACATATACAAAGCTTTCCGCACCGGAGGCGATCCGGAGTCGGGCCATGGCCCCTGATAGAGCGTTGTTCAGCTCTGTGAGATCATTCTCATTCGGTCGGCGCCGATGAGCTATGGCTAAGAAGATGCGATAGATCGCCTCGCGAAGAGTAATGGCTTTGTTGAGAACCAGTGCCGCATCTTGCGTACGCCTCGCCTCCTCTTTAATGAGACGTCTCGCTTGTCTACCCGTCAAAATATCAGTGTGCCGGCTCCATGCCACCAGCTCGGCGTAGCTTGTCAGATACTCGCGCGCCTCCCCGCCGGCCCTCGGATCAATAGTATTAGTAAAGTCCAGACAGAGCCGCCCGCCCAGTAGCTTAAGGTCACCCGCCTGTGTCACGGTCTCACTCATCGCGCCGCTTCATCCCACGAACCGTTCTTTTGCAACCACCAAACTGCCCTTGACCGGTTGTATAATTCTATGATACTTTCTAACCATTATATATTGTATAGCCGGTTATTTGGGCTCGTCAACGGGCCGTCGGGGGGTGTGAGATGCCTGAAAATGTGGTGAAGGAGGCGCCCTCGCGGGTAAAGTTAATGGCGGCATTCGCTGCCGTGTACCTGATCTGGGGTTCAACGTATCTCGCGATCCGGTACGGTCTCGAAACGCTGCCGCCGTTCCTGATGGCGGGCACACGGTTCTTAGTCGCCGGAGCGCTACTCTATGCCTGGGCGCGGCTGCGGGAGGCCCCGCGGCCCGAGCGAAAATATTGGGGGCCAGCCGCCGTGATCGGCGGGCTCCTCCTGTTGGGTGGCAACGGCCTGGTCGTCTGGGCAGAGCAGAGGGTGCCTTCAGGCTTGGCCGCCTTGCTCGTTGCGACCGAGCCGTGGTGGATTGTGTTACTGAACTGGGCGCGGCCCGGCGGCCAACGCCCAGGCGGAAAAGTGGTTTTGGGGCTCTTGACCGGCTTTGCCGGCATGCTGCTCCTGGTTGGTCCGGAAGATTTAGCGGGCGGCGGCGGGCGGGTGGACACGCTCGGGGGACTGGCCGTGATTGTGGCGGCGCTTTCCTGGGCCACCGGATCTATCTACTCGCTTCGGGCCAAGCTTCCCCGATCAGCTTTGATGGCGGCGGCGATGCAGATGATCGCCGGCGGGATGTTGCTGTTCGCTGCCGGATCAATAGCAGGCGAGTGGGCCAAGCTTGATATCCGGGCGGTCTCCCTCCTTTCGGCCGGGGCGCTCGCTTATTTGATTGTCTTTGGGTCACTTGTCGCCTACAGCTCCTACGGCTGGCTGTTACGCGTGACGACGCCTGCGCGCGCCTCGACTTATGCCTACGTCAATCCGGTTGTAGCGGTCCTGCTCGGCTGGGCAGTAGCGCGCGAGCCGGTCTCAATGCGGATGTTGATTGCCGCTGCGGTGATAGTGGCGTCGGTAGTTCTGATCAACACATACCGGAGACCGGATAGAGTAGACGCACGTCCCGGCATCGGGAAAGGCGGGCATGAAAGGGCGTTGAGGCTCGAAGCGTCCGAGAGCCCTAATGCTTAGAGGCGGTTCCGGGCATGTTTAATGTCAAATCTTGCGCGGAGAAATCTTTACCCTTATCCTTGTCGGTGGTCATTACCGGAAACCGCCCTCCCGTGTAACAGGGCACGGCTCGTCCATTCGTTAGAGAAGACCACCTATGCCGGAGAGTAGCACTAAGCCTGATTGGAAGAGCCACGGTATTCGCATCGTGCGCGCCGGAGAGCTTGATCTCAACACCCCTCAAACTCCCGGTATGACGCGCGCCGCCGCCATCAATTATGCGCGCGCCGGGGCGAGCAAGATCTGGGCCGGGACGGTCACCATTCATCCCAACGCCAGGACCGGGGCGCACCACCACGGCGAGTTGGAAAGTGTAATCTATGTCGTAAAGGGCCGGGCCCGAATGCGCTGGGGGAATCATCTTGAGTTCGTGGCCGAGGCGGGTCCCGGCGATTTTATATACGTTCCGCCGTACGTGCCGCACCAGGAAATTAATGCCAGCGCTGAACAGGATCTTGAATGCGTCCTGGTGCGTAGCGGACAGGAGCCGATTGTCGTCAACCTCGACATCCCGACCGTCGAGCCGCTGGAGGAAGTGAGATGGGTTGATCAAGGTCACCCGTAAAGGTGCGCGTGCGGGAGTGTCACACGGAAGGAAAAGAGTGATGAGGAGAATTCATCAAGCCGTTCCTTCCAAGTGATCTGCGGTGAGGACCCCCTCTTCCATTTTTTACACTATGAATAATCGAGCCTGTTAAGTGTTTCGTGAATCGCCCGCTGCTCGGCTTGCCTGCTTTCTTCAACAGCCCTTTGCTTTTCCGCCTCCTCGTCCCCGATCTTCTGGAGCACTACCCGGTATTGTTCATTCGCGGCGGCCACGGCAGCTTTCAAGTGAGGGAAGACCGCTTCAATCTGCTCAAGAGGACAGTTGAGGGCTAGCTCACTTCTATTAGCTTGGGCCCGCATCCCGGTCTGACCCGGCTTTAATTCGCGCCAGACTCTGTCAAAAATATCAGACCATTCCGGAAGAGGCGCGGCGGATAACGGGAAGGTGATCGAGTAAATTCTGGTCGGACTATACGAGCCTTGCAACAGCGTTTGTTGAGTCTCTTTACTCAACGGCATTATTTTGATCGGCACGAATGGCATCGTTTTTCCTCCTTCGCGGGAAAGTTATGATTACAACATATGGTGTTCCGAGCGCGGCATGATGAATATCACACGCTCTGATAAGGGCGCCCGAGGGGGTTGCAGATCGTCGTTGCGCTCCGTGACGTAAAGCCGAGGACTAAGCGTTTACTGATCAAAATTTCAGGGGCCGATGGTTTGCGGAGCGTGCCGGCGCCCCGGTGCTTACACATTTGATATTGAGACAGGTCTCTCAGCCGTGATGCCAATAGCGCGCGCCGGCGTGCGCTATTTGAAAGAGGGTGCCGGTTGTGTGTCGCACCGGTAGAGCTTCCCACCAGCCCGTTTGAGATATATGCTGCTCCTGTGCGTTACGGAACGGTCGAAAAATTTGGCCCCGAGAGGCCACCTCATCGGTGCGCAGATTGCTAAAATGAGTAGGGGCGACCACACACGATACTTCGCCTGTCTGCGCCGAGCTGAACGGAAAGGAAGACGATCATGGGCGCTCTGTTGATCGTCGATGATGATACCGTCATCCTCGACACGCTCTATGAGCTGTTTGAGGGTAAGCATCTGTGTCATATGGCACAGACGGCTGAACAGGCCCTCGCCCATTTAGAATCGGAGCACTATGACGTGGTGCTGACGGATATCTCGATGCCGGGGATGAGCGGTTTAGAGCTGTTAGGGCTTATTCAGCAGCGCTGGCCCGATACGCTGGTGATCGTCATTTCTGTTCTGGGTGATCGAGAGTATGTGCAGGGTCTTGTCAATATTGGGGCATTCGATTATTTGATTAAGCCGTTTAATTTAGAGGAGGTCGAGGCAAGTGTGGCGTGGGCGTTATGGCACCGCCGGAACTTGCTGGAAGACCGTCATAAGCCAGATGAAGCCTCATAAACAGCCGCTCATACGTCACATGACGTGATGGGCGGCCGGGAAGCCCTTTGACGAAAGTTTAGTTTCACGGAGGTCTACCCCCGAGCGCGATGGGCAAGGCCAGGTATTAGCCACACAAGGGACATCCGTCAAGTAGTTGTCACGACAATTAACGTACGTTTGCGACCTCCGCTTGGACGCGGTGAGTAAAGCGCAGGTGACGAGGATACAACTATGAATTTCACCAACTTATCGCAGGATCTGCTCATTTGGGCGACACATTTTGGGTTGAAGGTGCTTGGCGCCATTGCCATCTGGGTGATCGGACGCTGGTTGATTAGCTTTGCCGTCGGTCTGCTTTCACGGGCACTGAGGAAGCGTCCGATCGATCCGATCTTCATCAGCTACCTCGCCTCGACCGTCAGCGTACTGCTAAACATCGCGCTCGTGGTCGCCATCCTGGGCTATTTTGGCGTGGAGACCACCACGTTCGCCGCACTAATCGCCTCGGCCGGCGTGGCCATCGGGCTCGCCTGGAGCGGCCTGATGTCGAACTTCGCCGCCGGGGTCTTCCTGATGATCCTGCGCCCGTTCAAAGCCGGCGATGTGATCCAGGGGGCCGGCATGCTCGGCACGGTGCAAGAGGTCGGCCTGTTCGTCACGACCGTCAATACGCCCGACAATGTGCGCACGTACATCAGCAACAACAAGCTCTTCTCCGATAACATCCAAAACTTCTCGGCCAACGCCTACCGCCGCGTCGACCTCGTCGCGCAGCTCGACCATTCGGTGGATCACGGCGCGGCGGCCCGGCTCTTGAAAGAGCGGCTCAGTGAGATACCGAACGTGATGACCGAGCCGGCCCCTGATGTGGAGATATTGCAGTTTACGCCTATGGGGCCGGTGCTGGCCGTGCGCCCGTACTGTCATAACAATGATTACTGGCAGGTTTACTTCGATACGAACCGGGCGATCCGCGAAGTGTTCGGCGAGGCGGGATTCCCCACGCCGGGGCAGCATATCCATTTGAGCAATGGCAACGCTGTCACCCGAACTTAG
>CAYLJO010000352.1:0-4706 GCA_964383905.1 uncultured Blastocatellaceae bacterium
TGCGCGAAGGCGAGACTTGCCGTGGTAAAACAAAGGGCGATGCTCCCCAAGATGCGAATAACGCGTTTATCCATGATGAATTTTCCTCCTAGCTCTAGAATCTTTCTATTAATGCCGTGTCAGCGATCATTTCACGCCGCGAAAGTAAGTAACCAGGGTGATTAATCTAACCGCACTTCAACATTCGGTCTTCTCAAGTCCGCTACCGGCAGACGCCGTCTCAGGCTCATTGCAGCGGTAGTGGCGCCATTCAGTATTCGAGCAGCCCCTTCGCCTGTCCCCCTGGAGCGGTTGGCAATTCTGTGCACTAAAGCGTAAACAATCACGCCCGTAGCTTTTGCAGTTCTTTGCCCCAGATCCCGACACTCTTTTGCAAAACCGATCCGGCGGCGAGCCGTGGACAACCTGGCCTTTAACCTAAGTGAGAAGTCTTATCCACACAACAGTATTGTTACCTATTTAGGATGGGTGTTACTACCCACCTCCGCAAGCGTAATTACAGTTTTTTGTGGGGAGGGGCTGACAGCCTACACGGGATCATTTGATGTTCAATAGAGTTTCTCCCTGGGTCGTGTCGCTCGCAAACAGGCCTCGCGGATAAACTGCCCGCAGTTCAGTTCAGCAGAAACATCTATTTCAAATGAAAGCTGCGCGCGATGAAGTCAGTCTGATTGCGTATCCGTAAAAGTCTTTCGGACATCCCTGTGAAGCGCAGTGTGTAAATAGTGCGATTGTCGGCCTGTAGGTAGTAGATCCCGCCCGGCCATCGGCTTCCCCCGATGACGTATTCGTAGGAGAATGTGATGCCGCTCAAGCGTCCCGCGAAACTCTCCTCTTTGTCCGCCACGTAACCGGGTAGGTAGCGTAAGATCCGCTCCCGGTCGCGGCGGGCCTGCTCAATCGGGGTCACGCCTTCCTCCACCGCCTCTTTGCGGATGCGTAGGCGCCCGCCGCTGCCGTCGGCGTAGATGAACTCCGTATGCTGGTGAACGCTATCCGGCCGTTCGATGGCGCGCCACCTCGCTGAAGGGAGTTGCAGAACGTAATCGACATTCGCTTGCGTAAAGGTCCGTGTCTGCGCCCTGGTGACGGAAGATCCGGAGGCGAGCAAAAGAACGCAGGTTAAAGGGATTATAAAGCCCCGCGTATTAAGCAAATAACACCTCATGATTCCACCCGGCAAGGCGTGGCTATTCTATTCGGAGATAGGGGCAAGAAGGGAGAACACTTCGATGTCCAGCAGCCGCGCCATCTCTGCAGAATAGGGCGATGGATATGCCTACAGCCATTTTCGGAACAGATAGATAGATCGAGACTGGTGACGGTGCAAAGTAGAATCTTCCCCGAGGCGACCAGTTTGTCGGCCTCGACTTCTTCCGGCCTCGCAGATTCAGGTGACCGGGCAACTCCCGTACCAAGGCAGTTATCACCTCTTTTCTTCGTCGTGCCGCGCGCCAGCGTGCGGCCCACACTCTCCTGCTTACGGTGCAAACCCCGGGGTTCCATCTTGTTTTTCGGCAAAGCAGAGATCTTAGAAGTTCCGGGGGCCGCACGAGACGGTAGGATTACTTATATGGCATAGGTGTTTCCCCTTATGTGGAGAACGCGGCCAATTGCTATACTTACCGCGCGAGAGCCTCAACGCGCGGGTCTCTTCCAACGGTGGTTTACTGAGATCGTGGTTGTGCGGGCGGAACTTATCTTCAGTTGTCGCGGCGCATGCGGGGTTCAGGATGTTGCAAACGATGGGTGGGACGGCGGTGTGATGAGAGGGTGGCGGCCACAGATAGGCATCCGCGGGAGATTGATGGCGCTCTCCATCGGCATCGCCGTTCCGCTGACGCTGGTCGGGCTCACCGTGCTGTGGGGGATGTGGCGGGAGAGCCGGAGGCAGCTTAACCACTCGGTGGAGGAGCAGGCGGAATTGGCGGCCGTCGCTTTTGAGCGGTGGATCGACGGCCAGCGGCAACCGCTCACGACGCTCGCCGCCATCGCGGCGCAGCACCCGCCGCCCCCTCTTGCAGCAAGCCTGCCCTTCATCGTCAACACGCGCCCGTACTGGATTGATCTGCAGGTACTCGACGCTGCCGGTAACGCCTTTGTCACGCAACCGAAGAACGCCCAGCCGCTGCCGGCCGAACTCGCCGGCACGCTGCGCGACGAGATGCGCCGCCGCAACTCCTGGGCGGTGGTGACTGATTGGACCCGCGGCGAGGGCCGACCCATCATCGCCATCGCGACGCCGGTCGAGGGAGGCGGGGCGATCATCGCTCGCGTCGACGGATCCGCCCTCGGCGAACTCTTCCGCAACATCGAACTATCGGACGAGTCAATCATTGCCGTCTTCGACTCGCAACGCCGCGTCCTTTATCGCAGCTCGACCGAGAAGACGTATTACGGCACCGACCGGAGCGGGTCGCCCCTGTTCGTCCCACTCAACAACCAGCCGAAGGCGGTGGTCGAGGCGGTCAGTCCCTATGACGGGGTGCGGCGCATCTACGGGCTGGTCCGCGTCGGCTCGACCGACTGCGTTGTGGCGATCGGCGCAGCGAGCGCCACGTTGTATAAACCGGCACGCTGGGAACTGACCCGCTACCTGCTCTTCAGCCTGCTGGCGCTACTCTGCGCGGTGGCGGCCGCGCTCATTATCACGCGCAGCATCGCCCTGCCGGTGAGCCGGTTGAGAGACGCGGCGCGGCGGTTCGGCGCAGGCGACCTCACCGCGCGTGCTGCCGTCGGGGGGAGTGATGAGATGGCAGACCTCGGCACAGCCTTCAACGACATGGCCGAGCAGATTGAAAAACGCACCATGAGACTAGCCGAGCTGGACCGGCTGAAGTCCGAGTTCGTCGGCGGCGTCTCGCACGAGCTGCGGACGCCGCTGACGACGATCAAGACCTTGACGCGCGTCATGCTGCGCGGCGGGGAGACCGAGGCGGAGCGCCATGAATACCTGGAAACCATCGCCGCCGAGTGCGACCGGCAGATCGACCTCGTGCTCAACCTCCTCGACCTGTCGCGGATTGAGGCGGGCGCATTCACGATCTCGCGCTCGCGGGTGGATGTCACGGAGGTTGCTCAAGCCTGTATGTTGATCGAGCGCCACACGGCCGAGGCCCGCGCCCAGGATCTCCGGGCGGAACTGCCGGCGCAACTCCCGCCCGTGCTCGCCGATAGCAGCGCGCTGCGCCGCGTGATCTGCGGGCTGATCGAAAACGCCATCAAGTACACGCCGGAGTTCGGGCGCATCACACTGTCGGCCCGCCGGGTGGGTGACGAAGTGGCCATCAGCATCGCGGATACAGGATGTGGCATCAGGACAGAAGACATACCGTACATCTTCGAGAAGTTTTATCGCGGCCGCCCGGCGGTAACATCCCTTAATGATTCACCGGATAATGATTCGTCGCCCGGCGCCGAAGCCCCCGGCGTCGGCCTCGGCCTCTACCTGGCGCGGACCATCATCGAGCAGGCGGGCGGGCGCATTAACGTGGAAAGCGTCGCGCGCCACGGCAGCATCTTCACCCTGTATCTCCCGGTCTACCACGGGGGGCGCGCGATGAGCGAGGAGGAAGGTCATGCGGAAACGGCTACTCGTAGTCGATGACGAGCCGAACCTCTTACGCGCCGTGGCGGTGTGCCTGCGCGCCGCGGGCTACGACGTGACGACGGCGCGGGGCGGCGCGGAGGCGCTTATACGTGTGGCCGAACGGCTGCCGGATCTGATCGTCAGTGATATCCGGATGCCCGGCATGGACGGCTACACGCTCGCGCGCCATCTCCGCTCCTCACCGCGCACCGAGCTGATCCCGATCGTTTTCCTGACGGCGAAAGATGAGACGGCGGACAGGATCGTGGGGTTCCGCTCCGGCGTCGATGCTTACCTCACGAAGCCGTTCGAGCCGGATGAGCTGGTGGCGGTGATCGCCAACATTCTTAACCGCGTCGAGCGCACCCACGCCGGGATCGCGCGGCTAGTCGGCCGATCCCAACCTGGTCAAGACCTGCCGTTTCATGACGAGGAGTTAACCGGCGCTGAGGAGCGCGTCGCGGGAGCCGTCGCGCAGGGTCTGAGCAACAAGGAGATCGCCGCGGAACTTAACATCAGCGTGAGGACGGTTGAGAACCACATCAGCCACATCCTCGCCAAGAAGAACTTCGACAACCGTGTCGAGATCGCCCGCTACGTTATCGACCGGGAACGTGTGGGCTAAAGCCCTGAGAGTGCCGGCCCGCGCCCTCCGGTCCAGCGAAACCTCTGAAGAATAGAGCTAAGGACGTTCGTGCCGGGCAGCCTTGCGGGTAGAGCGCCGCCAAGGTTAAACGTGCCAAGCCAGCGATCAACGCTTAGTGGGAAAGCTTGTGCCAGCAGAACAGGTCTGACAGGCGTTGGAGCTGGTAGGTGGGCGGCGCAAAGACACTTGAGCGGACTGTGCCGTACTTGGCTTCCCGACCAGCACGCCCATGAACAGGAAGCAAAAGCTGTCAGAGACCTCGGCCCGCATAAGCGGGCGCAAACTGGATATGAAGCCGACGATCTCAGGTGGTAAGCTGTCCATGAGTTGCTCCGGTAGTTGTAAGTTTAGGCACTCACAACTTTGGACAACCCCAACAGAGGTTCTCCCTTAGCGATTTCTTAGCTTGCTTGCACCAAAAGTGATACCGCTGGCGAATTCATTCCGGTGCAGACATTGGCGGGCGTATCA
>CAYLJO010000353.1:0-4676 GCA_964383905.1 uncultured Blastocatellaceae bacterium
TTATGTAATAATGGGGCTGATTCTTTCGCCATTAAGATACTAAGGCTTGAAAACCAGACACAGATGACGACGCTGATTTCACCAATGTTCCGGAATAAGAGACAAAGGGCGGGCTAAGGTTGCTGAATCTAATGTCCCCGATTGTTAATTCAAAACGGGCTCATTACGATGCGGCGAGCCTGTTCGTTAGCCGCACTGCCTAGCCATTTTCCACAGCCGGCATTGTTAACGACACCATACCGGTGTTATAAAAGCAGACTCCGGCAGCGCTTCCATTAGGTGGCCCGTAATATCGATGGGTATCTGGACATCGAGGGTAATCACCATCGCGCAAAGGGGATAGAGTTCCGGAACAGTGACGCTAAGAATAATAGCCTCGGCTCAAGCGAAAGACGATGGCCCTGGAGTTTACTGCCCTGAAATTTTTCAATACCGGGCTCTTGACGCAAACACTGGTGGATGAGCTGTCGCAACTAACACATTGTGGGCTAGATGCTCGGCCCTCCCTGGGGCTGTCGCCCCTCGTGGCGTTCCGGCAAACCGTAGGAGCTTTCAGCTCCCTGCACCTGTTCACGGCGCAGGGTCGCGCGGCCCTCTTCCGTGATACGATAGAGATAGCCTGAGCGCTTACTTTCATCCTCGCTCCGCCGCCTCTTTTCGGCAAGCCCGCTGTCGGAAAGCTTCCTCAGTATCCGGCTGTGCGGGCTCTTGGTAGTGCCGCCCAGTTCTTGCGGTCTTTTCCAATCACTGGCCTTCGCGAGATCGGAAAGAACCTTGATTTCTAAATCGCTAAAATGTTTTGCCATTTTCTTCCGCCTTCACTCCGTTCGTTAGAAAGATCGATTTTTCATAAGCATCTATGGCCGCAAAGATTGACACAATATGGAGCAGCAATGCCAACTCAGGCCATCGTCTAAATGTCTTGACGTGCTCCTCGGAATGCTTTGATGAAATGCTTATCATTGATCATACATATCACATCGCACGACTGCAACCAAATGTTTTATTAGGCTCCAATAGGTGGGTTCTACTAAGTTCAATGGCCGGCCCTGATGCGATTTTGTGAAGGACGAGCCATCCGGCTGGATTTATCTCGCCTTTCGCTCTCCCTTGAGCGCCTGCGGCTGCGGTCGCGCCGGCGGAACTCATGATTTCAGGGCGCGCTGTTTGCGATTTTGTGGCCTTTAAGCTTCTGAGTTCGCGGTGCGCACCCATGAGGTTAGAGATAAACTCGGCACGCTTGGCGGCCAAGGTCCCCATCCGGTATTTCAGCTCCGGCAGGAATCTTGCCGCCGCGTCCCTACCGTGCTTGGGAATCAGACCGAGAGCATTCTCGGCAAGCGCTTTGTTCGCCTGCTCACGCAGCGAGTTGCGCTTCGGCTTCAATGGAGGCGCGCGCCGCAGCCTCCTGTGAAGCTCGTGATTGCGCCGACTCCAGCATACCCAAAACACTTGTAGGGCAAATCTGGCGCATATCTGGCGCATATCTGGTAAGGAGCGAGCAATGTTTATGGAATACAAAAACTAGAGAGTTGGGTCAGGAGATGCTCACGCATCTGATTTTAATAAGACACGTCACCCCCGAATTTCGGGATGTTGTGTCTACGTTTGTAGACAAAATGTCTACATTTGTAGACGCACCAAATAAAGGGCTTAGCGCATTCCTGTATACATCTTGTTTACAATGTGCACGGCATGTTAACAATGTAAACGCGTGCGCTCCGGACCAATTGTGGTGGACTTTTCCAGTCATGCAGCACCACTTGAAATGAAGGCAGGATGCGCATTCGCGCCGTCACTTTTCGCAGAGGTGTACTCACCACACCTTTGTAATAGTAGCCGCGCAGGATATGCGCGAGAATGGTCGACCGGAGGTCAGTCCTATGGGCGAGATTGAGGATGCGCTGAGACACCTGATCCGTGAGATCGTGCGAGAGATAGTACGCGAGGAGATGCCGCGCCAGTCCCCTCTTGAGCATGGCATTGAGCATGATCTCCTTACCGACAAGACACGCTCCGAGATCAACGAATACATGCGCCTCTCACACAAGCCTTACCTGTCGAGGGAAGAGGCGGCAATCTATCTCGGCGTCTCAAAGCGGAGCATCGCTGAGTGGGTGAAAAGGCCGATGGATCAGAGCCCGCTCCCCGAAAGTTGTGCGGGCGGCGAACCGCGAATAAGGCGTGAGGCAATCGACGCCTGGGCCGAGCGTGAGCAGGAGAGGAAGAGGCTGAAACTGGATGGTTGATGGTCTGGCGAAAAGTGGGGCGTGATATATTGCCGGCGTGAAGACCACAACATCATGCGCCCGCCCACACTATGCAGTTATGCGCCCTTTATGCAGGATTGTTGAATGCTCCGAAGGCGGGACAAATACAAGCTGTTGTGCTTGTGCGCTGCGGGATGATTGACTTGACGTGCCTGGTGATGGCGAGGCCGAGGCCGAGGAAGCTCTTACCGCCGCCGCCCGCACCGCCGTAGCCTGTGATGTCGGCGAGGCTTTCGTAGGCTAAGGTCTGCGGGCCGGGCAGAGGCCGCCAGAGGGGCGCGGATTCCTGCCCACCATTTGTGCCTCTCCTGCGCCTGCGCAGTTCAAGCTCTGCCGCCGCGGCGAGCGCTAATGATGGCCTCAAGTTGTTCGTCAGTGAGTTCACTAAGATTCACGTCCAGTTGCGTGCGATCCGTTTCCAGCTCCAGCACCAACCGCGCTAACTTCGACGCCACGTCCGATAGCCGTGCGGCGTCGCGCATAGACCAGCGCGTCGGGTTGATAACCGTCTTCTCGCCCTCTATCGTCTTCTCGACCACGGCCAGCGGGAACGTGAGCATTGTCTGCGCACGCTCTAGTAGCTTTTGGGCGACCGTGTACTCCGCTTCTCTCTGCGCGGCTCGGCGCTCAGCCCATTTGTTGGCTTCCTCTGTGATGGCTCGCTCTTTCGCCTGCTGTTCGAACGCATGTATGTGAGCGTCATAACTTTGCGCCCGCTCGACCCAATTCCATTCAGAAGACCATCGCGCAAGCAGCCTCGTACTTTTGCCGAACTTTCGATGAACCTCGTCGAGCGACCTGTCTGGCCCTAACTCGAAGTAGCAGCGCGCCGCCGCGTGTGCTTTCGCGCTTTCGCCGGGTTGTCGTTCCCATGTGGTGCCGATGATCTGCTGTTCGTCGCTCATCCGATTCTTGCTATCGCTTCGTTGACCCGTCTGACTTGATCTTCCAAGCGGGCGTGTTCTAAGGGGGCGCTATCGATGATTAACTGCGCCTCAACTTTCTGCTGCTGCGCCGCAACAACGTTTGCGGCAACAGCTCTAACTCTGGCTTCAAGCTCCGGCAGCACGCTTCTCAAACGCTCCGCCTCACGCCGGAGATTTTCAATCTTCAAGTCGCTCGCGTTGATCTGCGATTCCAGTGTGGTTTGTTCGTACCGGTTCTGCTTAATCAGGTAGCTTATTTGCTCACGCCTGGCCTTCCAGCTTGTTACCTCTTCGACAGTGGAACCGGAGCCGATTGCGCGGAATAACCTATCTGCAAGCGTCTCATCCTCCATAGCGAGGGCGGCGAAATCGGCCCGCAGTGCATCACGTCGGCGCTGCTGCTCAATAAGTTCTACTGTCGCCTCTTCCGTTTGCGTCTGCTGTCGGGTCTCTTGTGCTGCTGCTGTCTCGGTGGTCATTGGCTACTCCGCTTGATGCTTGATTGTGGGGTCGGCCCCTGCTGGCGAGTCACCGGCGTTTGCTTTGAATCGTGCCGGGGCGACAGAATGCCTTCCTTTTCGAAGTTTGTTTTAACCCTCGCAAATGGCATGCGTTTTATCTCTCTCACGGTTTTCTCGCTCCTATTCTGCTGAGTAATTCGTGCTCACGCTGGGCCTGCATGTAAGCATTAAGCGCGAGGCGCGTCGGCCCGGAAAGTAAGGCTAAATCGATCTTACCCTGCCGAGCTTGGGCCAGAATCGCCTCATAGAACGCGTTCGGCCGGTATCGTACAGCGGCGGATATTTTTCGTCTTCGTACCCTCATGCCGTTGCGAGGCCCCGCGTGATTGATTCGAACGCTGAATTAATCCTCTTCATCTCCTCTCCGTCGCCGCCGCGATCCGGATGGTGTAACTGGGCCAGACACCGGTATGCGGCTTTGATGAGTTCAGGCGGCGCAGACGGCAGCAGGTGCAATACGGTGAAAGCACTCGCCGTCTCAGACAGGGGTTGCTCTTCATACTCGACTTCGGCGCCCAGCGTGTACTCTGCATAGTTAAGCCAACGCCGAAGTTGCTCCACCGCGCACTGTTTAATGATCCAGACTCGCCTCTGTGGGTCATAAGAACGGCGATGCGATGGGACATGTTCCTTCAAAGTTTGAACGGCCTCTCTGAACACATCCGGGCCATCCAGCCGAACGCTGAAATTGCCGTCCGTTTGTTTGGTGATGAAGATAATAGTCACAGTCTTTACGCTGCGGCTTGCACCGTGCGACGCTGCCGCCAATCCCTTAATTGAGACTCACTAAAAAAGATCAAACCCCGCCCTGACCCCTTCCGGATGAATGCGATTTCGCGTCGCTTAATCATTCGCCTGAGCTGAGTCTCAGAGAGCTTCAACTCGGCAGCAGCCTCTTTTAGGTCAAACTCTTCTTCGACGAAAATCTTAGTCATACGATCACCTCCATGATTTGAAGG
>CAYLJO010000354.1:0-4654 GCA_964383905.1 uncultured Blastocatellaceae bacterium
TAGTTATCCTGGACGCGTTAGTGATACAGCAGAAGACAGGGCGCGTGGTCGGTGATTTGAAGCGAGACGACTTTAGCCTTGCGGAAGACGGGGTTAAGCAGCAGATCACCCATTTCAGCCAGGATACGCTTCCGCTCTCCATTTTATTATTGATCGATAGAGGCGGCTGCCTTGATCCTTTCGGCTCAAAGGTCCGGCGGGCGACGATTGAAGCCCTCGCACGCCTCAAGCCGTCGGACGAAGTCGCGTTGATGTCATACCATGATAGGGTGGAATTAGTTGAAGGTTTTAGTCGTGATCGAAGAAAGGTTGCGGAGGCGCTGGACCGCGTGCCCGGCCATGACGAGGAAGCTAATCATTGCCTTAACCGCGCTTTATATGAGGCCGCGCAGTACATGCTCACGGCGGGCAATCCGGTCGGTCGCCGCGTCATTATCGTAATCACCGGCGTGACAAGTAACTTTGACTGTTCGGGCCCGTCAGGCGTCGCGGCCCGCCACGAGATCGCCGAATCGGGCAGCGTCATCTGTGGGCTCATCCCGCGCAGCCCGGGGCAGCGGGTGGAAAGCGGGGCTTACCGGGTGGCGACGGGCGTGGCCGGTATATTTAAAGCCCACTCCTTAAGCCTCAACCAGGTGGCCGACGAGACCGGGGGTGAAGTCCTGGATGATGCGCCCGAGAGTCTGGACCACGCTTTTAACACTCTGATGGATCATCTTCGTACCCGTTACAGTATGGGCTTTATCTCTTCCAACACGAAACATGACGGAAGCGTGCGCAAGCTCAAGCTCCAAATCTCCCCGTCAGCGCAGAAGGCGACGGGAAAGCTGGTGGTTAAAACCAGGCACAGCTACATAGCACCAAAGGACGGGGTGAAGCCGCCGGTGACGAGGTCGCCATAAATTGGGCCATAAGAGAACGCGGCCGGTCTTTCCTCCGCTCCCCTTTTAATCCTCCGCTGACTCTAAATCAAACCACAGGAGCTGGCGAAAGGCCGCGGGCAACCACAAGGGTTGCCCCTACTACTGTCCCCATGGCGTGCGGTTTGATTTAGACTCACGCGGCGAGACTAAGCGGCGCCGTATTTCTTGAACCACTCGCGCAGGCGTCTCCACCCATCCTCCGCTGCCTCCTTACGGTAGCTTGGGCGATAATCGGCATTAAAGCCGTGCAGGGTATTTGGATAGACGATGATCTCGGACGGCGCTTTGGCCTGCTTGAGCTTTTCACGCATCTGCTCCACCGTGTTGAGCGGGATACCCTGGTCGTCCGCGCCGTACAAGCCGAGCACCGGAACCCGGAGCGAAGCGGCAATATCGATGGGATTCTGCGGCTGCAGCTCGGTGGGCTTTCCGACCAGTCGCCCGTACCAGGCGACGCCGGCTTTGACCTGCGGGTTATGCGCGGCGTAAAGCCAGACGATGCGCCCGCCCCAGCAGAATCCGGTGATGCCGAGCCTCTTGACATCAGCCTTACCCGACTTCCTAGCGTATGCGACCGCCGCGTCCAAATCCGACATGACCTGAGCGTCGGGAACTTTCGAGACGACCTGGGAGATGATTTTATTAAAATCGGTGATCTTCGAGACGTCGCCCTGTCGCGCGTACAACTCCGGGGCGATCGCCATATATCCCAATTTCCCGAAGCGGCGGCAGATATCCTTGATATGCTCATGGACACCGAAAATCTCCTGCACGACCAGTACGACGGGAAAGCTCTTGCCCTTATCGGGCATCGCACGGTAGGCGGGAATCTCGCCGTCACTCACCGGAATCTTGACCTCCCCGGCCGCCAGCCCGTTGGTGTCGGTGGTGATCGTAGTCTGTGCGACGATGGGCTGCACCGCGACGGCAAAACCGGCGGCCAGGCTGGTGATGATAAACTTCCTTCGTGTGAAATCGGTCTTGGGCATTAAACTGATGATGTCTTCATGCATAATTCTAGGTTCCTCCGCAAAGTAGGTTTCGGACATATGAGCGCTGTTGCCGCGCCGGATGAAAGATCGAAGAGGCTCTGCACTACACGCTGGCGAGGGCCGCGACCCGTTTGACCCAGAGAAATGGCTTTCTCCCTCTACCCACAATACATGTCTGTCAGCTTGCGAAAATGATAGCCCATCGCGGCCAAAATAACTCCCTGCACGAACTTCTCGCGGTGTTCGGTGAGGAGGCTCCGCATAAATCGCCAGAACTGCGAGCGGGCATGATCGCGCACGCCGAGCGTCAGGGCGATGCGCGCGAATGCCGCGATGTCGCCGATTGTGATCCCGGTTCCGCGTATCTCGGGCGCGCCGTCACGGCTCACCTGAGCCAAACAGTCGAGGGAGCGCCGGTAGTACTCGGCCGGGCTGTAGATCGTTCGGATGATTGATTTGTACCCCTCGATGAGCCGCGCGGCATCCATTTTTGGAACGAAATTCAATGAACAGTCGGTATTGTTTCCCGTGTAATCAAATCCGCGGAGGCGTCCTTCGCGCTCCAGCCGCCGCCAGAGCTGCGTGTTAGGTATCGCCGCCAGTAGGCTGACCATCGCGAGCGGGATAGCGCTTTCGCGGATGAAGCTGATCTGTCGCTCAAAGATGTCATCGGGATCATGGTCGAAACCGACGATAAAACCGGCCATCACCTCCATCCCGTGGCTCTGAATCTTCCTTATCGACTCGATGAGGTCGCGGCGCGTGTTCTGCCCCTTCTGAGCCTCTTTGAGACTCTCCTCGACCGGCGTCTCGATGCCGACGAAGATGCGGCAGAAACCGGCGCGCCGCATCAGGTCAAGCAGCTCGTCATCGTCGGCGATGTTCACACTCGCTTCGGTGATAAAGGAGAACGGGTAATCGTGGCGCTCGGACCATTCGGCCAGTTCGGGCAGCAGCCGCTTGACGTTGCGCTTATTGCCGATGAAGTTATCATCCACGATGAAAACATCATCGCGCCAGCCGGCGCGCAAAAGCGCATCCAATTCAGCCAGCATTTGCTCGTTGCTCTTGGTGCGCGGGACGCGGCCATAGATTTCGATGATGTCGCAGAACTCGCAGTTGAAAGGGCAACCGCGCGAGTACTGCACCGACATGGCGCTGTAGAGTCTGAAATTGGCGAGGCGGAAGTCCGGGATGGGCGTGGCGGAGAGAGCCGGTCGCTCGACGGCCTGGTAAATATGGCTGGCCTCACCGCGCCCTAAGTCACGCAAGAACTCCGGGAAAATTGTCTCGGCTTCACCGACAAAGATATGATCAGCGTCATCTAACTGATGAGCACAGATCGAGGCGTATGGCCCGCCGACGACAACTCGCTTACCATGGGCCTTGCCCAGCTCAACAACATGCCGCAGTGACTCTTTCTGGATGTGCATGGCGCTGGCAAACACCGCATCCGCCCACCTGATGTCGGCCGCGTTGAGTGGCCTGACGTTCATATCAACCAGTCGTCGCTCCCATGACGCGGGCAGCATGGAGGAAACTGTCAGTAGGCCCAGTGGCGGAAAGGCCGATCGCTTGCCATGGAACGAAAGGGCGTGTCGGAAGCTCCAGTAAGTATCGGGGAACTCCGGGTAAACGAGTAGCACTTTCATGTTATCCCTTCCTTTATTAATGACTTTCCTGCGCGCTTAGCGCCTGTGCGCATGAGAATGATTGCGCCTCACTTTTAGTGCCAGAAATTGGGAAGAAGTAAGACTCAGTTTGGGAGACCGGCGGGTTTATACCCTACAATAAAGTTTCAGGCAAGGCTTCCCGTATCAATTGCAAGACTCTGGGATCAATGGAGGTATCTGATCATCTAAATCAAGCTTGCGGATTGTAGAGCGGGCAGCCCTCACCGCCGCCTGACTTGTCAACAATAAACTATCCGCCGTTTGACGGCGCATAGATACCACGCTCTCTCAATTGAATTTTGGCCATGGGTGAGATCCCCCAGGGTTCGAAGATGAGGTATCCTTTAGAGGGCGCACTCAATTATGCGCCCCCTGAATGAATTGCGCCACGAAATGCCGGGTGGTCAGAGTACCGGTCTTGTAAGAATTATCTGGGTGTTCCCGTCGCCTGACTGACGACGCGCGAGTTGATCACTCTCCCCGCCGTGTCCAGCGTCAGCTCAATCACCGCGCCAGAAGTGTCCCTGATGCGCCGCACGGTCTGCCCACCCGAGTTGGTCGTTTCGCCCAGCACGCTGCCACCCAGGTTCAGGGATGTTACCCAGCGTCCGTTGGTTGACCACCTGACCGCTCGTATCCAGCGTCCGTTCGATGACGGTGCCGGTTGTATCGACGGTGCGCTGCACGGTCTGCCCCAGTGTATTAACCGTCTGGCTCAGCAGGCCGTTCGGCTGGGTCAGGTTATTCAACGTCTGGCCCACGACACCGCCCGGCTGCAGCGCCGTATTAGCGACGCCTCCGACCGTGCCGACCGTTTTGTCAACAGACTGTAGCAGACGTTCGAAAATCTGCGGGTTACGATCAATGGTCGTGAGCGTGCGGTCAATGATCGCGGCGACCTTATCGAGGCGCACCTTCAAGAGCACTTCGGCGCGTACCCCCTTAATCGGCGCTCACCCCAACGCCAATGCGCAAATTCAGGCCCCGTGCGCTTTCTTCGCCAGCCTCGACCGATGTCGAAACAGTGTAGTCGCTTCTGGTGATGCGCCGCTGTGTAATATTTAAG
>CAYLJO010000355.1:0-4628 GCA_964383905.1 uncultured Blastocatellaceae bacterium
CTCTGCGGTGACTGTTTTGACCCCACTCATTTGAGCCACGCGTCAATAACCCGACACACCAGATGATGAATGCCACCCTACCGGCATAGCATCGAACTTCCGACTCGCCGCAAATAGCCTGAAACGCGCCCATTACGGCGGTTTTGGCTACAGGCACATGTTTTGCACAGCAAAAGCGTCGGAGGCTTCAGATATTATGGGATTCATCCTACCGGGCACGGACGATATAACTACGTTGTTGACATCCTTTTTGGATGTCCAGAGCCGGCGGGCCGGCGCGGCGTCGAGCAGCATTACCACTGCCGAGGCCCCGGATTACGCGGTCAAAGAATTCGATCTTTTCCATTACTTGCGGCGCGCGGCCGATGATGCGTTCACGCCACCTGATATCGAGGGCGCGGCGCAAAACCTGCGGAACTAGACCTGTTACCTCTCCCTCTAGTGAAATCCTTACAAACTCTGAGGCGTATGGAAGGCATCTTTAACACCGGTCGTAAACAAGAGATCTTAATCATTGACGATGAGCCGGAAATCAGGGGTCTGCTGTACGACCTTTTGAGCACTGATTATTCATGCACGGCTGTGGCGTCGGCCGAAGAAGCGCTGGCGGTCCTCCCCTTCCGGAGCTTCGACCTGATCATCAGCGACATTACGATGAGCGGCATCAGTGGCCTGCAGATGATTCCGCTGGTGCTCGCGCGCGCGCCTGAAACCACTATCATTATGATCAGTGGGATGCAGACGATCGAGTCGGCCATCGATGCGCTGCGGGTCGGGGCTTTCGACTACATCATGAAGCCTTTCGAGCTCAAACAGGTTGAGGCCGCCGTCAGACGCGCCCTCGACCACCACGCCCTACGCGTCGCCAAACGAAATTACGAGCATCGACTGGAAGTAACGGTGATCGAGCGCACGGCCGCGCTCAATCACGCCCTCGCCTCGCTCGAAGACGCTTACCGCTCGACGCTCAAGGCGCTGGCCGCTGCGCTGGAGACGCGCGACACAGAGACGCATGGCCATTCGGAGCGGGTCGTCAATTTCAGTCTGCGTTTGGGCCGTGAGCTTAAGCTGGATGACGAGCAAATGCGCTCTTTAGAATTTGGATCCTTACTTCACGACATCGGCAAGATCGGCGTCCCCGACGCCATCCTGCGCAAACCCGCGTGCCTGACGGATGAAGAATGGAAAGAGATGCGCGAGCACCCCGGGCTCGGGCAACAGATACTAAGCGGGATAGACTTCCTGGAAGGGGCCGCGCGTGTCGTCGCACAGCACCATGAGAAGTGGGACGGGTCGGGCTACCCGCTCAAGCTCAGCGGCGCGGCGATTGATTTGAAGGCGCGCATCTTTGCCGTCGCGGATGCTTTCGACGCGATGACCAGTGATCGAGTGTACCGTGCCGGAATGACGTACGAGCGGGCCGCCGCGGAGCTTGACCGCTTCGCAGGCACACAGTTTGACCCGCAGGTGGTCAAAGCCTTCCACCGCGTCGCGCCCGGCGAATGGGAAGAGATACGCTCCCGATCCTTGATTAAGAGCGAAGAAGATACTGCCCCCACGGCTCTGGCGGCCACACACTGATCTGCCTTGCCTTCTAATTGCTTCCGTCACGACCTGAGGATTCAACTCCTCCGTGCCCCCTCTGTGTTTCTGTGTTGAAAGGCTGTTCGCCCTAGTTAGAGCACCCTGCGGCGGATGCCTTCCTTCAATACCGCGACATTAAAGTTGCTGAGCAAGCTGACATGCCAGCCGCCGAGCCGTGTTGGTGAGTCCCCAATTTTCCATATGGAAAATCTAAAGCAAGGAAACGGAACCAGAACCACATCACCGAATTTATAAGCGGTCGTAGTCGGCATCGTCAGGGTTGTCCCATACCTTCTGGAAAGCCTCTTCTGAGAGCTTGGCAGCGGCTTGGATCAAATTGCGATCACCCGTGCGTTGCGCGAGAAAGTCCACGAAGTCTTCAACCTCTGCGATCTTCTCAGGCGGCAGGCGGCGTATCTTCTCGATTAATGTCTGCTCTTGCATAGCCCGATTCCTCACTTATATCTAGCGCGATTATAGCAGCCGAATGCTGTCGGCGTGTACTTGCCTTCGAAGGTCGTCATCGACAATGGTGAAAGCGGCACAGCTCCTTTCTCGCAAGATTTGGCTCCTGCCGAACGTCTTCATCTTATTGTTTCCTCCGTCTTCCTCTCGGGTCCTCTGTGTCCTCTGCGGTTCAATTCGCCTTTCCATATATTTAGCCCCAAGAGTTAGAATGTCATCGGGACAGGGACTCCGGTAGGCGATACCTCAACAGGAAAGGGCAGAAGATCCAAATGACTAAAGAATATGTTGAGCAGCGTGACGGCGGCTACCGGATCGCCGGCAAGCGCATCTCGCTCGACTCCGTGGTGTATGCCTTCCGCCGCGGCGCGGCACCGGAGAGCGTTCTCCGCTCGTTCCCGCTGCTCACTCTGGAGGAGGTCTACGGCGCGATCACCTTTTACTTGGCGCATCAGGCAGAGATTGATGCTTACCTCGAACAGGAGGAGGCTGAATTTGAGAAGATGCGCCAGTCGCAGCGCGAAGCTCATCCCGAATGGTATGAAAGAATGGATCGCGCGCGCAAAGAGGCCCTCTCATCAAGCTCATAAACATCCGCCTTCATGAAGATCCGTTTCCAGTCTGATGCCGATCTTAACGAAGACATCGTGATGGGCGTGCGGCGGCGCGTCGCCGAGATAGACTTCCAGACTGCTGCGGAGGCAGGTTTAACAGGTAGGGATGACATAGACGTGTTAGCTCTGGCGGCGCGCGAGGGACGCATTCTAGTGTCACACGACCGGCGCACGATGCCCGCCCACTTCGCTGAGTTTATTACAACCCGGACAAGCCCAGTTTAGGGTAAGCAGGCGCAGTCATCTCCCAGCCTTCAACCGCTATTACCCATCCCAATTTTTGCTATACATATATTGTTCATCCGATCTGCTATAATCATAGCTCGCGGCATTGATCCCTCTTTCAATGCCACCCCAGCCCTGATCTTTGACACCTCACGCACACTTGTTAACACGGATTTAATGAGGTGGGGGACAAAACGGACATGACTTGACGAATCCCGACGAATCCCGACGAATTTTTTTAGTAGGGAAGGTGACGAAAGGTTACGAATATTTTTTCGAGGACGGCGATTTTTCGGCCTAATCGTTGCAGCTAGTTGACGAGGATTGGGGTCGGGTGAAGCAGGTGTATGTCCAGCCAGGCGGTGGCCAAAGCGCCAAGCTCGCGGGTTGACCACCAGAGCCTTGAGCCCCCGTACGCCTGGCGGTCGGCGGCAACCCCGATGCTATCAACGCCCAGCGAATTACACAGGTACAGCGCGCGGTCCAGATGAAACTCCTGTGTGACGAGCGTCGCCCGCCGCACACCAAATATTTCGCGCGCGCGGTAACAGCTATCGTAGGTCCGCCGCCCCGCATAATCGAGCACTAAATCTTGATCCGGAACGCCCATCTCCAGCGCCGTCTGGCGCATGGCGGCGGGCTCGTTGTAGTTATCGAAGCGGTTGTCGCCCGTCAGCAGCAGCTTGCGGACTCGTCCCGCGTGGTACGGCTCAGCCGCCACAGCCACCCGGTCATAGAGTATCGGCGAGGGCCGTTTATGCGTCCAGTGGTTCATACCGCCTCCTCCCATACATCCAAGCGAATCATCCCCCGGTTTTCCCGCCGCATCACCGGGCGTCGGACGACTTTACCAGTTCGGTTTCGACCTCTATTTCAGCCCCGACCGGCGGGCGATCGAATGCTTCCCATGCGCTGCCGCCGCGCAGGAAGAGCTCCATCCAACGCCTCTCCTGACCCCGGGCGCTTTTCCAGCCGCTGCTCCCGGGCGCAAAGGCCAGCCGCCCGGTCTCGACGGCAAAGCTGCCGTCACTCACCATCGCCTCCCGCTCCGCCCCTCCGATGCGCACATGAATGATAGAGCCGGAGGGCGCATCAACGGCGTCTCGCTTAATGGTTGTTTTCAAATTGCCGTAGCCGTCAATATATGCGATACGCTTCGGCGGCACCTCGGGTATCTCTGCCCGCCGGATTTCTTCGGCCAGAGCCCCGGGTTGGCCCAACGCGATGGCGCCGGCCGCCTGCGGGAAGAGGTCGCGTGAACGGAACTGCGATCCTTCGGCAGGGACCGCGGCCCAGCGCAGCTCTTCCGCCGCGTCACGCACAAAAGAGAAGGCGTGGCCGGCATTAACGCCGATCACGCGGACGCCCGTCGGCAGGCGCGCGAATGCGAGCCGCTCGCCGGCATTCGCCGGGCGCGCGTCCCTGTCATCGGCGCGCGGCGCCACATTATGGTAGATGATGGTTCCGGCGGGCGCTTCGTTCATTCCCAGTTGCGCGACACAGAATCCCGCCGCCAGCGTGGAAAAAGCCGGGACAGGTGTCAGCACCGGCTCGGCGTCCGGCAGGTAAAATTTGAGGCGCTGGACCACCTCCGCGAAGGCCAGATCGCCATTACCATAGTCGGCAACGATGTGCACTAACACGTCAGTGCTCCCCCTTTATCGCGCCAGGCAAGCGCACGCTTGCAAACCGTTTCCTGATCCCCTTGACAAGGCCAAAGTCCGTTCAGTTAATAAATAA
>CAYLJO010000356.1:0-4514 GCA_964383905.1 uncultured Blastocatellaceae bacterium
GTCAAAACCGTCGAGTTGAAGTGAAGATGCTGGTGAACCGGGGCCTGGTGCAGCCCGTGACCAATATAAGCACCACCAAAATGTCATCCGCAAGACCAGAGTAAATGCTGGTCACGGTGAAAACTTATAAAGCGAAGTCCCCGTGATCATAGGCGAGGCGATCACGGGGACTTTTGATCCGCGTTAATCAATCATCATGGTCTGACCTTAGAACCGAGACCGTCATTTCGCGTCACTGCCAACCCGAACCGTTACTGATACCTAACAACCTGTGCCGACCACACGCAATCCCTATTTCCGTCTAGCTGGAGTGGAAAATGTTCAGAAACCCGAAAGAAAACAGAGTAGATAATAGAGCCGCCACCGGCCAAGCGCCACAACCTGCTTCTTCACCTATGGCGCACCCGTTTGACGCCAATGTAACGACGCCGAAGCCCGCGGAAGCGCTTACTTCTAACGTATCTACACAAACGCCGGCGACCACTCCCCCAAACTTGCGCGCGATGACCGACAAGGATCTGCTGGCGCGTGAAATTAAAGAGGGTACTCTTCAGGGCTTTGTCGGCAATAGTACGAGATTAACCGGCGATACGAACTTTAAAGGCATGCTGCGCATTGACGGGCATGTTTCCGGTAAAGTTAGCTCGCAGGACGGAACGCTCATTGTGAGCAGCAGCGGAACGGTTGAGGCCACCATACAGGTTGCCGTTGCGCAGATATTCGGGACTGTCAACGGCGACATCACCGCTGCAGAGCGCATCGAAATGGGACGAGTCGCCAAAGTCACCGGCAACATTCAAACGCCCGCCTTGGTGGTCGAACAAGGCGCGGTATTTGAAGGCACCTGCCGCATGACGAATAAGAATAGTCCTAAGAAATGAGAGACGGTCAGGGCACAACTTCCAATTTATCGGTCGGACTGAACCGATGATCAGAGGCCGGGAGATTGAGTTAATATGTTCAGGGCACAGAAACCTGCGGCGGATAAGAAGATAAACCCTACCGGTCCGGCTCATGGGCCCGCTGACGAGGCTTTAACTTCGGCGCCACCGGTTGCTTCAAATCAAGCGCCGGCCTCATCTACCCCTTCGTCAAGCGTTGATCGAGACTCATTTGCGAGCAAGATCAAGGACGGATCTTTGGGATTCGCCGGAGACGTTATAAAGATCGCGGGTGAGATACATTTCAGGTCTATGCTGCGGATTGATGGCGAATTCTCGGGGCAGATCAGTTCCCGTGAAGGAACTCTCATCATTAGCTCGGGCGGGCAGGTCACCGATGCCAAAATAGATGTCGCCGTGGCGATGGTCAACGGGACGGTCAATGGTGATATCACCGCCAGCAGACAGCTTGTGCTCGGCCGGACCGCTGATGTCAAAGGTAATGTTTTAACATCTGCGCTCGTTGTCGAGGAGGGCGCGCTCTTCAACGGCAGTTGCCGTAAGACTTAAGCGCGGCATAAGAGGAAGGCAGTTAGGAGTGAGCAAGCAACAGACAGAAATGAAAAGGTTAAGTCTCGCCGAGTATGAGGAGCTGTGCCGTGAAGCCTCCTCAGGCTACAGCACTGCAATTACTGAAGAGACTCTGTGGTTTGCGATCTGTAAGAATGTTTATCACCACATTTATGGCTACAGACGGGACCTCATTTTACCCTTCACGAAGGGGCCGCGTAGTGAAGTCTATCAATCATTCCTTGAGCAGATTGTGACCAGAGCCCAGTCGGAGGATTTCGACGCTTTGGAGATTGCCGGCAAGTACATCGATGGTCTGATACGGAAGTGAACCCCGCCCCTCCTGCAAAGGCATGGCTGCTTCTTTTTCTCGCCGGATTTGGCTTCTGCTGGGCCTATCTTGTTTGTTCTTTGTCTCCCCTGTTTTTCCTCTGCGTCCTCTGTGCCCTCTGCGGTTCAATCTTTTGGTTGCGGCTCGGTCCCACTCATCTGAGACCCGCTATAGCGCTCAAGTAGACTGACCCCCCTGATCTCCGCCCGCTGTCCTCTCGCTCGTTCCACCATCAGCGTCTTGATTTCCCATGGCTTGATCTGCGACCTATAATTTATTCCCAGCAATGGGCTTTCCACCGACGCTTCGGTAGCTTGGCCCGCCCCCTCCTGCAGCCTCATGATGATGCCCTCGCCCTGTTCAGCGCGCTTGATGGCCGTCACGGCGACGGTGCCGGGCGAGACGCGGAAGAATGAACGTTCCCAGGGCTCGGTGCCCTCGTGCGCCGAGTCCATTACATACTCTGCAGGTGTTTGCATCTCGTCGGCCAGGCGGTCCAGCTCCATGGCGTTGTAGGCCCCTTTGCCCCGTACCAGCCAGAACCGGCGTTCCTGCCTCCCCTGATCCTGCCACGCGTTGTTGTCATTATGCGGTACCGTATTCGGATCGTGGCGGGCAAAGGGCGCCGACCTGATCAGCACCGTGCGTAGTAGCCCCTGCAAACAGTCGTAGCTGTAGGTCGAGTTGTTCAGCAAGCCAACCGTGTAGTCCTCCGCGCCGACCTTGCCCTGCACGGCCACCCAGTCTTGATACGGCTCCTCCTCCCCGTTGGTCTGTCGCTCGATGGCGGTGCCCGGCACTTTAGCAAAAACCCGCGCCGACTCAAGCGCCGTCGGTATCTCCAGCTTCAGGATCTGCTCACGCTCGTGCCAGTCAATGACGAAGCGCAGTTCGACAACATTCACACCACGAAACTGCGCAATATCGAGCACGATCTCGGAGTTGTTCCACCTGGCCCTCTGGCGGGTGACGCGCGTGACGGGGCCGTCTTCGATCTGTTCTGACGAGACGAACATCGGGCGGGCAATCTCCTGGCGGAACTTCGCCACCCCGTGAGCCCACGTGTCGCTCGTATCGCTGATGACGACGAGCCCCAGCGGCCCTGCCAATAATTCTTTACCGTCAGGGGATTTCAGCGACGAAATGCCGAAGCCCCGATCCGAGATCGTGAAGAAATCATGATACGGCTCAGGATCGGGCGGCGTGCCGTGGACAAGCTCCAGGACCCTGTACCCGCACGGCGGCAAGTCAACCCACGCCGAGAGTCGCGGGAAGAAATTGGTCATGCTGTCCGAACCACGCCACTGGACGGGAATCTTCTTCCCTTCCTTTGTCGCGAGATGCGTGATCGGCACCGGCGCCCGGCTTGGATTTCTTTCGGTGTGGTATTCAACCAACGCCCTTCTGGGCCAGGGTAACGAGTTGAAGAGGAATACCGCGCCCTCCGCCACCCCTCGCGTATCAACACGCCTTGCCAGCGCCTCCAGCGCTTCAACCCTGGAGGTCTGTGCCGTCTCGCACGCCCAGCCCAGGCCGTCCCTTGAGTCCTGGTAAGCCGAATACAACGCGGTGCCGGCCATGATGTCATGAAAATGGTTAAAAAGAACCTTCCACCAGGCGGCCGCATACTCCTGCCCGGGATAAGGATGGTCCTGGCTTAGATTCGCGACAAGCGAGATCGTCTCAGCCTGGCCGAGCCAGCGTTCCGCCCGTCTGTTGAGCTGCTTCCCCTCCCCGTACGCCGAGTAGCAGCCGCGCGCGTGGTGCTGCAGCTCCGTCCTGACGACCGGCAGATCGGCCGCCGCCTTCGACTGTTCGACGGCCGCGAAGAAGTTGGTCAGAGTGTTCCATCGAAGCTCCGGGAGCGAGGAATCCTGCTGCTGTTCCAGGACTCTTTTGATCTGCTCCCTGGTGACTGCTCCACCGTGGTCGCCCACGCCGAGAAAGTACGCGGCGTGATCGAAGCCGGGGGCAAAATTGTTCTGCGCAGCATCCGCTATCCTCTCGGCGCTCATGCTGTAACCACGCCGGATTCTCAGGGTGAGCACCCGTGAGCCGTCGGGCGCTTCCCACCAAAACAGCAGCGGCAGCTTCATTTCGTGCTCCTGCGGGCGCATGAACACGTAGTAGCGATAGCCCGCGCGCTTGAGGATCGCCGGAAAACCGGCCGCGTGGCCGAACGAGTCGGGGTTGAAGCCGATGTTCACATCGACGCCGAGCGCACGCTGGAAATAGCCTTTACCGTACAGGCAGTGGCGCACGAAACTCTCGGTGGACGGGATATTGCAATCCGGTTCCACAGGCCAGCCACCCACGACCTCCCACCGGCCTTCGCGCACCCGCTGCCGAATCTCCTCAAACATCTTTGGGTCCGCCCGCTCGACCCAGGCGTAGTGGGCGGCTGAAGAGTGGCTGTAGCAGAAGCCGGGCGTCTCATTCATGCGGTCCAGCGCACTGCGGAACGTCGTCAGCGCCACGTTGGAGCCGTCGCGCCAGGGCCACAGCCATGCGGCATCAATATGCGAATAGCCGATGATGTGCAGCACCTTGTTCTTCTGCCGCAGTAGTGCCCGCCCCGTGTTTGCTCCGCCGGGCTCGGAGCTTTGCCCGGCAAGCGCCGGGAGTCCGGCCACGCTCATCGTGCCTAATGTCGCCGCCCCGGTAATGAGAAACTCTCTTCTTGAAACTTTACCTGACCTTTCCGGCATCCGTTTTTGTCCTCGTATATTTAG